>NZ_CP172558.1:2563326-2883742 GCF_046530675.1 Chitinibacter sp. S2-10 | reverse complement strand
AATTGCAATCGGGTGTGACTTTGCATATGGAATGGCAGGTGCTCGAAGAAGTCATCGGCAGTGCCGTGCGCGAATGTGGGGCGGCACTGGTTTCGCATCATTTGCGTGTCGACTTGCCGGGCGATTTGCCCTTGCTCGAATACGATGCCGTCCTGATCGAACGCGTGCTGGTTAATTTGCTGGAAAATGCAGCCAAATATACGCCAGCGCAAAGCGAAATTGGCATCAGCGCACAGGTCGGCGAGCAATTTGTGACTGTGCTGGTTAGCGATAACGGCCCCGGTCTGCCGGCTGGAACGGTGTCAAAGCTGTTTGAAAAATTCACCCGTGGCGTCAATGAATCGGCGACCCCGGGAGTAGGGCTGGGGCTGGCGATCTGCCGCACCATTATTGCCGCGCATGGCGGGCAGATTCAGGCTCGTAATTTAAGCCCGCACGGCGCAGAATTCAGCTTCACCTTGCCACGTGGTACACCGCCGACAATCCGGGCAGAAACCGAATGAACGAACAATCCGCGACCATTATTTTGATCGAAGACGACGCCCCGATCCGCCGTTTTCTGCATACCTCGCT
Source organism: Chitinibacter sp. S2-10 (assembly GCF_046530675.1). Classification (GTDB taxonomy): domain Bacteria; phylum Pseudomonadota; class Gammaproteobacteria; order Burkholderiales; family Chitinibacteraceae; genus Chitinibacter. The sequence continues at coordinate 2,883,169 of NZ_CP172558.1, read as the reverse complement.
TGAATTAAATGGCATGAATGTATTTGAGGCGGAAACCGGCTCACGTGGTTTGATGGCCGTCGCCAGTCGCAAGCCTGATCTGGTGATTCTGGATCTGGGGCTGCCCGATCTGGACGGGCTGGAAGTGATCCGCCAGCTACGCGACTGGACCGATATTCCGATTCTGGTTTTGTCAGCGCGCGCACACGAAAGTGAAAAAGTCGCCGCGCTCGACGCGGGCGCCGATGATTATCTGACCAAGCCGTTTGGCGTCGACGAATGTCTGGCGCGGATTCGCGTCTTGCTGCGGCGTCATGCAGGGCGCAGCGCGCGCAATGTACAAAATTTTGGCTTTGGCGATGTCCGCGTTGATCTGATACAGCGGCAGGTATATCGCCAGGAGCAAGCAATACACTTGACTCCCATCGAATACCGTCTGCTAACGACCTTGATCCGACACGCGGGCAAAGTATTGACGCACCGTGAATTATTGCGCGAAGTCTGGGGGCCGAACCACAGCGAATCGAGCCAGTATTTGCGCGTTTATATGGGACATTTGCGCCAGAAACTCGAAGCCGATCCGGCCTTGCCGAAATACCTGATTACCGAAACCGGAATCGGTTATCGGCTGGTCGCCTGAGCTGCTGGAGCGTTTCAGATAGGATCACCCAAACTAACATTATCTGACTGAGCTGAAAAACGTCAGCGAAGAAAGTATTGAAATTAGTCGATTGCAAACCAATAAAAAACCCGCACCAGCCAGGCTGGATGCGGGTTTTGTGTAATTCCTAGCCTGCCAGGCAGGCTGAAAAATTACAATGAATAGTACATATCGAATTCAACTGGGTGCACGTTCATGCGTGAACGAGTTACGTCGTTCATTTTCAGTTCGATGTAGCTGTCGATCCACTCATTAGTGAATACGCCGCCACGAGTCAGGAACTCGCGGTCTGCATCGAGTGCTGCCAGTGCTTCGTCCAGAGACGCGCAAACTGTAGGGATCAGTTTGTCTTCTTCTGGTGGCAAGTCGTACAGGTTCTTGTCAGCTGGATCGCCTGGGTGGATCTTGTTCTGGATACCATCCAGACCAGCCATCAACAATGCAGCGAAGCACAGGTATGGGTTAGCCAATGGATCTGGGAAACGCGCTTCGATACGACGGCCTTTGTCAGACGCTACGTGAGGAATACGGATCGACGCAGAACGGTTCTTCGCTGAGTAAGCCAGTTTAACTGGTGCTTCGAAGTGAGGAACCAGACGACGGTATGAGTTCGTGCCTGGGTTAGTGATCGCGTTCAGTGCTTTAGCGTGCTTGATGATACCGCCGATGTAGAACAGGGCAGTTTCAGACAGGCCAGCGTAGCCGTTACCTGCGAACAAGTTTTTGCCGTCTTTCCAGATAGACTGGTGAACGTGCATGCCTGAGCCGTTGTCGCCAACGATTGGTTTTGGCATGAACGTAGCAGTCTTGCCGTATTGGGCAGCAACGTTGTGTACAACGTATTTCAGGATCTGAGTCCAGTCAGCACGTTGAGTCAAAGTAGAGAATTTAGTACCGATCTCGTTTTGACCAGCATTGGCTACTTCGTGGTGGAATACTTCAACTGGCACGCCCAGTTCTTCGAGCACGATAACCATCGTTGCGCGGATGTCTTGGTGGCTGTCAACTGGAGGAACTGGGAAGTAGCCGCCTTTAACGCGTGGACGGTGACCCAGGTTGCCGCCCGCAGTTTCGTCAGCAGAAGCCCAAGCGCCTTCGTCAGAACCGATCTTAACGAAAGTACCTGACAAGTCAGTGTTCCAGCGGATGTTGTCGAAAATGAAGAATTCTGGCTCTGGACCGAAGTAAGCCGTGTCACCAATACCTGAAGTTTTCAGGTAGGCTTCAGCGCGTTTTGCCAAAGAGCGTGGATCGCGGTCGTAACCTTTACCAGTTGCTGGCTCAACCACGTCACAAGTGATGAACAGGGTTGGTTCATCAAAGAATGGGTCGATGTTGGCAGTTGATGCATCTGGCAACAACAGCATGTCTGAAGCTTGAATGCCTTTCCAGCCGGCAATCGATGAACCATCGAAAGCGTGGCCGTTTTCGAACCATTCTTCGTCAACTACGTGTGAAGGTACAGTTACGTGCTGCTCTTTACCGATAGTGTCGGTGAAACGCAAGTCAACGAAACGAATGTCGTTATCTTTGATAAGCTTGAGAACGTCGGCTACAGCCATGTTGTCGCTCCTAGTTGGACAGTTAAACTAAAGTGGTTCTTAAATGTGGGTGCGTTCAGCACTGGACGGCTTTGGTATAAGCATGAACCGTGCCAAGCGATATAACGACTAACAGCTATTGTGCCACAAGTATTTGCGTTCGCGCATGCTTCTTAGGTGTGCTCAATCTCGGTGCGTCCATTAAAAAACTGCACCAAATTGGTGCAATTTGGTTGTCGTGTGGAAAGCGGTAAACTAAGCGCATCTATAAGTTCAAACTGCATTTCAAGATCGAGGAATCACGCAATGAGTCAAGCTAATGAAATTTTACAAACCGCACGCTCACGTGCCCAAAGCCAGGGTCTAGCGTATGCAGGTGCCGTGACGCCGAGCGAAGCCTGGACTTTATTTCAGTCCTTGTCTGCCGTACACATCGTCGATGTGCGCACCAGTGCTGAATGGCAATGGGTCGGTATCGTGCCGGATGCTGAGCTGATCGAGTGGAAAAGCTATCCGGGAATGGCGAACAATCCCAACTTCCTAACTCAGCTTAAAACTCAGGTTGATCCGGAAGCTGTGGTGATGTTTTTGTGTCGCTCCGGCGCGCGCTCGCACGACGCGGCGATGTTGGCTGCGCAGCATGGTTACACCGCCGCGATGAATATTCTGGAAGGCTTTGAGGGCGATAAAGACGCGAATGAGCACCGTAGCAGCAAAAATGGCTGGAAAGTCGCCGGTTTGCCGTGGAAGCAAGGCTAAACATTGATTGAATGTGGGGTGTAAGGAGTGGGGCGTCGGTGTAAACTACGCCTCACTTTTTTATTTGTGCTGCACTATGACTGAACCGACCGCTAGCCCGAGCTATGTTGTGATTGGCAACCCGATTGCCCATTCCAAATCGCCGCAAATCCATGCCTTGTTTGCAGCGCAGTTTGCAGGTAATCCGGCGCTTGCCGGGTTTTGTTATGATCGTTTGCTCGCTCCCGTCGATGGTTTTGCTGCCAGTGTGGCGCAATTTGCCGCAAGCGGTGGCCGTGGCGCGAATGTGACCGTCCCGTTTAAAGAAGACGCTTTCCGGTTAGCCAATCTGTTGACCGCGCGCGCGCAAGCTGCGGGTGCGGTGAATACTTTGCAGCTTCAAGCCGACGATTCCTGGCTGGGCGACAATACCGACGGCGCAGGTCTGGTCGCCGATGTGTTGCGCCATGTCGAGATACGGGGACGGCGTATCTTGCTGCTGGGAGCTGGTGGCGCGGCGCGCGGCGTAATACTCCCTCTGTTGGCACAGCAGCCGGCCAGCCTGACTTTGGCAAATCGTACTTTATCCAGGGCGAGTCAGCTGGTTGAACATTTTCAAGCCAATACCACGATCTTGCTGCAAGCCTGCGAATATGGTGCTATTGCTGGGCAGTTTGACCTGATTATCAATGCCACTTCAGCCAGCCTTGGCGGCGAGCGCTTGCCAATATCCAATTCGGTTTTCGCGCCCGGCGCGCTGGCTTACGACATGATGTATGGCAAAGATGAAACGCCGTTTCTGGCGCAGGCGCGTGAAGCGGGCGTTGTGCTGCGCGTTGACGGCTTGGGCATGCTGGTCGGGCAGGCCGCCGAAGCTTTTCATCTTTGGACCGAATTACGCCCTGATGTTGAGCCCGTATTGGTATGGATGCGCGAGCAGCTTTGATGGGTATTGCTCTGTGGATTAATCCTGTATTTGTCTTGATAGATATACCCCTGGTTTGAAAAGAATGAAGAAAGTGAGTTTGATGGCTTGGATTGGCCGTGGCGTGTTATTGCTGCTGACCTTGTTTGTGGTCTGGAATCTATGGATGTTGCTGCATATTGTCGCGTGGCGCTGGATTAATCCGAGCGATACGGCGTTTATGAATGCGCAGCTTGAGCGTCTGCAGGCGGAAGATCCGGCGGCGCAACTGGAATTTGAATGGGTTGATTACAATAAAATTTCTCCCAATCTGAAGCGCGCGCTGGTGGCATCTGAAGATGCCAAATTTCTTGATCACGAAGGTTTTGATTGGGAAGGGATGCAAACCGCGTGGGAAAAAAATATCAAAAAAGGGCGGATTGTCGCTGGTGGCTCGACGATCAGCCAGCAATTGGCCAAAAACCTGTTTTTATCGGGTAGTCGCAATCCGCTGCGCAAAGTCGAAGAAGCGATTCTGACGGTGATGATCGAAACGCTATGGGATAAGCGCCGGATTTTCGAGGTGTATTTGAATGTCATCGAATGGGGCAATGGCGTGTTCGGTGCACAGGCTGCTGCGCAGCATTATTATAAAACCAGTGCGGCTCGTTTAAGCGTCGGACAATCGGCCAAGCTGGCCTCCATGGTCACCAATCCGCGCTATTTTGATAAGAATCGACAGGATCGTCGTTTGCTGCGAAAAACGGGCATTATCCGCCGGCGCATGGCGTATGCCGATATACCATGATGTGTGGTTATCCGAAGTTGTATCGTAATCAACCCAAAATGGCGGGCGCTGTCCCTAAAAAGCATAATCAAAATCTAATTGACTGAATAACTGATTATCATAAAGTCCTTCTATGGAATTTGGCGTCTTTTCCAAACCGGCCATCGTGCAGAAGGCATGATCCGGCCAGCTGGTAATTTAAGGGACTGATATGCAAAATTTGGCTGCCATGCTGGAAATGGCGGGGCGCACCGATACGGGGCAGGTGCGCGAACATAATGAAGATGCTATTTTTTTCGAGCCAGAGCTGGGCTTGGTGGTGCTGGCCGACGGCATGGGCGGGTATAACGCGGGTGAAGTTGCCAGCTCGATTGCGGTGAATGCTACGGCTGAGTTGATGCGCGCACAAATTATGAGTACGCCGCCGCATATCAAAAATTCGGGCAGCTTATGGCCGGTTGCGCATGAAATGCTGCTCTTGGCGTTTGATCGTGCCAACGAAATGATTTACCGGACTGCCCAGGAGCATCCGCAATGTCTCGGTATGGGAACAACGCTGATTTCCGGTTTGTTTTATAACAACTTTCTGGCAATTGCCCATGTCGGTGATTCGCGGGTTTACCGTTTGCGGGGCGATGAATTTGTCCAGCTCAGTCGTGATCACTCGCTACTGCAAGAGCAGATCGATGCCGGGCTGATTACTCCGGAAGAAGCGCAATATGCGCCGCATAAAAATCTGGTGACGCGGGCCGTCGGGATCGATTTGGCGGTGCAAACCGAGTTGCACGAATATGCCGTTGAAGTCGATGATGTGTATCTCTTCTGCTCGGATGGTTTAAGCGATATGCTGCCGGATCAAGCCTTGGCACAATTAATTGCCCTGTCAAAACAGCAAATTTCCAACGCCTGCAATCTGCTGGTCGACCAGGCCAATGCAGCCGGTGGGCGGGATAATATTTCGCTGGTTCTCGTCAAAGTGAATCGTGACTTCAAAGTGGATGAAGGTAGCTGGAGTAAATTGACTGGACTGTTTGGCCGCAGGGCATCATGGCCGATGTAATGGAGTGGCTTAGCTAATGGCAAAATTATTTCTTAGCCTGGATGGCCAAGCGCTCAGGGAAGTGCAATTAACCCAGCCGCGCACCTCGATAGGGCGCAGAGCGAATAATGATATCCAGGTGGATCATCTGTCGGTATCCGGTTTACATGCCATTATTGAAGTTGTTGGCTCGATTTATTTTGTCGAAGATATGAAAAGTACCAACGGTACTCGGGTTAATGGTGAAAAAATTACCCGGCATGCGCTCAAAAGCGGCGATGAACTCAGTATTGGCAAACTCCAGATCACCTTCTGGCGTGACTCGGTCGCTGCGGCAAAGCAGGCCGAATTTGAAAATAATATAGATGAAACAAGCCCGATTTCGGCTGAGCTTAAGCCTGCTCAGGCAAGCGCGCTCACGCAAGGTCCTGTCGCGGTGGTACGTGTTCTGACAGGCAGTAATGCCGGGCGCGAATTGATTCTGAATAAACCACTGACTTCACTGGGTAAAGCGGGTTCGAATGTGGTCGTTTTTATGAAGCGGGAAAATGGGTATTACATTTCCCATCTTGAGGGTGAACAACGGCCGCTGGTTAATTCACGCGAAATCTCTGATCAACCCCAGTTGCTGCTGGAAGAAGACCTGATCGAAGTGATGGGGATTCGAATGGCATTTTTCTTTAGGTAATCCATGACCTGTCAATTGCGCGTACTGGGTTGTAGTGGCGGGATCGGTGGTGAAAACCGAACGACGTCATTTCTGTTGAATCAGCACATCCTGCTTGACGCAGGTACGGGCGTTGGCGATTTGCTGCATGAAGAATTACTGCAAATCGACCATGTCTTTTTGACTCATTCGCATCTTGATCACATTGCCTGTTTGCCGCTATTGCTCGATACCGTCATCGGTTCGCGCAATAAAGCGGTTTATGTCCATGCGACTGCGCAGACCATCGAGGTGCTGCGCAAACATATTTTTAACTGGCTCATCTGGCCCGATTTTTCCGTGATCCCCAATGCGCAGCAGCCATGCCTGATTTTTGTTCCTCATGAGCTCGGTGAAGCCAAAACAATTGCTGATGTCACCATCACGCCGATTCCGGCTATTCATACCGTGCCGGCAGTCGCCTTTTTGCTGGAGTCCGCTCAGGGCGCCGTAGTTTTTAGTGGTGATACCACAGGTGGAGCTGAGTTCTGGCAAGCGGTCAATCGGGTTAAAAACCTCAAAGCACTGATCATCGAAACGGCATTTGCTGATAAAGAACATGCAATTGCCGATGCTGCCAAGCATTTATGTCCCAGCACATTGGCCGAGCAACTCGCCCACTGGCATGGCAGTGCACAAATTCTGATTACCCACCTCAAGCCTGCTGATAGCGAGTTGACCATCCGGGAAGTCTTGCAACTGGATCAATTACACCCGATTCGTCGTCTATTACAAGGCGAGATGATTGAGTTTTAACGGGGTATATCCCGCTTGTTATTATGGTGCAATGTCTGTATTGAATAACCCTGGGTGGGTATCATGAACGAGCAAGAATTTAACTTAAAGCTCAATAAACTGAATGCCATTGGGGTAGCTCTGTCGGGTGAAACGCAAGTCGAGCATCTGGTTGAAAGTATTTTGCTGGCCACGATTGATCTGGTGCGTGCTGATGCCGGTACTTTGTATCTGATCAAGGACGGATGCCTGCATTTTGAAATCCTGCTCAATACCCGCCTGGGCCTGGCGCAAGGAGGGAGCAGCGGCGTTCCCATACATTTGCCACCTGTTCCGCTGATTCTGGCTGACGGTCAACCCAATCTGACCAATGTGGTTGCCTGTGCGGTTAATGAAGCTCGCACCATCAATATTCCGGATGCCTATTCGGACGAAGATGAATATGACTTCACCGGCACGCAGCGTTTTGATCAGCATTTTGGCTATTACTCCAAATCGTTTTTATCCGTCCCGATGCGTGATCATGAAGGCAATATCATTGGCGTATTGCAATTGATCAATGCGCTTAATGCTCAGAATGAAATCGAAGCTTTTACTTTGAGCGATCAGCACTTGGTTGAATCACTGGCCTCGCAAGCCGCGATTGCATTGACCAATCGTCGTTTGATTATGGCCTTGCAGGAATTGTTCGAAGGCTTTATCAAGCTAATCAATCTGGCGATTGACGATAAATCGCCTTATACCGGCGGACACTGCCAGCGCGTACCTGAGCTGACGATGATGCTGGCAGAGGCAGTCAGCCGCTGTGAGGAGGGTGAGCTGGCAGGTTTTAAAATGAGCGAACGTGATCGCTACGAGCTGAAAATCGCAGGCTTATTGCACGATTGCGGCAAAATCACTACGCCAGTACACGTGGTCGACAAGGCGACCAAGCTGCAGACTATTTTTGACCGGATTGCGTTGATCGACACCCGGTTTGAAGTTTTGTTGCGCGATCTGGAAATCAGTTTGTTGCGAGGGCAGATTAGCGAAGCAGAGTATCGAGCCGGGTGTGAACAACTCATTAGTGACCGTGACTTTTTGCGGCAAGCCAATCGCGGTGGCGAAAGCATGAGCGATGACGATGTTGAGCGCATTGCCAATATTGCAATACGTCGCTGGCATCCAGGACAAACCATGTTCTCGCCAGCTGCGCCGGTGTCGTTTCTCAGCGATGAAGAGCGCGATAATCTGTCGATTCGCAAAGGAACGCTCAATCGTGGTGAACGTGAAATTATCAACCGGCACATCGATATCACCATCCAGATGCTTGAAGCCTTGCCTTGGCCGAATCATTTGAAAAATGTGCCGGAATACGCGGGCGGGCATCATGAACGCATGGATGGCAAAGGCTATCCGCGTGGTTTAAAGCGTGAACAGATGAGTGTTCAGGCACGGATTATGGGAATTGCCGACGTGTTTGAAGCCCTGACGGCCAAGGATAGACCTTATAAAGAGGGGATGAAGTTATCGAACGCTTTGCAAATCCTGACCCGGATGGCATGCGAGCAACACGTCGACAAAGAATTGCTTAAAATTTTTCTGCGCGAAGGGGTCTGGCTAGACTATGCCCAGCGCTACTTGAATGCTCACCAGCTCGATCAGGTTGATGTTGCACGGTTGCTAGAGCAGCTTGAGGATTGTTAGAAAGTTCTGCTTTCTGGCAGGTAGTGCTTAATGGCCGGCCAGCTAGGGGTAGTGTTGTCAAGTGATATTCTGAGTCTGGGCTGACAATCGGATGTAATAAATGGTGCGCTAGGCTTATCATCGTTTACTAGGCGATTGATGATTATAATTCCCCGTTTGTCAAGAATCTGTGATGGTTTTTGACCTGGGTGATGCGAAAAAGCATACGCTACCTTGTGTAGGATCCTTGTATAGGGTTCTGCAAATGATATCTGATCGTAAATATGGCTCGTAGGGGCTTTATGAAAAGAGGTGATTGTCATGAAACAACTATCAAAAAGGCTGGTATGTTTACCGTTTGTTGTGCTGCTCAGCCAAACTGCTCTGGCAGATACTAATAGTGGCCCATTCGAGTTTTGCCAGGGATCTCCTGCGCAGTCTTATATCGACAGTACCAATTGTATGCGCAAAGAAGGTTCACTGATGCCGCAAGGTTTTGGCCTGACAGGAACCATGCAAACATATCCAGCAGAAATTTACCCACGTGATCGTGTTAATCGGAATGTGCCACTTCAGAATTGGCAAACTTTGAACCCAGGGCAAAATCTGAATCACGAACAAAATTTGCACTGAGTTTCTATCTGCAATTTTGTATTCTGTTCCAAGCAAATAACCCGGCATAGCGTGTTTCTGCCGGGTTATTTTATTGTTTCAAATTTTGGGTGAGGTCAAAGACAAGTCCGCAGAAACCTGTTTTTTGAAAATCAGCACATCAAAATCCCTTGCGGGTACGATGGTCTCATATTGCAAGTCGGCAATTTGTTCCCCGCTATCGAGCGGGATGATCCGCATTTTGAGTGGCGAATTCAGCAGCGGTGCCGCACCTTGGGTCGCTGCTGTCATCGGGATTGCATAATAGCTGCTTGCAGAGCGGCTTAAATAATGTCCCAGCGATTGAGGCATTGAAGGTCCCATATTGAAGACTTGCGGTCTGTTGGTTCCGATCTTCAGTGCTAGCACAGAGCCTTGATCAAAGGCCGTACCAATTGCGATGTAGGCATTGCCCAGCGATTCTTTCAGTAATGAACCGACAAAACGGCCAGCATAAAAATCGGTCGATGCAGAAATATGCATGTCATGGGCGAGGAAAGTAACCGGATGCGCAGCCGTTTCGGCTTGGAGCAGCGTCATAATATTGCGATGCATATAGCGATCCCGGCTTGGCATACTTTGTTGCCAGGGCAGATGCAGGGTGTTAAGTGCTCCAATCCGGGCATGAAGTGCAATCAATGCCTGTGCGTATTCATGGCTGGAGCTGACAGCAATCCATTGCTGCTGATGCACAATGAATTGCTGCTCGAGGGTGGTTCCGACATGGTTAAGTTCAGCCCTGCGCTCATTAGCTGTTTTATGCAAAATGGCTTTTGCGGTTTGATCTGACATCAGTTCATTGCCAAGATTGGCGATTTCTGGCGCGACTTTCTGCAAAAATTGTTGCAAAAAATGATCTTCATCGCGTCCAGGGTGAATATCAACCCCCACAATTCTGATCTGCTGTTCCGGGTTTTGCTGGTTGTTATATGTGCGTAGCGCTTGCAAAAAGTCCCACATGCCTTCGGTCGAAAACATTGGGTTACCTATTTCGCTAACGATCTGTTTTTGCGTAGTCTGATCCAGATTGCGGACAAAACTGTCCATGCGGCGCCCAATATAGGGCGAAATTTCCAGTGCGACGACGCGCATTTTTTGCTGTCTCGCCAGGTGCAACACGATATCGGTACGGGTATCCCAAAATTCACGGTTGCCATGGCTGGCTTCGCCGATTCCGATCAGCCGTGCATTGGCCAGATGTGGGTCAAGTTGTTCGAATGCAGTTTTATCGTTTAATGCAATGGCATTGTTTTTGAGCCACAGGTCAAATTTGTCCAGCTCGGAATAATACTGTGCTGCAGTCAATCGTTCTGGTGTGCCAAGTTGAAACTGGCTGGGGCTTTGATCCAGCGTCTGCACCGTCAAGCGATACATACCCTGTGTTTTGGTCAAGAAACGTTGCGACTTCCACAGTTTCTGATGACCACCAGTTTGTGCCTGAGTGATTTCTTCGCCCTGTGGCGTTTGTACTGTCAATGATATTTGCGGATTGCTGCTGTCAAGCTTGAGGCTTAACAGCTCATTGGCTGATGCATTGAGGATAAAACACGCTTTTTCACCGGATTTCAACTCGCCGCGAATCGGGGCATTTTCAAATGGCAAGCAGGGGGCGGCAAAAACTAAATGAGGCAAAATGATGAGGGAGGTGAACAGGCGCAGCAGCATGAAATCCTCTATTAGTCTTTGATTTATAAGATAATACTTATTAATCGGCACATCCTAACGGAGTCTTCAATTCTGCGCATCACGAGCTGACTAACGGTTTTGCTGTGCGTCATTCTGTGCGAGGAAGCTGCTGGAATTTGGTCGTGAACAGTGGGATTTATAAGCCTCTGCGCTCAATCAGCGCCTGCGCCAGTGTGCCCGGATCGACGTGTTCCAGTTCGCCTCCAACGGGCAGGCCGCGGGCAATACGGCTGACCCTTAGCCCACGTGCACGCAGCATTTCGGCCAGATAATGTGCGGTGGCTTCGCCTTCGGTGGTGAAATTGGTCGCCAGGACAACTTCTTCGACAATCCCGTCGCTGGCGCGCTGGAGTAACTGATTGAGGGCGATGTCTTTCGGGCCAATGCCATCGAGGGGCGAGAGGCGACCCATTAGTACAAAATACAGCCCTTCAAAACTGCGGGTGTGTTCGATCGACATCAGATCGGTCGGCATCTCGACGACGCACAGCAGGGCGTGATTGCGCTGCTCGTCCGAGCAAATATCGCACATATCGGCTTCGGTGAAGGTATTGCAGTGGCGGCAATGTTTGAGTGTACCGAGCGCTTCGACCAAGGACTGCGCCAAGCGGCCTGCGCCATCCTGATCGCGTTGTACCAGATGAAACGCCATCCGCGTCGCTGATTTGGGGCCAACGCCGGGTAGGACGCGCAAGGCTTCGATCAGATTATGTAGCGAACGTGGCGTGCTCATGGGGGTATTGCCTTGAAAGGTAATGCCAAATTGATATACAGGTTGATACCGTATAGAGTATTGGTCAAATTTGAGTTTGGCGGGTGAGCGAGCCAAAGCGGATTGTCGTCGCACGCAACGCAGCAACCGGAATGTACTGAAGTACATGAGGATTGCGAGTAGCGAACGGCGGCAATCCGAGCAGGCGCAGCCGCCAGCTAAGCAAAATTTTAGAAGGGTAGCTTCATGCCCGGTGGCAACGGCAAACCCGCTGTCAGTGCACCCATTTTCTCTTGGCTCGTGCTTTCGGCTTTGCGCAATGCGTCATTAAATGCCGCCGCGATCAGGTCTTCCAGCATATCTTTGTCGTCCGACAACAGGCTGTCGTCAATCGCCACGCGTTTCACCACATTGGCGCAGGTCATCGTGATTTTCACCATGCCAGCACCCGATTGGCCTTCTACTTCTACATTGGCCAGCTCGTCTTGGGCTTTTTTCATGTTTTCTTGCATTTGCTGAGCTTGCTTCATCAAGCCGCCCAAACCGCCTTTATTGAACATAGTGCTTCCTCTTTAAAGTAAATAAGTGGCCGCTTACAAGGGCTTGATCGACGCTGCGTCGATAGTGCCGCCCATATCGCGTACCAAGGTTTGAATAAATGGATCGTTCTGAATCGCCGCCACCGCGACTTCTTGTCGGGCGGCATTTTCGCGTACCAGCATAATCGCCGGCGTCTCGCCAGCAATTGTGCCGATATTGACGTTGACCGTGGTGTCGCGCCCAAAGTATTCGGATAAGGCGCTGCGTAATTTGTCCTGATAATCACGTGTGGCGACTGCACGATGCTCTTCGGCGACTTGCAAATCGAAGTGTATATCGCTGTAGCCCACTAGTTCTGCGTTCTGCGCCAGCATACCTGCAGCTCCTAGCTTGAGCTGCACCACGAGGCCACGCCAGTCGCCGTTAAATGGTTCGGCGGATTTGTTTTCACTGACTAGTGGTGTGCTTGGCGCGGATTCAAGAACTGGTGCTGCTGGAATAGGCTCTGCAACATAGTGGGGCGCAGGTTCGCTGGCCTGATAAATCGCCTCCGCCGCCTCGCTGTGCCACGGTGGCGGCTCCATATCGTCGTAGGCAGGCGCTGTGGGTCTACTCGGTGCGGCAGCAGCGTTTGATGCTGTGGCTACCGATGGCGATGGTGGCACTACGCTGATTGATTCAGCCCGCTCGGGGTTGGCGGCCAACGGTTCAGTCTTTCCCGGTGTGTTTGCTCCAACGTTAGTTGTTGTGGCCGGAGCAGAGGTAACGCTTGTGCTGTGTGGCGCTGGTGCCGGGCCGCTACTGCTTGGTGCTGGATTCGTCACTGCAGTGCTGCTGATTTGCTGCGGGTTGCCCGGTAAAGCATTTCCAGTGATTGGCAGTTTTGCCGGAGTGACAGCTTCAATGATTTGTTCTGGCTTCGCCGGAGTGACAGTTCCAGTGATTTGCTCCGGCTTCGCTGGAGCAAAGGCCAGCATCCGCAGCAGTGTCATCGTAAAGCCGGCGTATTCATCGGGCGCCAAAGGCAAATCACGACGGCCATGCAGCGCGATCTGATAATAGAGCTGCGTGTCTTCCGGGCTGAGCGCCTGCGCGGCAGCGACAATCTGGCCGAGTTGTGGCAGGTCATCGGCCAGCGCATTCGGTACGGCTTGTGTCAGCGCAACTTGGTGCAAGACATTAGCCAGCTCATGCAGAGCCGCTTCGTACGACAGGCCGCGCAAGGCAATCGCGTCAGCCGTTTGTAACAAGCGCGGGCCATCATGCGCGGCGAGTGCGTCGAGCAAATCGAATAAATAGCTCTGATCAACCGCGCCAAGCATCGCGCGCACGCCTGCTTCTTCCACCTGACCTGCACCGTGCGCAATGGCTTGATCTAGGAGCGATAGCGCGTCGCGCATCGAGCCATTGGCCGCGTGGCCGAGCAGATTGAGCGCCAATGGCTCGTACTGCACTTGCTCAGCTTCCAGGACTTTGTGCAAATGGCCGGTGACTTGTTGCGGCGTCATTTGGCGTAATGAAAACTGCAGACAACGGCTCAGTACCGTGATCGGTACTTTTTGCGGGTCGGTTGTGGCGAGGATAAATTTAACGTGACTCGGCGGCTCTTCCAGTGTTTTCAGCATCGCATTGAATGCTGATTTCGAGAGCATGTGCACCTCGTCGATGATGTACACTTTGAACCGGCCAGCGGTGGGCGAATATTGCGCGTTGTCCAGGACTTCGCGAATATTATCAATCCCGGTGTTGGACGCCGCGTCGATCTCGAGCAGGTCGACAAAGCGGCCGGCGTCGATTTGCGTACATGCCGAGCAAACACCGCACGGCTCGGCGGTAATGCCTGTTTCACAATTGAGCGCCTTGGCCATAATGCGCGCGATAGTGGTTTTTCCCACGCCGCGAGTGCCGGTCAATAGGTAGGCATGATGCAAACGCTCGCTGGCAAACGCATTTGCCAGTGCTTTAATCACATGCTCTTGCCCAACGAGCTGGGCGAACGTTTTGGGGCGCCATTTGCGCGCGAGAACTTGATAGGCCATGGCGCGATTCTAACAGATTCACAATTGCTCTGAGGCACTAAGTAGGTGGTCAAAAGTGTTGGCCCAAGGCCATCCCGTCACGCAAGGCGCAAAGCCGCAGACAGCACAGCAGTACGGCGAGGCGAAGTTACGAAGAGTGAGAATTTTTGGTTTAATACTTAGCGCCTGATATAGGTAGTTTGACATGAATATAAACAACGATTTACCCGCTGCACAATTGCCTGAGCCGACTGTTGCTGAGGTTGAGCTGAACGATGATCCAGAACCACAGGCGCCGTATGAACCGGCGTTGGAAGAGTGTTGCAATAGTGGTTGCGAGCCCTGCATTTTTGATTTGTATGCCGAACAATTAAATGCTTACCGGGTGGCACATCTGGCCTGGAAAGCAAGACAAACGGGGAAAAGCAGTGCCTGAATTCAATCCATGTTTGATGATGAAAACCAATCGAATACTTGCTCTCACTGGCGCTTTGCTCGCAGCCTCGCTGGCGCAAGCGGCGTTGCCAGTCAAAGTCGAGCAAGCGTTGAAAACGGCGAATTTACCTGCGGACGCCATTAGCGTCGCACTGGTTTCGCTCGATAGTGAACAAAAGCCGCTTTACCATCTGGCAGATCAGATTCGCTCGCCCGCCTCGACGATGAAGCTTGTTACGACCTGGGCTGGATTGCATTTATTGGGGCCAAGCTGGCAATGGCAAACCGATTTGCTCGCAGACGCGAAACCGGTGAACGGCGTATTGAAAGGCAATCTGTACCTGCAAGGCAAGGGCGACCCCAAAATTACGCTGGAACGGATGTGGCTCTGGATTCGTGAATTGAAAGCCGCTGGTGTGAGCGACATTCAGGGCGATCTGGTGCTCGATGATTCGTACTTCAAACGCAGCACGGCCATCACCGAATATGACGATGACGGTGACACCGAACGGGCATTTATGGTCGAGCCGCATGCCTTGATCAGCAATTTTCGCACGCAAAAAATCATGATCGATTCAACGGGCGAACGGGTTGTGATCACGGCCGAGCCACCACTGAGCCAGGTGCGGCTGAGTAATCAATTGGCCATCGCGAGTGAAGGCAGTTGTGCCAGCTGGGCGCGTCGGGTGCAGCAGCGCCCCGGGCAAAGCGGTTCGGAATATGTGTTGCAATACGCCGGTGAAATGCCAGCCGGCTGTAAAGTCGAGCGCTATGTGCCGGTGCTGAATCCGCGTACCTATACTGCGGCGCTGTTCTGGTGGATGTGGTATCAAAATGGCGGTAAAGGTTCAGGCAAAGCCGTTGCTGGTGTGACGCCGGTCGACGCGATCAAACTGGTCAGCACGCGTTCGCCCGATCTGGTGACTACGATTCGCGATATCAATAAATACAGCAACAATCTGATGGCGCGCCAGCTCTATCTGACGCTGGGCGCAGAGCTGGGTCAATCCAATCCGACCACTGATGATGCTGCAGCAACAGTCATTCAGGCTGCGCTGCGCAAGGCCGGTTTTAACTGGCCGGAGCTGGTGCTGGAGAATGGCTCGGGCCTTTCGCGCAAGGAACAAATCAGCGCACGGCATCTGGCCGAGCTACTGGTCAAAACCTGGCAAAGCCCCTATGCCGCCGAATACATCAGCTCGTTGCCATTGACGGGGCTGGACGGCACGATGAAAAAACGCCTCGCTGACACGGCAACGACAGGAGTCGCTCATCTGAAAACTGGCGCACTCCGCGATGTGCGTTCACTGGCAGGCTATGTCAAAGACCGGCAGGGGAAAAACTGGGTGCTTGTTGCTATTGTCAATCACCCCGAAGCGGCCAAAGCTTTATCCGCACTGGACGAATTGGTGCGTGGCATTACGATGAAATAATACTGGCATGGGTATGTTGATGCGGCTTGATTTAGCATTGACCTGTAGTGGTATACCCCTGTTGCTTTGGGGTTGAGCCCACGGCAGGTTTGCAAGTAACTCGCCTCATTTTCAATAGCGCGGTAAAATGCCGCGTTTTACCGCCCACCACTGGATTATTACGGTATGGATAAGATTCTGATTCTTGACTTCGGCTCGCAAGTGACGCAGCTGATCGCCCGTCGCGTTCGTGAAGCGCACGTTTATTGTGAGCTGCATCCGTTCGATATGTCGCTTGACGCGATCAAGGCTTTCAATCCGAAAGGGATCATCCTGTCTGGTGGCCCCAATTCAGTTTACGAGTCTGATTACCAAGCTGATCCGAAACTGTTCGAGCTGGGTATTCCGGTGATGGGTATTTGCTACGGCATGCAGTTTATGGCGCAAAGCTTGGGCGGTAAGGTCGAAGCAGGGCATGTACGCGAATTCGGCTTTGCCGAAATTGAAGTAAATAACACCAACCCACTGTTCAAAGGCCTGTCTGACCGCGTTCACGGCGAAGGTGAATTGGCGAAGGTTTGCCTTGAAGTGTGGATGAGCCACGGCGACAAAGTGACTGCCATGCCCGCGGGCTTTGAAGTCATCGCCAGCAACACGTCATGCCCGATCGCGGCGATGGCCGATACCACGCGTAATTTCTACGCCGTGCAATATCACCCAGAAGTCACCCACACGATCAAGGGTCGCGAAATGATCAATCATTTCGTGCTCGATATTTGCGGCTCAACGCCAAGCTGGACGATGCCTAACTACATCGAGCAAGCCGTTGCGAAAATCCGCGAGCAGGTTGGTTCTGACGAAGTGATTCTGGGGCTGTCGGGCGGCGTGGATTCATCGGTGGCTGCCGCGCTGATTCATCGCGCGATTGGCGATCAACTGACCTGCGTGTTTGTTGATAACGGCTTGCTGCGCCTGAATGAAGGCAAGCAAGTGATGGAAACCTTCGCCGAGCATCTGGGCGTTCGTGTGATCCATGTGGATGCGACGGCACAGTTTATGGGCCACTTGGCTGGTGTGACTGATCCGGAAGCCAAACGCAAAATCATCGGCCGCGAATTCGTTGAAGTATTCCAAGCTGAATCAGCCAAATTGCCGAGCGCAAAATGGCTGGCACAAGGCACGATTTATCCGGATGTGATCGAGTCTGCGGGTGCCAAAACCGGCAAAGCGCACGCGATCAAGAGCCACCACAATGTGGGCGGTTTGCCAGAAACAATGAAATTGAGCTTGCTCGAGCCATTGCGCGAATTGTTCAAAGATGAAGTGCGCGAATTGGGAGTGGCATTGGGCTTGGCGCCACAACTGGTTTATCGTCATCCATTCCCAGGCCCAGGTCTGGGCGTGCGTATCCTGGGCGAAGTAAAGCAGGAATATTGTGAATTGCTGAAACGTGCCGACGCGATCTTTATCGAAGAATTGCGCGCTGCGGTCGATGAAAAGAGCGGCAAAACCTGGTACGAATTGACCAGCCAAGCCTTTGTCGTTTTCCTGCCAGTCAAATCGGTCGGCGTAATGGGCGATGGCCGCACTTACGATTACGTAGTTGCTCTGCGCGCTGTCGTGACCAGCGACTTTATGACCGCCAAATGGGCCGAATTGCCGTACGAATTGCTTGGCAAAGTCTCCAACCGCATCATCAACGAAGTACGTGGTATTAACCGCGTTGTGTATGACGTGAGCGGCAAACCACCGGCAACCATCGAGTGGGAATAATTGTTAGAAATTAGGAAGATAAAAGCCCTGTTATAAAACAGGGCTTTTTATTGGTTTTCGATTAGCTTAGATGGTCTGCTTGTTGCCTGCATGACGCGTAAAAGCCAGCAGCATGCCCAGCACTGCGAGCGCGGCGACGTAGTGTCCCGGTGCTTGCAGGTCTTTCGTCAGCCACCAGGTCAGTACGACAGGCGTCAACCCGCCGAAAATCGCGTAGGCGACGTTGTACGAGAATGACAGACCCGAGAAGCGCACTGCCGCGGGGAAGGCGCGAACGGCGACAAAGGGTACGGTGGAGACCGCGCCGACAAAGAAACCGACCAGTGTGTAGGTATAAAACAGGTTCTCGGGAGTACCGGGCAACTGGCCATAGAACAGCATGCTGGTCAGCAGCAGGCCACCAAAACCAATCAGCATGGTGCTGCGTGCGCCGAAACGGTCGCACCCCCAACCGAAAATAATGCATCCCAGCGTCAGCGAAACGATGGCCAGCGAATTGGCTTCGGAAGCCAGAATCGGTGCGATGTGATGTACTTTTTGCAAATAGGTGGGCGTAAACAGAATCACGACGACAATGGCCGCCGATAGTACCCAGGTCAGCAGCATAGTGGTTGCGAGTGCGCCCAGATGCTGTTGCAGAATCGGTTTGAGTGGCAAGCCGTCAGCCAGCTCTTTGCGCGCGTGCAATTCCTGAAAAATCGGCGTTTCTTCCAGAAAACGGCGCAGATAGACTGCGAAGAAGCCGAAGATGCCGCCCAGAATGAAGGGGTAGCGCCACGCCGAAGCGAGGATATCGGCTGGTGTGTAGAGTTTGTTGACGACGACCGCAGCGAGCGAGCCGAGCAAAATACCGAATGTCAGGCCTGCAGTCAGCGTACCGACGGCCAGACCCACCTTGTTGCCGGGGACGTGCTCGGAAACAAATACCCAGGCGCCCGGTACTTCACCGCCAATTGCCGCGCCTTGCAATACGCGCAGCAAGAGCAGCAATAATGGCGCGGCAATGCCGATGCTGGCATAAGTCGGCAATAGACCCATGGCTAAAGTTGGCAGCGCCATCAGGAAAATCGACAGCGTAAACATTTTTTTGCGCCCCAGCTTGTCGCCGTAATGCGCAATGATGATGCCGCCCAAAGGGCGGGCGAGATAGCCGGCGGCGAAAATACCGAAGGTTTGCAGCTGGCGCAGCCAGTCGGGCATGTCGGCCGGGAAAAACAATTGGCCTAATACTGCGGCAAAAAACACATAAATCACAAAATCGTAAAATTCGAGCGCGCCGCCGAGTGCGGACAAAGACAATGTTTTGTAATCATTTTGAT
The DNA here is from genome assembly GCF_046530675.1 of Chitinibacter sp. S2-10. Classification (GTDB taxonomy): domain Bacteria; phylum Pseudomonadota; class Gammaproteobacteria; order Burkholderiales; family Chitinibacteraceae; genus Chitinibacter. The sequence continues at coordinate 2,863,868 of NZ_CP172558.1, read as the reverse complement.
TGAGTGGCCGATGCAGCGCATCGTCGGCGTTTTGCTGGGTCATAAGGTTCTCTTTTTATTGGATTTGTCTGCACGAGCAAGGATGAGATGGCTTGCAAGAATCACATCGCTGGCTCAGCGGCGAGCGTATTGTAAGTTTAATTCGCCGACCTGCTAAAGCTAATGAGCAGCTTGTTGTATTTCACCATTCACCAGAACGGCGCGCCCGACTCGCCGGATGCCGCCGTTTGCTGGCATGATGATTGTTTTGCCACCGAGTATTGTGATGAGCGCCTATCAAACCGCATTAGCAACATTTACGCGAATTTACCGTTATGAGCATTTGCTAGCACTGGCGGGGTGGGATCAGGCGGCGATGATGCCGCCCAAGGGTAATGACGCACGGGGGGCTGCAATGGCCGAACTGGGCGTCTTGATTCATGGTTTGTTGACCGATCCCGCGCTGGCAAGCGCGATTGAAGCTGCGGGTAGCGACACGCTGAATGAACTTGAAAGCGCCAATTTGCGCGAAATGAAGCGGCAGTGGGAACAGGCCAATCTATTGCCGGCCAGTCTGGTCGAGGCCAAAACACTGGCCGGCTCACATTGCTCGCACGAATGGCGCACGCAACGCGCGAATAATGATTGGCAAGGTTTTCTGACCAATTTCCGCGAAGTGGTGCGCTTGGCGCGCGAAGAAGCGCAGTTGCTCAGTCAACGAAGCGGTTTATCGCCGTACGAAGCGCTGATGAATAAATACGAGCCGGGAATGACTTGCGCCGAGCTGGATCGCATTTTTAGTGATGTAAAGCAATGGCTGCCCGGATTGATTCAGCAGGCGATGCGCAAGCAGGCGGCAGAAAGTGTGATCGACGCACAAGGCCCGTTTGCGATTGCCGCGCAGCGCGAGCTGGGTTTGGCGGTGATGGAGAAACTCGGCTTTGATTTTAATGCGGGTCGATTGGATGTCTCGCATCACCCCTTCTGCGGTGGCGTGCCTGAGGATGTGCGGATTACGACGCGTTACACCGAAGACGATTTCACGCAAAGCATGATGGGCATCGTGCATGAAACCGGCCACGCACGTTACGAGCAAAATCTACCGCGTGAAACAGTGCATTTACCGGTCGGTCGGGCGCGCTCGATGGCGATTCATGAAAGCCAGAGTCTATCGTTTGAAATGCAACTCGGCCGCAGCCCGGCTTTTCTGCGTTTGATTCAACCTCTGGTGCAACAGCATCTGGGCGAGCAGGCCGCGTTTGACGCTGACAATCTGGCCAGAATTTACACCCGCGTTCGTCCCGGTTTCATTCGCGTTGACGCTGATGAGCTAACTTATCCGGCGCATGTGATTGTGCGCTATGAAATCGAACGTGCGCTGATCGACTGCGAAATCGAAGCCGACGATATTCCGGCTTTATGGGATGAAAAAATGCACGCTTATTTGGGCGTCGATACCCGTGGCAACTTCCAAAATGGCTGCCTGCAGGATATTCACTGGACTGATGGCAGTTTCGGCTATTTCCCGAGCTATACCTTGGGCGCGATGTACGCGGCGCAATATTTTGCCGCGATTCGAGCCGCTTACTCCGATCTGGATCAGCGGATTGCTGCTGGTGATCTGACGCCCGTTTTTGACTGGCTCAATCGGCACATCTGGACTCAAGCCAGCCGCTGGGATACGGGCGAGCTGATTCGCCGTGCTACCGGTGAAGCGCTCAATCCGGCGCATTTCCGGGCGCATCTGGAGCAGCGTTATCTGGCAGGATGATTTTGGACGGAATGATTTTGCTCGGCACTCTGAATGGCCTGCCGCTGGGTGCGGATGCTGCGCATTAGGCAATAAGTGATGGCCATTGAATAAATCAGTAATAGGATGGGTATTGCTTTGAAGGCAAATAAATACAATGGCCAGAAGGCAATACCCATTGAAATGATGAGGTGGCTTAACGATCTTAGCCAGCGCTCGGGAAACAATTGCCCCATATGCCGCAGCCCGCCACCGCTTTTGACTTGTAAGCGAAAATCCATCCAGAGCAGAAACGGAATGATTTTAGCCAGCATTGCGGTGAGGATAGGCATGACGCCTGCGAATAAAAAATGTCCGGCGAGCAGGATGGGAGCAGCTGCGGGAAGCAGATCCAGCCATGGCATCAGAAGCACCGGAATCAGCAAATTGCAGCCACCCCAAGCCCACAAATACCGCGCGGGATCGGCGCGGCGCTGGCTCTTTGCCAGCAGTTTCAGCAATGCGCCCAGCCAGATGAGCAGCGGAATCGCCAGCAAAGCCAACCATCTGGCATCCACAATCGTCGCGATGACCAGCACAAACAGCATCATCGACAAGGATTGATGCAGACGAGGCGGCCAAGCTGGCGCGACCAGAAACATCGGCACGACGGTAAAAGCGACTGCAATGATCAGCCCGACCACCCAGGCCATACTGCCCAGCACGATATGGGCGCGTAGCAAGTCATTAAGAGGCAGACTTGCCCAGCCAAAGCCCAGTAGGGCGAGCAGCAAGGCGCCGCTGATCACGGTTAGCAACAGGCCGATAACCGCCCAGCGCAAGGGCGTACGCGTTCCGCCGCGCCAGAATGCGATCAGCAGCCAGATTGCCAGTCCAGCCAACCCGGATAGCAAGAAGGCCGCAGCTAGTCCAAGCAGTGCTGGCTGCATTTGCCAGAGCCCAAATGCCAGACTCGCTGTTCCACTTTGCAAGGCCAGCCACAATGCCATCGCTCCTGCGTACGAAATCCTCACTCCAGCCAGTACGGCACTGACCTGCAAGAGCGCGCCCAGCATGATATTGCCGACAAAGCCGAGCATCAGCAGATGCGTGATCGCCAGCATGGCCGGAGCAAAACGCTGTTGCCATTCGCCCTCATTCAGCGTCAAAGCGAGCAGCGCCGCCAGCGCCAGCCAGAGCGGCGCGGTACGGAAAAATCTCAGCGGAATTGAAACGGGCAGGCTGAATTCGGGCTGAAACATAGCGACCTTAATCACGAACGAGATGCAAAATGGCTGACGCATCAGCCTGCTCAACACAATCCCAGTGACAGGCGCGCAGCCGTAAATGGTCGTAAAGCGGGTAGGGGATGTGCGGTAAATGCACCGACAATGTTGCTCCCTCCGCCGCCGAATCGAGCCAGAGCAAAATGTGCTCCATCGGTTCGGGTGGCGGCAGGCCGCGTAAATCGACGATAGTCTGCATCAGGCTTATTCCAGTTGTGCTGCAAAATCAGGAATTGCGCGATCACACATCGGATAAAGAATGTTTTCTTCTTTCATATTGTGCTGTTGCAGCAGCAAAAGCAGCGTTTCGGCGCAGCCGGTGAAATCGTCGGTGTCCTGATTGGTGGCCGCTTCTTGCAAGCCCTGCATCAGCTCACGCGCCTGAGCGTGTTCGCCACGCATGACCTGTGTCGGGCCGTTGCGCATTCCGGTGGCGGCTTCAAAAGCAGGAAACAGGTCGTTTTCTTCCAGCATAAAATGCGCTTCGGTTTGCTGGCAAAACGCTTGAGTTGCAGCAAAGCAGTCTGCCCATTGACCGCTACGCGCAGCACTTTCTGCTTGCGCGAGAGCTTGGTCACAGTGGCGATGCTGGATTTGTAATGCGCTGGTGATGTTCATTGAATTGATCCGAAACAGTTTGACTGCAGGCTAGGCTAAAGCGCTTAAGGCTTGAACAGTTTGATCTGGGTCAGAAAGTCACTTTGGAGGTAGATTTGATGTTTTGTGGGTATTGCCTTGTAGGTCAATATTTATAGTGCTTGTATTGATATACCCTTGGTTATGTGGCTGCTTGGTCACGCAAGATTGAGGCTTTGCTTATTAAAGCGAGCTCCTTGGGTCGCTAACGTTTTTTGCTCCCTTTTTCTAGTAAGGGAAAACCACAGTGTTCCGCGCAACACCAAACAGGTAATTTGCAGTGATCAAGAACTGTAACGGTAGAATCTAGCCCGATCTGATATGGCTTGTTGACCAGCTCAGTCCGGCATGAATAAAACGGTCACTGAACGTCGGTGTATCGTACCTATAAACCTTCTCAAGGGTGGCAAGCGTGGATATTTTCCTGCAACAACTGATTAATGGCCTGGTGGTCGGCAGCATTTATGCGCTGATTGCTCTGGGCTATACGATGGTGTACGGCATCATGCAGCTGATCAATTTTGCCCATGGCGAAATTGTAATGATCGGCGCGATGGTGACGATTACCTGTATCAATTTGCTCGTTGGCGCTGGCGTGCAATTACCGGGGCCGGCCTTGCTGCTCGTCGGCTTGATGATGGCAATTCCGGTGTCGATGTTTCTCGGTTATTCAATCGAAAAAATCGCTTACCAGCCGCTACGCAAAGCGCCACGGTTAGCGCCGCTGATTACTGCGATTGGTGTTTCGATTGTGCTGCAACAGGCAGCGATGCTGATCTGGGGTCGTAACTACCGCCCATTCCCGCAAATTCTGCCGTCTGAAGTGCACATCATTGGCGGCGCGGCGATTACCGATTTGCAAATTGCGATCATTATTCTGGCCTTGCTGTTGATGGGCGGACTGTTCTTCATGATCGAGAAAACCAAGCTCGGCCGCGCGATGCGCGCGACGTCGCAAAACCCGGAAGTCGCCAAACTGATGGGGGTCAACGTCAATACGATTGTGTCGATGACATTCGTGATCGGCTCGGCGCTCGGTGCAATGGCCGGCGTGATGGTCGCCGCTAATTATGATCAGGCGCATGCGTATATGGGCTTTATGATCGGCCTGAAAGCGTTTACTGCTGCCGTTTTGGGCGGGATCGGCAATATCGGTGGTGCGGTACTGGGCGGGATTTTGCTCGGCATTATCGAAAGCCTGGGCTCGGGTTATTTGGGCGATTTGACCGGTGGTGTATTGGGTAGTCATTACAAAGACATTTTTGCCTTTGTCGTCTTGATTATTGTCTTGGTGTTCCGTCCATCCGGCTTGCTGGGCGAACGTGTTGCCGAACGCGCCTAAGGAAGGATCACAACAATGAATGCTTTTATGGAAAACAACCGCAAGAACACGATACTTCTGGCCGTTCTGGCCGTGGTATTGGCGGTTCTGCCGTGGGCTCTGGGTGGCCTGTTTGAAAATGGTAATTCATGGCTGCGCGCCGTTGACTTTGCCTTGCTCTACATCATGCTGGCGCTGGGTCTGAATATCGTCGTTGGTTACGCCGGCCTGCTCGACTTGGGCTATATCGCTTTTTACGCCGTTGGTGCGTATCTGTTTGCGATTTTGAACTCGCCGCATTTACAAGCCATTTTGCCAACTTGGCTCAGCCATCCGCCATTTCTGGTGATGATGATTCTGGCCGCTGTCGTTGCCGGTATTTTTGGCGTGCTGCTGGGCTCGCCAACGCTGAAGTTGCGCGGCGACTATCTGGCGATTGTGACGTTGGGCTTTGGCGAGATTGTGCGTATTTTCATGAACAATCTGGATCGCCCGGTCAATATCACCAATGGCCCGCAGGGGATTAATAATATCAAGCCGGTACAAATCGCCGGTTATGATTTTGGTCGCCCGATTGAGTTTTTGGGGCTGACTTTCGAGAAAATCCATCTGTATTACTACTTGATTCTGGCTTTTTGCGCCTTGATTATTTTTGTTTCGATTCGCCTGCAAAATTCGCGCATTGGCCGTGCCTGGGTTGCGATTCGTGAAGATGAAATTGCTGCGAATGCGATGGGGATTAACACGCGCAATGTCAAATTACTGGCGTTTGCGATGGGAGCCAGTTTTGGTGGGGTATCCGGCGCGCTGTTTGCCAGCTTTCAGGGCTTTGTTTCGCCTGAATCGTTTGTGTTGATGGAATCGATCATGGTGCTGTGCATGGTCGTTCTGGGCGGGATGGGTAATATTCCGGGCGTGATTCTGGGGGCGATTATTGTCTCGATTACACCGGAATTGCTGCGCGACATCATCAATCCATTGCAAATGGCCATTGCCGGCAAGCGAGTGGTCGATCCGGAAAATCTGCGGATGCTGATTTTCGGTTTGGCGATGATCATCATCATGCTGGTACGCCCGGCTGGCTTGTGGCCGTCAAAACGCCGCCGTGCCGAGCTGAAACCGAAAACCAAGGCGATTGCATTGCAAGAAAAAGCCAGCCTGCAAGACGCGGAGCGCAATCATGAGTGAAGTGTTACTAAATATCGAAGGAATCAACAAGCGCTTTGGCGGTCTGCATGCTTTGAGCGGTGTGGCACTGACAATTAATCAGGGCGAAATTTACGGCCTGATTGGACCGAATGGCGCGGGAAAAACGACGCTGTTCAATGTGCTGACCGGTCTGTATCAACCTGACGAAGGTTCGTTCACTTTCAAGGGGCAGGATTTATTCCGTAAAAAGCCTAATGTCGTCGTCGAAGCCGGCATTGCGCGCACTTTCCAAAATATCCGCCTGTTTGCCAATATGAGCGCGCTGGAAAATGTCATGGTCGGCCAGCATGTCCGCACTAAAGTCGGCGTAATCGGTGCGGTACTGCGTCATCCGAAAGCGCGTTGCGAAGAAGCGGGGATCAAGGCCAAGGCTGAACAATTGCTCGCCTATGTCGGTATCGCCGACCGCGCCGACGAGTTGGCGCGCAATCTGTCATATGGTGATCAGCGCCGCTTGGAAATTGCCCGCGCACTGGCGACTAACCCGACTTTGCTGGCGCTCGATGAGCCTGCTGCCGGGATGAATCCGACCGAAACAGAAGCGCTCAAGGCGCTGATGGAAAAAATTCGCGCCGACGGCGTAACGATTTTGCTGATCGAACACGATGTGAAGCTGATGATGGGGCTGTGCGACCGGATTGCCGTGCTCGATTACGGCAAGAAAATTGCAGAAGGTGTGCCGGAACAAGTCAAGAATGACCCTCGCGTGATTGAAGCCTACCTTGGAGTTGCGCCCGAATGAGTACCCCATTGTTACAAGTTAAAGATTTGAAAGTCGCCTACGGCGGGATTCATGCAGTCAAAGGCATTGATTTGGAAGTCAAACAGGGCGAGCTGGTTGCCTTGATCGGTGCTAATGGCGCAGGCAAAACCACGACACTGAAAACGCTGATGGGCATGGTCAAACCGGCTGGCGGCGAAATCCTGTTTGACGGTAAATCGACCGCCAAACTGGCTGCACATGATTATGTCAGCCATGGTCTGGTGATGGTGCCTGAAGGGCGCGGCATTTTTAGCCGTTTGACTGTCGAAGAAAATTTGCTGATGGGCGCTTATCGTCGCAATGACAAAGCCGAAATTGCCAATGATATGGAGCGCGTTTACCAGTTGTTTCCACGCTTGAAAGAGCGTTACAAGCAGCTCGCGGGGACTTTATCAGGTGGTGAGCAGCAAATGGTCGCGATGGGGCGTGCGATGCTCAGTCGGCCGAAGCTGCTGCTGCTTGACGAACCATCAATGGGGCTGGCGCCGATCATCGTGCAGAAAATTTTTGAAATTATCCGCATGGTTGCCGCCGAAGGCGTCACGATGTTGCTGGTCGAGCAAAATGCCAAGCTTGCGCTGCAAACGGCCAATCGCGGCTATGTGATGGAGTCGGGCAAAGTGACGTACAGCGACGATGCCGCAGCCTTGCTGGCGAACGAGAAAGTCCAGCAGGCGTATCTGGGTGAATAATCTGTGAAAATGAAAAAAGGCCGCGACAATGTTGTGGCCTTTTTTATACCCGTGGCATGTATATCAATGAATCCGTTATTTAACAGCGTTTACATTGATATACCCACTTAGCTACTGGCCGTGATATTGCGTTGAATCGTGTATTCGACCACCAGCTGGTGCAGCGGCCAGCGGCCATCTTCATAAGGCTGGATCAGCGGGATGAGTGCGCCAGTACGTTGGGCAAGAGATTGCTCGGTTTCTGCCGCGATGGCCGGATGGCACATTGCCGCATCGATGTGAGCGTGCAGCGGGTCGCTGGAAAAAGCAAGATCTATACTGTCTAGCCGACTGATCCAATTGTGCTGTTTATGGTTGTTGGCGACCAGCGCCTGATTGCCAGTCAACAGGGCAATCCCGATTTGCTGGATCAGATCCCACTCACTCGGCCCAAGACAGGCGACTCGGCCATGAGCGCGGTATCGCAGTTCATGGATTTCACCATAGAGCGCGGGGAGAGGGTGTACCTGAGCAATCGGGCTGCGTCTTGCTGCGTCTTCGAACAGAATTTCCAGATCAATCCCCTGATCGATTTCCGGCCATAATTGTGCCAGCCCTTGTAGTTGTTCCAGCTTGTCCGGCAAGTTCTGGTAATGTGGCTGGCATGGATCGGCGTTGCTGACCATGCTCCACAAAGCCCACGGCCCACCGGACAACGAGCCAGTCCCGGAGTAAGGGTTACCGCCGCCTGGCATGCTGTCGAGCCAATAATCAAGATGAATCCGGTTGATTGCATAAGCGCTCATTTTCGATTGCGCGATGATATTGCCAATATGGCGCTCGATGTTGCTGTGTATGGTCAGATTGCCGCCGTAACCCAGCTGATTAATCGATTTGAGCGTTGCTACCAGTTGCACCGCAGAGTAGCGATAAATAAACAGTATCGGGCCGCAGATCGGCGCCGTGATCAGTCCGAGGTGCGGCAGCTCGATCAGGCAGGGGGCGACATAATGCCCTGATGCCGCGTTTTCTGGTTGACGAGGATGAAAGACCGGATAGCCCTGATGCTGGAATTCGCTGATCGTTTGCAGGATTTTGCTCTGGCAATGCTTGCTGATGACCGGGCCGATTTGCGTTCCGGCCAGCACCGGATGAGCAATTTTCAGGCTCTGCATCGCTTGCTTGAGTTGGCTGATCATTTCGTCGGCAATGTCATTCTGGATACAAAGCAGCTTCAGCGATGAATAAGATTGGCCGGCGTAGTCAAATGCGGCGAGCAAAGTATCACGGACGGCCTCCCTGATTTGTGCGCTGCTATCAACGATCATTGCATTGAGTCCGGGGCTGCGAGCCTGAAAAGTCGCGCCAGATCCGGCCAGTGCCTGGCGAATTTTTTGTGCCGTCTGCCGAGAGCCGCTAAAACAGACAGCCTGTGTGCGTCGATCTTGCGTCAGATTGGCGCCCAGCGCCGCGTCACCGGGCAGCAGTTGCACTGCTGCGGAGGCAAAACCGGCGGCATGAAAGCAGGCTATGGTCTGCGCTGCAATCAGCGGCGTTTCCGGTGCAGGCTTGACGATAACGACATTGCCGCCCAGCAATGCACAGCTAATTTGCCCGACCAGTGTGGCTAGCGGGCTATTGTACGGGCTGATAACGACGACAATACCCAGCGGAGCCGGGCTGTGTTCGGGCCAGTTTACTCGCGCCTGCTGCGCATAGTAGCGGCAGTAATTGATTGCCTGACGGAATTCTTGCTGAGCTGCGACTAGCGTTTTACCTGCCTCACGAACCAGCAGCTCAAGCAAACTGGCACGGCTGGCTTCCAGCTTTTGTGCTACTGAATTGACCAGTGAGATGCGTTCTGCGACCTGACTTTGTTTGAATGAAACCAGCTCGGTCTGGGCGAGCTGAAAACTGGTTTCGACGGTCATTGCGTCCGTGTCGTAACACAGGCCGAGCTGATCATTGCGATCTGCTGGGCTTGAGCAGATACGTGGCTGGGTATGGCTATCAACACCTGTTGATATATTTGCTTTGGCGATATACCCATGATTACTTTTGATTTCTGCAAGCAGGTTCAGGTAATCAGGCCAATGCTGCAGATCGTGCAGGATGGGGGTTTCATGCTGGCTGAATAATTTGTTAGGCCGATTCAAGATCGGCGGTGGTGAATCGGGTATTGCATTCTCATTGGCAAGTAATTGATGGACGAAAGAGGTGTTGGCGCCGTTTTCCAGAAAACTGCGAATCAGATAGGGCAGCGCATCCCGATCAAGTCCGACTGGCGCGTACAGCCGGCAAGGGCGATCAAGGCCGATTTCATTGACGAGTTGGTACAGCGATTCGCCCATGCCGAAAAAAGCCTGGAATTCAAAATCATGCTGCCCGGCCATTTGGTGGATATACGAGAGGGTAAACGGATTGTGGGTGGCAAATTGCGGATAAATCCGGTTGCTCGCATGCAGCAAGATCTGTGCGCAGGCGAGGTAGCTACGATCAGTATGCTGCTTGTTGGTCCAGACAGGGTAAGACGCCAGCGATGCTTGCTGGGCTGTTTTGATTTCGGAGTGCCAGTAAGCCCCTTTGACCAGCCGGACGCTGATTGAGCGCTGCAATTGTTTGGTCGAATCGCTGAGCCATTTGACCACTGCAAGCGCGTTTTTCAAATACGCCTGTACGGTGATGCCCAGGCCAGCCCACGATTTCAGATCGGCTTCGCGCATCAGGCGATCAAACAGGCTCAAAGTGAGCAGTTGCCGGGCACTTTCTTCGGCATCAATCGTAAAGCCGATGTCGTATTGGCAGGCTAGCCGTGCCAGCCGCAAGAGCCGGGAGTAAAGGTCGGCGTGGATTTGCTGGTAGTTCAGAAATTCATACTTCGGATGCAGTGCAGAAAGCTTGATGGAGATGCCGGCGCCAAATGCACCGGCTCTCTGGCTTGACTGGCCGATCAGCTCAATGGCCGCTTCCAGATTAAGGCAAGATTGCTGTGCTTCGGCGTCACTGAGCGCGGATTCTCCAAGCAGGTCGAATGTATAACGAAAATCGCAGTCTTGCCGTGACAGTGCGGTGGCTATGTCTTGCGCGATGATCAGCCGGGCGGCGAGTCGTCTGACGCCATGTTTGACGGCTTCGCGAATGATAGGCGCTGCCAGTGAGGTTTGCAGTTTTTCAGCAACGTCCAGCCCCAGCGTGGTCAGATTGATTTGCCATGAATCGCTATTGCCACGATGCGAATGCCAGTCGGCTGCATTGAGCTGCTCGCTGATAAAGCGGTCAAGCTGATACTGATCAGGAATTCGCAATGCACCCGTGGTCAATTTCAACAAGGCCTGACCTGCTGCAGATGACAGCGGATACTGGGTCAGCAGATTATCCAGTCCGCCTTGCTCTTGGCGTGTAAAGCGCAGTTTTTGCTGCAATAGGTGAGCCATTGCATCGGCTCGTAAGGTTTGCTCTGCGCTTAAGTGTACATGTTCGCTGATCAATCGGAAATGGCTGGGCTCATCGGCCAACCGGGTTTCGGCGATCTGCTCAAACATCGGGTCAAGTGCGGGGATCTCTGCATTAAAGCGGATCATGGGAAGCTCGGCTTGGTGACTCGTCGTTAAGTTGGCAAGCAAAAGTTTTTCAGCATTAGCCATGAGGCCATGGGCTTCGCTAAGGCAACAAGTTGCCAAGCTGCACCACACCTTACCTCGCCTTGCCGTACTGCTTGTACTGTCTTCGGCTTTGGTGTCTTACTGAAAAATTTTTGTACGGTTACTTAAGCTTTGAAGCGGCGAATGGTGTTATCCAGATTTTGGGCAATTTCGGTGAGCCGCCCGGCCAGAGTCTGCGTATTATTGGCCGCGCTGTAATTCTCTTCGCTGGCGTGCGCTATTTGTTCCATATGGTGGGAAATGGCCTGACTGGCGATATTTTGCTCGCGAATGGCATGGCTGATTTGCGCCACATGTTCGGCCGCACTGAGCGAGACTGCTTCGATCTCGGATAAGGATTGGGCGACCAGCTGGGTGCCTTTGACGCCATTTTCAACCAGCGTTCCAGCGGTGCGCATTTCTTGCGCTGCGCTGCTGGTGTCATTTTGTACCGCACTGATTTTGCTGCTGATTTCAACCGTGGCATGCGTGGTTCGTTCAGCCAGTTTGCGAACTTCATCGGCCACGACGGCAAAACCACGTCCTTGCTCACCAGCCCGGGCGGCTTCAATGGCTGCGTTGAGCGCCAGCAAATTGGTCTGGTCGGCAATTTCCTTGATGACCATGACGATGCTGCCGATTTCATCCGAGCGTTGATTGAGTTGCAAAATCAAACTTGACGAGTGGTTGATCGAATTGGCGATCCGATTGATGTCCTGAATGGATTGCTGTGCTTTACTAACGCCTTCGGTGGCCAAATGCGCGGCGTGGCGTGACTCCTGCTCCATGCTTTGCGAGCTATCGACCAGTGTGTTGACGTTGGCCGACATTTGCTCAACGGCAGATGCTGTTGAAATGGCAGATTGGGATTGGGCGTGCGAGGCGTGGGTGATCTGGTCGGATGCGGCGCTGAGCTGATGCGCCGTGTTGATCAGTTCGCCCGAATTACGATTGGCCAGACTGATGACCTGACCCAGTTCGCCAAACAACTGATTCAGTGCGATCGACGTGGTGCCTATTTCATCCTGATTGTGAATCAGCAGTTGCTGACCGATCTGGCCGGTTTGATTCATCTGGGCTACGGTGTTTTGCATGTCATTCAATGGCCGGGTGACTGCTTGCGTAATCGCCCAAGCGCTGCCCAGACCGATGGCGAGGGTGAATGCGCCAACCAGCAGACTCAATTTGATTTTTTCATTCTTGATCGAATCGACGCGAGGTTCAATGCCTTCAACGTGTTCGATGGCGGTTTTGGCGATTTTGCCAATTTGCTCGCCCAGCAGATGAACGGGTTGTTTGTATTTGCCGAAAGCTAAATTGGCATCGCCCGTCGTGGCAAACTGCCCAGCGGATAGTTGCGAGAAAGTGGCTTCAAAGCCCTGACTGTACTGGGCCAGATAATTTTTCAATTCCTGCAACTGACCCGATTGCTCCGGTTTGGCCAAGCCCGCTCCGGCATCAATGGCCTTGTGGGTTTTTGCCAGACTTTCATCCCACTTTTTTTTGTACTCGGCGACTTTTTCGGGGCTGGATAAATTGATGAAGGTGTCCTTTTCATAGCGGCGCAGATCACCGACGTGTTTTTGAGCCTCCAGAATGTGCATGCCAAATTGCAATTCGGTTTGCAGCAAGCCACTGACTACTTCGTGCTGTTTTTGCATCCCCAATAAATTCACTGAGCCAATAATGAGTTGCAGCAGCATCATGATGGCAAAGCCGAGAATAATTTTATTGGCGATTGAAAGTGGGAGTCGCATCTGAACCTCGACAGTAGCGGGATTGGTCTGTTTCAGTTTAGTGTTCAATCATTGATAAGCAAGCGAGTCAATGATGCAAAAATGCATTGGAGCAAAAGGGTACTCGATGTAAAATTTGCAATTAATTCAATTTGTTAAGGAAGTGGCATGTCGGAAGTGCTTGAGCTGACCCCATATGAGTTACTGGGCGGCGATGCCGTATTAAGGCAGTTGGTTGATCGTTTTTACGACATCATGGCGAGCGATCCGCGTGCGGCAGCCATTCATGCGATGCATGCGCCCGATAGCAGCTTGATTCGCGAGAAGTTTTTTGATTTTCTATCGGGCTGGTTAGGCGGGCCGCAGCGCTTTATCGAGAAATACGGGCACCCGCGTTTGCGTGCACGGCATATGCCATTTGCAATTGGTGAGGCTGAGCGGGATCAGTGGTTATTGTGCATGTATCAGGCAATGGCGCAAACGCCGATGAGTGACGAGCTGCGCGAACATCTGGAACAGGCATTTTATAAAACGGCTGATTTTATGGTCAATAAGTAGGGGTATGTGCTTGTAGTCCATGTTAAATTTGAATTTCAAAGCAATACCTGTGAAAAGGCCGGTCATTGACCGGCCTTTTTTGCGGAGGATTTTTAGTTGCCACCGGCAAAATCATTCTGCCGCCAGGCTTCATAAACGGTAATGGCAACGGCATTGGATAGATTCAGGCTGCGGTTGTCCGGATGCATAGGCAGGCGGATACGCTCGGTACTCGCAAATTCGGCGAGGATTTCGGCCGGTAGCCCGCGTGTTTCCGGGCCAAAAACCAGCACATCACCGCTCTGGTAATTGATTTTGTCGTAGCGCTGCGAGCCCTTGGTCGTTCCGGCCAGAAAACGTCGTCCAGCCAGTGCTGCACGACACGCGGCCCAGTTTTCGTGCACCTGCATTTGGGCGTATTCGTGATAATCAAGTCCGGCGCGGCGCATTTTGGCGTCATCGAGCGGAAAGCCCAGCGGCTTGACCAAATGTAAATGGCAGCCGGTATTGGCGGCCAGACGGATGATATTGCCGGTGTTGGGCGGGATTTCGGGCTGATAGAGCACAATGTCAAACATGGGCGGTTTTCTGTAAGCTGATGGACGGAATTGATTGTGGTTCGGTGTCAACTAAGCTGCTGATAAACAGGCTGATTTTGATGGAGTACCGAAAATGGACATCATACCAAAGGAAATCGTGCTGGCAGCGGCGCAAATGGCCAAACTCGATGGTTTATTGCCCGAACAGACGATGGTTTTGGTATTTCGTGCACTGGATCATGAAATCAGTCCGGATGGTCGGCGCAAAATCAATCCTGCCCGTACGCTCGGAATAGGCAAAGCGATTTATGCCGCGCTGTTCGATTATCCTTTTGATCTGACCAGAGATAATCAAACGGCCAATGGCTGGTGCTGGAATGTGCAGATTCCCGAATATGGCTATGGCCCGATTTTCGAACAGCTTTTTATTCAGGCGCAATTAACGGTCGGGACGCAGCGCTTGAGCAGCAAAATATATCAGCATACTTTGCGTTCTCTGAGGCATATCAATTAACAGCGACGATGAAAACCTGTTGCGGCGTGGCGTCGGCTGTTAGAATCATTGGCATATTACGTCTGCGAAACTGCCATGAATCAAACTGCCACTCTGCTTATCAGCTGTCCGGACCGCAAAGGTCTTTCAGCGGCAATTGCCAACTTTCTATATACCTATAACGCCAATATTGTTCACTCTGATCAGCATCAGGATGAGACCGATAACCTGTTTCTGATGCGGATTGAGTGGGATTTGTCCGATTTCACACTCGATATGAATGCATTTTCGGCGGCATTTCAGCCGATTGCAGACCGATTCGAAATGCAATGGAAAGTCGCGCTGTCCAATCGCCCGCAAAAAATGGCGATTTTTGTTTCCAAATATGATCATTGTCTGGTTGATTTACTGCATCGCCACAAAAGCGGTGAACTTTTGTGCGAGATTCCGCTGATTATTTCCAATCACGAAGATTGTCGCGCACTGGCCGAGTTTTACGGCATTGAATATCACGTGATCGCCGTTACCAAAGACAATAAAGCCGAGGCTGAAGCACAGCAGCAAGCTTTATTGCGCGAGAAGGGCATTGATCTGATCGTGCTGGCTCGCTATATGCAGGTCTTGAGCCACGACTTTACCGCGCAATATCCGCAACGCGTGATTAATATTCACCATAGCTTTTTGCCAGCGTTTGACGGCGCCAAGCCTTACCATCGCGCTTTTGCCCGTGGCGTGAAGCTGATCGGTGCGACTAGCCATTATGTGACTGAGATTCTCGACGACGGCCCGATTATCGAGCAGGACGTGAATCGCATTTCGCATCGTGACAATGTCGAAGCGCTGATTCAAAAAGGGCGTGATCTGGAGCGCGTCGTGCTGTCTCGTGCCGTGCGCTGGCATTTGGAGCACCGTGTATTGGTGTATTCAAACAAAACGGTGATTTTTGACTGATCGTATTTGATTGCCTTATGGGTATATTCATCAAGTGCTTATTGTTATTGCTCTTGATGAATATACCCATGCTAATTTAGGCGGTGGGGTTGAGCGCCTGCAACAAATCATTCTCGATCTGTAATCGCGAACGCTCGTCGCCCAGTACATTGCCTTTGATCAGAAAATGGTCTTCGGCGCGCTCGCCCAGTGTCATGATTTTGGCCGACTGGATTTCGATCCGGTTGCTCGCCAGAATGCGAGCGATGGTCGAGAGCAGACCGGGTCTGTCGCCTGCGGCAACGGACAAAATATAAAACTTGCCGCGTTCATCTTCGCGAATCTGCACATGCGTGCGTACCGGAAAATGCTTTTGCTGGCGTGAAATTCGCCGGCTGTTTGACGCCTGCAAAGGCTGTTTTTTGGCAATGCAATCGGCCAGCTCGTATTCGACATAATTAATCAGGTCGCGGTACGAAGTACCCAGCCCGTCGGGGATATACACATAAAAAGTATCGAGTGCGTAGCCGTGTTTCGTCGTGTGGATATGTGCGTCAAAAATGCTGTAACCAGCGCGCTCGAAAAAGCTGCAAATCTGCGCAAACAAATCGGGCTGATCGAGCGTATACACGACGACCTGCAAACCTTCGCCCGATTCGGATAATTTGGCTTTGACAATCGGCTTATCACTATCGATATGGCCGAGCAAAACGCGCGTATGCCAGGCAATATCGCGCGCATCATGGCGCAGGAAGTAGACGGTATCGAGCAGCTGCCAGAAGGGTTGATGCGCGTCTTCGCGGAAACCATACAGCCGCAACAGCCGCAGCGCTTCGTCCTGCCTGTCATTGAGCCATGAATGTGCGGTGATATTCTGGCTATTGAGATAGCGCACCGTACCTTTGAACAGGTCTTCAAGCAATTTGGCTTTCCAGCCGTTCCAGACTTTCGGGCTGGTGCCGCGAATATCGGCGACGGTCAGCAGATACAGCGCGATCAAATGGCGCTGATCTTTGACCAGTGCGGCAAATTCTGCGATGACTTCGGGATCGTAAACGTCCTGTTTTTGTGCGACTGACGACATCGTCAAATGATGCGTCACCAGCCAGACGATCAGATCACGATCATCCTGCGGCAACGGGTGCTGATTGACCCAGTGACGGGTAATTTCGGCTCCGAGCTGCGAGTGATCGCCGCCGCGACCTTTGCCGATGTCGTGAAACAGTGCCGCCAGATACAGCACTTCAGGGCGCTCGAATTCTTCAAGCAGGCGCGAGCACAGCGGGTATTCATGCGTGAACGCGTTGACGGCAAAGCGGCGGACATTGCGCAGCACCATCAGTGTATGTTCGTCAACGGTGTAAACATGGAACAGATCATGCTGCATCCGGCCGACAATATCGCCGAATTCCGGAATATAGCGCCCAAGTACGCCGTACTGGTTCATGCGGCGCAAAATCCGCGTCAGACCGCGCGGCTCGCGAAATAACGCAATAAACAGCTGGCGGTGGTGTTCATTCGCCAGAAAATCATCGTCGATTTTATTGCGTGCATGCCAGAGTGCGCGCAGTGTTTCGGGGGCAATATCACGCGCTTCGCGGCGCTGTTCCAGGTGCAAAAACAGCGCCAGTATGCTCGCCGGTTTGCGCTCGAACAGTGTCAGATCGCTGATTTCGAGCAAGTCGTTGCGAATCAGAAAATCATCGTCGATACGGATGGTTTCATAGCCGATATACGAAAACAGCCGCGCACGCAGCGCCTGCACCAGCAGCGGCACCAGCTGAGTCACAATCCGCGCGGCCAGATAATATTCGGCCATAAACGCTTCCGATGCGCGTTGGGTGATCCGGCCTGCGGTTGAGATATCGTCAAAATCGAATTCTTTGGCCAGTGCATTCTGATAATCAAACAGGATGCGGTCTTCGCGGCGTTTGGCGCGCCAGTGCAAGGCAATGCGATAGGTGCGCAGCACGCGTTCGGCTTCGCAGAGTTTTTCGTTTTCCTCGACGGTCAGCATACCCAGCGCCGCCAGCGCATGCCAGTCGCGACCCAGACGCTGGCTGGCAGCAATCCAGCCGATCAGATGCAAATCGCGCAGCCCGCCCGGTGCTTCCTTGATATTGGGTTCGAGCTTGTACGTTGCGTTCTGAAATTTGGCATAACGCGCTTGCTGTTCGATCAGCTTGGCGTCGAAAAACTCTTTCGGATCAATATGCCGGTGCACCGTGTCCATGAAATCGGCAAAGCGTTGCTCATCGCCAACCAGCACGCGCGTTTCAAGCAGCGCGGTTTGCACTGTGATATCGCGCTCTGCTTCATTCAGGCAATCGGCAATCGTTCGCACCGAATGACCGACTTCGAGGCCGATATCCCATAGTTCACCGACGAAAATTTCCAGTTTTTCCAGCAGCGCTGCGCTGGGCTGATCAGGTAGCAGGATCAGCAGGTCAATATCTGAATGGGGGTATAGCTCTCCACGTCCATATCCACCTACTGCTGCGAGCAATACCTCGTTGGTAAATTCATGCCGATTCCACAGTTCAGCCAGCGTCGTATCGGTGAGCGCCGCCAGCTCGTTGAGCAAGGGCGCGGCCTGTGCTGCAATGGCAAACTGTGTTTTCAACTCGGCCTTGGCGCTGGCATAAGCGGTACGAATGGCGGTGACTGAGCGCATGTTTTTATCCAGAATAAAACGCATAAAAAAGGGTATTGCATCGCAATACCCAGTTTAATTGAATTGCCGCTGATTACCCCAGCAGGTATTTCTCCGGCTTGGCCGGAGAGCCGTTTGAGATCGTCAGCACTTCGTAACCGGTTTCGGTGACCAAAATCGTGTGTTCCCACTGCGCCGACAGGCTGCGATCTTTGGTCACAATCGTCCAGCCGTCGTTCATTTGCTTGATGTCGCGCTTACCGGCGTTGATCATCGGCTCGATGGTGAAAATCATTCCGGCCTGCATCACCGGGCCAGTACCGGCCTTGCCGTAATGCAGCACTTGCGGTTCTTCGTGAAAGACCGAGCCGATGCCATGACCGCAGAATTCACGAACGACCGAATAACCGGCTTTTTCGGCGTATTTCTGGATCGCCGCGCCGATATCGCCAAAATGCGCGCCCGGTTTGACTTGCTCGATACCGATCCACATGCAGTCGTAAGTGATTTGCGACAGCCGTTTGGCGTGGCTGGCGACATTATCGCCGACCATGAACATCCGGCTATTGTCGCCGTGGTAGCCATCTTTGATCACGGTGATATCGAGGTTGACGACGTCACCGTTTTTCAGCGGTTTGTCGTTCGGAATACCGTGACAAATCACGTTATTCACCGAGGTGCAGATCGATTTCGGGTAGGGTATATAGCCAGGAGGACAGTAATTCAAGGGCGCTGGGATGGTACCCTGCACATTGACCATATACTCGTGGCACAGACGGTCAATTTCGGCAGTCGTGATGCCGGGAACAATAAATGGCGTGATGTAGTCGAGTACTTCGCTGCCTAGGCGGCCTGCGACGCGCATTTTTTCGATTTCGTCTGCGGTTTTGATGCTAATGGTCATTGTGTCTCTCGAACGCCGTGCTGAACTGAATTTAGCCGATTATATCATTGCAGTTTACTTGCAGAGCAGGGGATTGCTCCCCTGATCTTGGGGCCGTTTAGACCGCTGCTTTGCGATGTTCCGGCAGAACGATATTGACTTCGAGCACTTCAAATTCGTCTTTGCGATCGAGTTGCACTTTGATGTCATTCGGATCGATAGCCACGTATTTGGAAATCACTTCGACCAGTTCGCGCTGCAATTGCGGCAGGTAATCCGGCGCTTCGCGTCCGCCACGTTCGTGCGCCAGAATGATTTGCAATCGTTCGCGCGCGACCGAAGCGGTTTTTTTCTTTTCACCAAACAGATAGACAAGAATTGACATGATTTAGCCTCCGAACAACCGTTTCCAGATCGACTGTTTTGGTACTTCGATAAAGCGAAGTGGTTTTTCTTCACCGAGGAAACGCGCGATGACGTCTTTATACGCTTCCGATACATCGGTACCTGCATTGTGAATCGCCGGAGTTCCCGAGTTCGATGCCTGCAGCACTGATTCGGATTCCGGAATAATGCCGATCAGCGAAATGCGCAGCAGATGCTGCACATCGTCGAGCGAAAGCATTTCGCCTGATTCAACGCGTGCCGGGCTGTAACGGGTAATCAGCAGATGCGTTTTCACCGTACCGCCTTCTTCGGCCTTTTTCGATTTGGCATCGAGAATACCGATGATACGATCCGAGTCGCGCACTGACGATACTTCAGGATTGGTCACAACAATTGCTTCGTCGGCGTAATACAGCGCCAGAAACGCGCCGGTTTCGATACCGGCCGGGCTGTCACACACGATGTAATCAAAACCTTCGTGCTTGAGCTCGTTCAGAACGCGCTCGACGCCTTCTTTGGATAGCGCTTCTTTATCGCGTGTTTGCGACGCTGGCAAAACATACAGGTTGTCGCAGTTTTTATCCTTGATCAGCGCCTGACGCAAAGTCGCTTCGCCTTGAATGACATTGACAAAGTCGTACACGACACGGCGCTCGCAGCCCATGATCAGGTCGAGATTACGCAAACCCACGTCAAAGTCGATGACCGCAGTTTTGAAACCGCGTAAGGCCAGACCGGAAGCAAAGCTGGCACTGGTGGTGGTCTTGCCTACGCCGCCTTTGCCGGAAGTTACGACTACAATTTTTGCCACAATGTGTCCCCTGATGATTTGAAAATATTGAGATGGTTTAATTCAGATTATTTAAAGCTTCGATCACGATTTTTTCCTGATCGAGCAAGACCTGTGCGGGTTTGGCACGAATTGAATCAGGCAACGCCTGATCAAGACTGCGGTAAATGCCGGCAATCGACAGCAGCTCGGCTTCCATGCAGGTGGTAAAAATCCGGGCATTCATATCGCCTCGCGCGCCGGCCAGTGCACGACCACGCAGTGGGGCGTAAACGTGGATATTGCCGTCGGCGATGACTTCGGCGCCATTGGACACCAGCGCCAGTACGATCAGATCGCCGCCCTTGGCGTAAACTTGCTGTCCGGTACGTACCGGACGGGTAATGATCGTTGCGCCTTGTGGCGCAATGATTTCAGACTGATGCAGGGTAGGGGTATGCTGGGGAACCAGTTCGCTTTCGAGCAGAACCATCAAACCGGCTTCGCGCGCAGCCACCTGTTGGTCTTTATTGCCACCTTGCGCCGCAATCGGCTGCAGTGCGAACTGGCGCAGCAAATTCATCATCGCAACGAGTTCAACCGCGCTCGGAATTTGCGGCAGACTGTTGAAATCAATGACGACCTGCTCGCCGCTGAGAAAATGATCCGCGCCGCCCAGTTGTGCCTGCAGCGCAGCCTGTAGCTGGTCGCAATCAATGCTGGCCGGCATGAAGGCAGTTAAACGGGTGCTGGTGCTTTTGAATTCAAACAAGCTGGCGGGCTGTTCGGCGTGGACAAAACTTGTCATGACGGATCACAAACCGGATTGGCAATAAAGCCAGCAGTTTACCTTCTCGCCCCTGCGCTAGGAAGCTGTAAAGCACTGTCAGCGATGGAATGCAACTGGGATTGCTGTAAATTGGCTCAGTAGCGCTGGGTTTGGTGAAAATTTGCACCTCACACTGTCAATAAGCCCGGCGCGTCAAACCGGTACGATGCATGATCGTCGTCGCCAGCTCTTCAATCGACATCCGCGTTGTATTCAAATACGGAACACCAACTTGGCGCATTAACGCTTCAGCTTCAGCGACTTCAAATTGGCAGGTTTCGAGCTGGCAGTAGCGACTATCGGGTTTGCGCTCCTGCCGGATCTGGCGCAGACGTTCCGGATCAATCGTCAGCCCGAACAGTTTGTTGCGGTATGGCAGTAGCAATCGGGGCAAGGTGTGCTGACCAAAGTCTTCGGGGGTCAGCGGATAATTGGCCGCCTTGATACCAAATTGCAGCGCCATATACAGACAGGTCGGCGTTTTGCCCGAGCGCGAAACGCCAACCAGAATCAGATCGGCTTCGGCCAGATCGCGCGGCATGACACCGTCGTCGTGACTGAGTGAAAAATTGACTGCATTGATACGGTTATTGTATTCCTCGAAATTGCTGATTTCATGCGAGCGGCCTATCGTGTGCGACGATTTGACGCCCAGTTCTTCTTCAAGCGGACCGATAAACTGACCGAAAAAATCAAATGATTGTGCTTCGGCAACCTGAATTTTGGCGCGGATTTTCAAATCGGCAATCGTACTGAAAACCAGTGGCCGGCAGCCATCAATTAGCGACTGTTTGCGAATTTGCAGCGCGACTTCTTCGGCTTTTTCAAGTGTGTCAACAAAGGGCAACACAATCCGGTTGAAGCTGACGTCTTCAAACTGCGATAACAATGAGTGCCCAAGGATTTCGACGGTAATCCCGGTACGACCCGAGACGAAAAAAGCAGTGCGGCGCATGGTGTTTCTCCCTTGTTTTCTGGCTGCGTCGATTTGGTGCTCGTAAACTGACTCCAGCAGAACCCAGCATAAGCGTGCATTGCAGGGAAAACCAGTACATATAAATACTCATTTGCGGCCTGAACAACTATGCTTAGAGTCTGGTTGCAGTGCAGCAATAAATGACAAGTTTCGTGACTGAGGGGCTGGCAAATATGACTGAAAAA
This sequence comes from Chitinibacter sp. S2-10, assembly GCF_046530675.1. Taxonomy (GTDB): domain Bacteria; phylum Pseudomonadota; class Gammaproteobacteria; order Burkholderiales; family Chitinibacteraceae; genus Chitinibacter. The sequence continues at coordinate 2,841,716 of NZ_CP172558.1, read as the reverse complement.
TATGTGATTGATTTCGCTCAATTACGGATGAGCGATGTCGAGCAGGTTGGTGGTAAAAATGCATCACTGGGCGAAATGATTTCGCAACTGAGCGAAAAAGGCGTTCGCGTCCCTGGCGGTTTTGCGACGACTGCACAAGCGTATCGCGTATTTTTGGCGCACCAAGGTCTGGCTGATCGGATTGATGCGGCTCTGGCAACGCTCGATGTTGATGATGTCAAAGCGCTGGCGGCGACCGGCAAGCAGATCCGCGACTGGATTATGGCAACGCCTTTGCCGCAACAATTAGAAAATGAGCTTGCCGAGCATTACGCCAAGCTCGGCGACAATGTCACCGTCGCTGTTCGTTCGTCGGCAACCGCCGAAGACTTGCCTGACGCGTCGTTCGCCGGCCAGCAGGAAACTTTCCTCAATATCGTTGGCTATCAGAATGTCGTTGACGCGATGAAGCAAGTTTTTGCTTCACTGTATAACGACCGCGCGATTGCGTATCGCGTACACAAAGGTTTCGATCACAAAATCGTCGCACTGTCGGCCGGGATTCAGCGCATGGTTCGCTCGGACAAAGGCGCTGCGGGCGTGCTGTTCACGATTGATACCGAATCAGGGTTTGATCAGGTCGTGTTTGTCACTGCGTCGTATGGTCTGGGTGAAACGGTGGTGCAGGGCGCGGTGAATCCGGATGAGTTTTTTGTGCATAAACCCACGTTGCGCGCTGGTCGTCCGGCGATTGTTCGCCGCCATCTGGGCGGTAAAGCGTTGAAAATGGAGTTTGATACCGAGTCGGTCGCTGGTAAATCAGTGCGCACGATTGATGTGCCGCAGGCAGATCGCCGCCGCTTTTCGATTTCCGACGATGAAGTGCAAGAGTTGGCGCGCTACGCGCTGATTATTGAAGAACACTATGGCCGCCCGATGGACGTCGAGTGGGGTCGAGACGGCATCGACGGCAAGCTTTACATCCTGCAAGCGCGCCCTGAAACGGTGAAATCGCAAGAAGCGGGCAATGAGAAACTCAGCAAATTCCGCATGTTGGAAAGCGGTGAAGTGCTGACTGAAGGCCGCGCGATTGGCCAGAAAATCGGTCAAGGCCGCGTGCGGATTATCCGCGATGTCTCGGAAATGGATCGCGTTCAGCCGGGCGATGTGCTGGTGTCCGACATGACCGACCCGGACTGGGAGCCGGTGATGAAACGCGCGTCGGCCATTGTGACGAATCGTGGTGGCCGTACATGTCACGCGGCGATTATCGCGCGCGAGCTGGGTGTACCCGCCGTCGTCGGTTGCGGTGACGCAACACGAGCGCTGCGCGATGGTGATGAGGTCACCGTTTCTTGCGCCGAAGGCGATACCGGCAATGTCTATGCTGGCTTGCTCAAGTTTGAAAAAATGGACGTGTCACTGACGACGCTGCCTAAAGCGCCGGTCAAATTGATGATGAACGTTGGCAACCCCGAGCTGGCGTTTGAATTTGCCCAATTACCAAATGAAGGTGTTGGCTTGGCGCGGCTGGAATTTATCATCAATCGCATGATTGGTATCCACCCGAAAGCGCTGCTGGCGTATCCAAATCTGGCCGAGCCGCTCAAAACCCAAGTGGAAGAGCGCATCGCAGGCTATCGCTCGGCGGTTGATTTTTATATCGACAAAATTGCCGAAGGCATTGCGACTTTGGGTGCGGCGTTTTACCCGAAAAAAGTCATTGTGCGCTTGTCCGATTTTAAATCGAATGAATACGCCAATTTGATCGGCGGCAGTGAGTACGAGCCGCATGAAGAAAACCCGATGATCGGTTTCCGTGGCGCGGCGCGCTATGTTGATAAATCGTTCCGTGACTGTTTCGAACTTGAATGTCGTGCGGTGAAAAAAGTGCGCGATGTGATGGGTTTGACCAATGTCGAAGTGATGATTCCTTTCGTTCGCACCTTGAAAGAAGCTGAATGCGTGATTGAACTGCTCGAACGCAATGGCCTCAAACGCGGCGAGAATGGCTTGCGCGTGATTATGATGTGTGAAATCCCGGCCAATGCAGTCTTGGCCGAACAATTCCTGCAATATTTCGACGGTTTCTCGATTGGCTCGAACGATATGACGCAGCTGACGCTCGGGATTGACCGCGATTCGGGTGGGCCGGTTTCAGCCAGCTTTGACGAACGCAATGAAGCAGTCAAAGCCATGCTCAGCATGTCGATTAAAGCCTGCCGCAAGCTGGGCAAATACGTCGGCATCTGTGGTCAGGGGCCATCGGATCATCCCGATTTTGCACAATGGCTGGTCGAAGAGGGAATTGAAACGATTTCGCTGAACCCCGATACCGTGATTGAAACCTGGCTATTTCTCGCCAAGGGCGGCAAGCAATAGGGGTATTCCATTGCGGATCTTGTTAGGTATTGCCCGCAATGAAATACCTGGTGGATGTATCTGTATTCAAAACCCGCAAATGCGGGTTTTGTTTTGCTGAACATATAACTTGCTTAAGCAGAAGATTTTTTGCGCAGTAGCACTGAGCTATGCTGGAACGGCCAAGATAAAAATATGTTCAGAGGGCGAGGAGAATCAATGTCGATCAATTGCAATCGGGGATGGCGATTTCAAGCGCTGATCACCATATGCCTTATGGTCAGTTGGGGCGCAGCTCAGGCTTGTTCGCGCCCAATCAAGGTGGGTGTTAGTCCAATTACCTCATCAGTAACCATTGTAAATGGACAGGTTACTGGCGGGATTTATATCGATGGTTTGCGCGAAATCAGCCGCCGCACTGGTTGCAAGTTCGAGTACGTGGTTGCGCCTTTTGTCCGTTCTTTGTACATGTTCAGCACCAGCCATGATGTCGATTTATTGCCGATCGCAATTGAGCGCTCAAGTCTGAATCAGGCCGGAGAACTGATTCCGGTGGTAACCGGGAGAGTCGCACTGGTGCTGTATGGCTCAGTGCCCGCCGATCCGCTACGGGCGCTGGAGCAGGGGCAATTAAAGGTCAACGTTGTGCGTGGCTCGTCTTATGATGTGCCCGAATACCAACACTTACTCAAGCGTTTACGTGAGCGCGAGGTGCTGGAAGAAGTGACCGAGCCGAGCATTATTCTGCGCAAGTTCAAGGCGGGCTACGGCAATGCCGCGCTGATGATTACATCGACTTTGTATCTGGGTTTGCAGGAAACGCCGCTCGATCAAAACAAGCTCAAAGTCATCCAGTTGCCCGCTATTCCTGAAATCAAGGCCGGTCCTTATCTCTCATTAACCCGGCTTAGCCCAGCAGATCGCAATTTGTTACGTAAAGAGCTGGTCAAACAGTTTCAGAACAAAACATTCTGGCAACAATACGAAAAAATCTACCCAGCCTGGGTCCTACAGGGCTTACACCGCTATCAGCCACCCAGCGCGGCACCTTAAATTATCAGGCGTTTTGTGGATTGATTCAGCCAATCTGCATTGATTTTGCCATCGACAATACCAATCCGTGCATCGGCTGCAGCGGCAAATTGCGGATCATGCGTGACTGCAATCACCGTTTTCCCCATTTGATGCGCCAGATTTTTCAGGATTTCACGGACATTTTCTGCCGAAGCCGAATCAAGATTGCCGGTCGGCTCATCGGCCAGAATGATTTTCGGCTCATTAGCTAGTGCACGGGCAATCGCGGCGCGCTGGCGCTGGCCACCGGAGAGCTGATGCGGATGTTTGTGCGCCTGATCTTGCATTCCTAGTTGTTCAAGTAAATGCTGAGTGCGTTCAAGCATCTCAGCATCGGACAATTGCGCCAGTTTGCGCATGGGCAGCATGACATTGTCGCGTACGGTAAATTCGGCGAGCAGGAAGTGAAACTGGAAGACATAGCCGAGACTTTGCAGTCGCTGCCGGGCCAGCTGTTCTTCATTCAAATTGCCGGTCTGAACGCCGTCGAGCCAGATTGTGCCCTGATCGGGCATATCAAGTAGCCCCAGCAAATACAGCAACGATGATTTTCCCGAGCCGGAAGGCCCCATGATGCAGACAAACTCACCGGCGTGGATATCGAGCGAGACATCATCGACCAGTGTCACCGGTACTTCGCCGGGAATCTGGCGGAACAGATTTTGCGCACGCAGCATACTGGAACTCATATTTTTATCTCATAAATGAAATCCAAGAAAACCGTAGCGAGAGGCACAAAGACAACCAAGAGTCGCAGCGAAGGCCGAAGATAGATCGAATAGATCATCGAGGTTTGAGCGAGCAACTCGCCGAAGGTGTATTGACGTCGAGGCAGTATTGTTGCGGCGCAGTAGATTTTCATCATGTTGCACCTCGCAATACGTCAACGGGATGAAGGCGGCTGGCGCGGCGTGCTGGCAAATAGGATGCAGCCAGGCACGAAGCAAGGGCAAAGCCTGCTGCAATGATAAATTGCTGGCTACCCCACCAGACCGGCAGATTGGTCAGCTGGCTCGCGCCGGGCGGCTTGATTTCGACCATGCTCAAACCCTGCATCAAACCAGCGCCGAACAGCAAACCGATCAGGCTGCCGATGACGCCGATCATCAATCCTTCAAGCAAAAAAATCAGCAAGACATCATTGGCGTGAAAACCCATTGCTTTCAGAATCGCAATGTCGCGGGTTTTCTCGATCACGAAAGTTGAAATCGTGTTGTAAATGCCGAACGAGGCAACGACCAGAATCGCGCCGACGACGCTGAACATGATCAGGTTACGCACAATCAGCAGGCTCAGAATATCTTCCGATGCTTCCAGCCACGATACCGCTTTATAGCCCAGCGCAGTTTCGAGTTGGCCTGCCAGCTCGCGTGCCTGATACGGGTCTTTCAGTTGCAGAATAAAGCGGTTAATTCGCTGCGGGCGCTCGAGCAAAGCTTGCGCCTGTTTGAGCAGAACAAAAGTCTGGGTTTCATCGTAGCCCGAGTTGCCAGAGCGGAAAATGCCGACGACACGCAGCGAATGGGCGCTGTTTTCTCTGGCATTGTCTGAGCTGACCGTCACACTGATCGTACTACCCAGACGCAGGCTGAATTTTTGCGCGAGCTTTTCGCCGATAATGATGCCACCTGGTTCGCTATCGAGCGAGGCCAGCTCGCCCGCAATGAATTTGTCCTGCAGAAACGACACTTCACGCATCAGCGATGGCACGACGCCGGACAGCGAGACGCCTTGCTGACGACCGGCAAATTGCAGCACCGCCGAGCCGACCAGCACCGGCGCGACTTTGACGCCATCAAGTGCTTGCATATACGCCAATTTTTGCTGATAACTTCGAATGCCGCGCGTTTCGTTGGGCGGTTTGGCGTGCCGAATGGCGACTGCTGCATCCGGCCAGCGCAAATCAGCCGCTTGCGGCGCCGGATTGCGGTTTTCATCGGAAATCGTGATATGCGGACTGCTGTCGATCAGCCGTTTGATAAAGTCTTTTTCCGAGCCTTGCATCAGCGCCGAAACGGCCAGAAAAAACGCCACACCGAGCACCACGCCGCCCAAAGACACCAGCGTTGCGCGCAAGCGGCTGGTCAGATGGGTGCGGGCGATGGAGAGCAGGACGAAAAATTGCCCAAATCGTGGACGCATTACGGTGTGCCCTTAGATACGGCACCAGGTATTGCTTCTGGGGCTATGCTGGCTTTGCGTTCTGACCGTATACCCTTAGGTGTTGGCCAGACCAATTTGGCGTCGGCTGGCAATCCGGCCAGCACTTCGCTTTTGCCTGCACCGACAATGCCGAGTTTGACTGCCACTTGCCTAAACCGGCCATTGTCGATCAGCCAGACCTTGCCGTCTTGTACCGTGTAGCTGGGGATCAGCAGTGCATTGTTTTTCTGTTGCACGATCAGATTGGCTTCGGCCGTCATGCCGACTCGCAAATCTTTGGTTGCGGAATCAGCCAGCGCAATCCGCACGCGGTAGCTGCGCGAGACCGGGTCGCCCTTGGGCGTGATCGCATCAACGTGGCCGTCGATGACGCGTTGCGGAAATGCCGGAATTCGCAATACAACTTGCTGGCCGATTGTGACTTGTGGGATGTCTTCTTCATCGACTTCGGCGCTGACGCGCAGTGGCGCGCAGCACGACATCGTCAGCAGCACCTGTCCTGAGTTCACAAACTGACCTGTCTCGGCGTCGCGGCGCAAAATGATGCCGTCGGCGGGAGCGTGTAGCGTGGTGAAGTTTTGTAATGCCTTGGCACGGCGCAGCGCGGCTTGCGTGGCATTGGCTTCGGCTGTGACGCGATCGAGCTCGGCGCCGGAATAAAACCCCTGTGCCACCAAGGACGCAGTACGGCGCTGCTGCTGTTCGGCATAGCGGGCGCGGGCGGCCTGTTCATCGACGGTGCGCGCGGCATCGAGTGCTTCAAGCTGAATCAGCAAATCGCCTTTGCGAACGCTTTGACCTTCGACGACATTGATTCTGCTGATATGGCCGTTGACCCGCGGTGCAATCGGCAGCAGAACACTGGGTTCGATTACACCAGTCGCATAAATGGCGTCAATCGCCGCGCCACGGCTGGGCGCAATGACGGCCACTTCCAATGGTGAATAGCGATACCAGAGGCCAAAACCCGTCAGTGCTGTAATAAGGATCAAGCTGAAAATCCATGAACGCCGCATTGATTTGCCCTGAAGATGCTGTTTGATTCATTGTGGCTGATTGTGCGTCATGGGCGTAATTTTATTTGCCCAAGTTTGATTGAAACGAGCTCGAAGGCGTGTCGCTCGCCCTATCAATATTTTTTTAGCATTTATTCGATCAAGGCAGATTGGTGCTGGCAAATAAAATCATGCAATTGCTGCCAGCCCAGCTTGAGCGCTTGCTGGCCAATTTCGCTCAGTGTTTCGCCTAATTCAAAGGTATTGCCTTGCAGGGCAAGTATATAGCTAGCTTTCGGTATATTCCCCAGTAGGGTATGGCAATGCCAGAGCAGATTGGCTGGCGTACTGGCATGGCTGACCCAGGCGACGGGCTCGCTCGGAATGAGGGTTTGCCAGTGATACGGCTCAGTCAGCTTGGTGCTGGCGTCGGCGAAAATCACCAGCTCGCGCCCGGCCAGATCGTAAGCGTGTTCGGGGCTGAGCTGGAAATCGGTCAGGATTTCGATCTGCGATTCCAGATCGTGCTCGCTCACCCAGCGGCACAGTTTTTCGGCCAGCATGGGGCCGAGCGCATCGTCACCGCGTGCCGGGTTGCCGTAACCAAAAAAGAGGATGGGGGGAGGCATAAGCAATCCTTTAAAAACTTTCACCACCGAGACTCAGAGGCACAGAGCAGTTCCAGTTGGAACTTGGTTTGGGATTTTTTCTCTGCGCTTCTGTGTCTCTGAGGTTCAAAATGAGTGACTAATCTTGCCATCATCGTGCCGGATCAAACGACTTTCCACCTGGCCTTCCGGGTTGATCGCTTCGATCACCAGCGGCATTTGTCCGAGCGCATGCGTTGCGCACGACAGGCAGGGGTCATAGGCGCGAATCGCGACTTCGATGCGGTTGAGCAGGCCTTCGGTGATGTCGCGGCCATCAAAATATTCGGCGGCCACCGCGCGAACCGAATCGTTCATGCCGCGATTATTGTGCGTCGTCGAGACGATCAGATTGGCAAAGCTGATGTTTTCATCATCGTCGATTTGGTAATGATGGATTAGCGTGCCGCGCGGCGCTTCGATGACACCGACGCCTTCGCGCTGCAAGGTACGCGGAGTCGAGTCGGGCACCATCAGCTCGCTGCCGAGTATATCGGGGTCAAGCAGCAAATCCCTGATCACTTCGGCGCACATCAGCGTATCGATCATTCGCGCCCAGTGCTGCGCCAGCGTCGCCTGCACCGGCTTGCCGCAGCCAAAATCGGCAAACTCCTGCCGTGCGGCTTCGGCGCGCTCGCCCGGCATCCGGTCGGCGTTGTTAATCCGCGCCAAGGGGCCGACGCGGTAATAACCGGCTTCGTGACCGAAAGGCGCCAGATACGGGAATTTCATATACGACCAAGGTTTGACTTCTTCGCGGATCAGGTCGAGATAACGCGCCGGATCATGGCCGTCGACGATGATCTTGCCGCTGGCATCCTTGACGCGCAGTACGCCATCGTAAATTTCGCAGTCGCCATCGGGCGTGACCAGCGACATAAACGCCGATTCGCTTGCGCCGAAAGTCAGGTGTTCGGGTTGATTGGCCAAAAATACATCGCGCGCCAGTTCATTGCTGGCGACGCACCATTCAATGATGGTGTCGATCTCGCGCAGCATCTCGTCACGTTCGGTGAGCGTGAGTGGTTTTAAAAATCCGCCCGGTGCCGATCCGGTGCCATGAATGCGTTTGCCGGTCAGCATGCGGATTGCTTCCTGACCGTATTTTCTGATGCGAATCCCGCGCAGACCGAGTTCTTTTTCATCAGCCAATACGCCGATCACATTGCGGTGCGCGACATCATCGTCAAAACCGAACAGCAGATCAGGCGAAGCCAGATGAAAAAAATGCAGCGCATTCGATTGCAATACCTGAGCGTGATGCAAGAGGCGGCGCAGTTTTTCGGCCGTCGGCGTAATGGCGAGCTGGCCGAGTACAAACGGGTCGCACGCTTTGGACGCCGCCAGCAAATGGCTGATCGGGCAAATGCCGCACAGGCGTTGCACCAAGGTTGGCACTTCACGAAATGGCCGTCCCTGAATAAAACGCTCGAAACCGCGAAACTCGACAATATGCAGCCGCGCTTGCTGCACACGGCGGTTTTCATCGAGCAGTAGCGTCACTTTGCCATGCCCCTCGACGCGCGAGACCGGCTCGATAACGACGCGACTCAGATTGTCGGTATTGGCGGCGTTTTCCAGATGTTCGTACATGGTGAACTCCATTTATCCCGTAGGGTGAGTTGGCCGTAGGCGTAACCCACCGTTTTGATCAATCAAACCGCCTTAGCGGATAAGCCAGCTCAGGCTCTCGCCCTTGCGCCAGCGCAGTCAGCAATTCCCAGAATGCATCGGCCGGTGGCGGGCAGCCGGGCAGGACGTGGTCGATTCGAACTACCTCATGCAGCGGATAAACGCGATCAAGCAGCAGCGGCAATTCGGGGTCGTTCGGCACTTGCGGCGCTTCGATGCCTGCGCCTTGCAGATACGCCTCGGCGAAGCATTCTTCAAGCGGAATGCGGTTGCGCAGCGCCGGTACGCCGCCGGTCAGCGCACATGCGCCAACGGCGACCAGAATCCGGCAGCGGCTGCGAAATTCGCGCAGAGTGTGGACGTTTTCGGCGTTGCAAACACCGCCTTCGATCAAACCGATGTCAACGCCATCCTCGGCCACCGATTTGATGTCGGTCAGCGGGCTGCGGTCAAAATCGACCAGCTCGACCAGCTCGGCAATGCGCTCGTCGATATCGAGAAACGACATATGGCAGCCAAAACAGCCAGCCAGCGAACAGGTGGCGACTCGGAGTTTACTCATTTTGCCTCTCCTTGCTGATTCGACTGAAGCGATTCATCCGGTTGCAGATGGCCGACTTTGGCAATGTCCTGCTCGTCGTAAATCCGCCGACCAATCGGGATATTGAAAGCCTGTGTTTTCGGAATCAGCGCGCCGGTCGGGCAGATGTGGGCGGCAAAATCGTTGATGCTGAAATCGGTATCGCCGAGCAAGCCCGACTCGCTATTGACGACCAGATGGGTGTGCGTACTGCGCCCGGCCAGACCGAAAATGTTTTTTTGATCGGTTTCGCGGCTGGCGCGAACACACAGCTCGCACTGAATGCAGCGATCCCGGTCGAGCAGCATGTCAGGATGCGAGGCATCGATCTGACGCAGCGGATAAAAGTGCGGAAAATGCGAATCGAGCATGCCGACGTGATAGGCCACCGCCTGTAGCTGGCAGTTGCCACTTTTCTCGCAAAACGGGCAGTAGTGGTTGCCCTCGATAAACAGCATCTGTACCACACGGCGACGCATCAGATTGACTTCATCGCAATCGCTTTCAACCTGCATGCCGGGTTGAACCGGCAGCGTACAGGCCGTACCGAAGTAACCATTGATTTTGACCGTACACAGCTTGCAGCTGCCGCGCGGCTTGAATTCCGGGTGATAGCACAGATGTGGAATATAGACACCGGCATGACTGGCGGCTTCCATAATGGTCTGGCCGGGCTCGAAGTGGATGTTTTCGCCGTCGAGGACAAAAGTGAAGTCATTGCTTTCCATTTACATGTCTCCTTTTCCCGGAAGAATTCCTGCACAAATCTGCGGGTGGATTAAGACCGAAAAACGCAGAACAGCCACTCTAGTTTCCCCCTTTGTAAAAGGGGGATTAAGGGGGGGTTGGCACAGATTCAGCATCAAAAAACATCCAAACAGTGCAGAAATCCCCCCTAGCCCCCCTTCGTCGAAGGGGGGGACGAGCTGCATTAAATTTGTGTAGATCGCTATCTTTTTCCATAGGTGGGTACTAGATCCAAGCCTTATTCGCCGGTTTTCCCGGTATTGATCAGACAACCCTGCTCGTCGCAAATCTGCCCCAGATGCGCGCCCTGGTCGTCGCGCTCGCTCAGCGCCCTTGAGGTCGCCAGCGCGCCGTCCAGATCAAAACCGGGGACAAAATCGAGCGTCGTCAACCGCGCTTCATACAGTGGCCGCATGCGCTTGATTGTGTCGAGCAGCGGATTGGCTGCGGTTTGCCCCAGTCCGCAATGACTCATTTTTTTGATGCAGTCGGCGGTTTCGGTAATGTCATTAAGTTCGCGTGCGCTGGCGTGACCCGCCACAATCTTGTCGATTGATTGCCGCAGCAATTGCGTGCCGATCCGGCATGGCGAGCAGAAACCGCACGATTCGCCGGCGAAAAAATGCGTGAAATTCTGTACCACGCGCAACATATCCCGGCTGCGGTTAAAGACCATAAACGAGCCGCCGGTCGAGAGGTCTTCAAAGCTGATATTGCGGCCAAATTCCAGCGGCGTGATGCACGTTCCCGATGGCCCGCCGACCTGTACTGCCTGGGTATCGGTCGCTCCGCAAGCATCAAGGACGGTCTGGACTGATACCCCGAATGGGTATTCATAAATGCCGGGGCGCGCGACATCGCCGCTGACTGAAAGCAATTTCGTTCCGGGTGAATGGCGTGTGCCGGATTCCAGAAACCAGCTCGCACCCTGCGTCGCGATCAGTGCCGTTTTGACGTAAGTCTCGACGTTATTGCAAATGCTGGGCTGATTCAGATAACCATGCGTCGCGGTGTAAGGCGGGCGAGTGCGCGGTACGGCGCGCTTGCCTTCCAGCGATTCGATCAGCGCGCTTTCTTCACCGGCGACGTAAGCGCCAGCGCCGAGATGGATTTCGATATCGAACGAAAAATCATGGCCGAGAATCTGGCTGCCCAGCAGGTGCTCGGCGCGGCGACGCGCCAGAATCGCCTGCAAATGCGGATACAGGAAAGTATATTCGGCGCGCAGATACAGAAAGCCTTTTTCCGCGCCGATCACGAATGCGCCCAGCGTCATGCCTTCGAATACTTCATCGGCAAAGCGCGTCAGTAAAGTACGGTCTTTGAACGTGCCCGGTTCACCTTCGTCGGCGTTGCAAATCACATAATGCGCTTTGCCCGGTGCATCGCGGCAAACTCGCCATTTGAGCGCAGTGCGAAACCCGGCACCGCCGCGGCCGCGCAGGCCGGACTGATCGATTTCTTTCAGAAAACGGTCTGCGCCCATTGTGAAAGCGGCTTGCAGTGCGCGCCCCGGCGTCTGGTGTGACGTCAGCACCGGTCCTGCGACGCGCAATGATTCTTCAACCTGAAACCAGCCTGATGGCCAGCTATCAATCGAGACCGCCGCGTTGATTTTGGCCGCAATCTCGATCACCAGTTCACGGCTCAAGCGGGTAATCGGTCGCCCATTGATCAACAGCGCCGGCCCCTGATCGCACAGGCCGGTGCATGAGGTGTAATCGACAAATACGCGGCCATCGGCGCGCGGTTTGCCACGCTCGACATTCAGTTGCTCGAGCAAGAGCTGCATCAGTGCTTCATTACCCAGCATCCGGTCAGTGATATTGTCCGATAAATACAGCCGGTATTGACCAAGTATGCCGGGTGACAGGAAATGATAAAACTCAACCACACCGTGAACTTGCGCGAGCGGCACATTAACCGCCTTGGCAATGTAATCGCGCAGCGGGGCGACAATGCCGCCGTATTCGTTTTGCAGCGCGATCAGGATTTGTACCAGCTGCAAAGGGTCGCGCCGGTGTGCGTCGAGCAGGGCATTGACGCGCTGGTAGTTAATGCTTGGTGACATTCCCGTACCCCCTATCCATCAAACTTTAGTGAAACCCAAGTCCTGAACCACAACACAACATCATCTACACAAATCGTCGGCCACAAGTTCCCCCCTTTTTTGAAGGGGGGCTAGGGGGGATTTCTGCAGTATTCGAGTGATTAGCTTGTTCAAACCGTGCAAAAATTCCCCTTAATCCCCCTTTTACAAAGGGGGAGACTACTGTGGTAGCCCGTCGATCTGTGGTTCTTAAACCACTTTTAAGGGGGCTGATTTGTGAAGATACTCATGCTCTGTGGTTCAAGGCATGGGTTTATCAGTAGAACTAACAAATCCTCGGTAAGGGTTCCCCCGCCAGCCAGTCCACCCGGCGGCAGCCGCCGAAGCGGGTTTTCATTTGTACTAATTGCAGCGGATCGTCTTGGACTTCACCAATCATCGCGCTGTATCGTCCCTGCGGATGATTACGCATCACGGTCAACAACTTTTCGACGTCATTGCCCGCGCAAATGACCAGCAGGCAGCCTTCATTGGCGACATACAGCGGATCGATGCCGAGCATTTCGCACGCGCTGGCGGCCAGCGGATCAACAGGAATAGCGTCTTCGATCAGCGTCATGCCGACTTGCGATTGCGCGGCGATTTCGTTCAGCGTCGTCGCGACGCCGCCGCGTGTCGGATCGCGCAGCGTATGAATTTCGCAGCCGCTGGCAAGCATCGCTGTGACCAGCCCATTAAGCGCTGCCGTATCGGATAAAATCGGCGCGCTGAAACTTAATCCTTCGCGCTGCGACATAATGGCCATGCCGTGCGCAGCGATTGGGCCGGATATTAAAATACGATCCCCATGTATTGCTCTGTGGCCGTTGATAGATATGTCCTCTGGCAAGATACCTATGCCTGTTGTCGAGATGTAGACCCCGTCGCAACGACCGCGTTCGACGACTTTGGTATCGCCGCACACAATCTGCACCCCAGCCTGTCTGGCGGCGGTGGCCATTGCTTCAACAATGCGACGCAAATCGGCCAGCGGCAGACCTTCTTCGAGGATGAAACTCGCGCTCAGATACAGTGGCGTCGCGCCCATCATCGCGACATCGTTGACCGTGCCGTTGACGGCGAGATCGCCGATATTGCCGCCGGGGAAAAACAGCGGCGAGACAACATGACCATCGGTGCTCATCACCAGTCGGCCAGATGCCGCGGGAAGCACAGCGCCATCGTCGCCGCCTTTGACGCTCGAGGCGAAAGCAGGGGCAAATAATTCGTCGACCAGTTGACGCGATAGCCGTCCGCCAGCGCCGTGCTGCATATCGATACGGCCAGCGCGAAAATCGAGACGGTGCAAATAGCGGGGGCGGGTGACGATCATGGTTGAGACTCCGTTTTCGCTTTCAATGCGGACTCCAGGTGCCGCCCATAGGCAAAGTGCGCCGCGCAAGCGCCTTCCGAACTGACCATACAAGCGCCCAGCGGATGCTCGGGGGTGCAGACGGTGGCAAACAGCTTGCAGTCTTTTGGTTTGAGCACGCCGCGCAAGATCGGCCCGCACTCGCAGGCTTTGTGATCGGGGACGCTGTGGTAATTCAGACCGAATTTCAGTTCGGCATCAAATGCGGCGTATTCGGGACGGATCGCCAGCGCGCTGTCGGCAATCTCGCCCAGTCCGCGCCATTCAAATGAAGTCCGCAAAGTGAAAACCTGCGCAACCAGCTGTTGCGCCTTGCGGTTGCCTTCGCGGGTGACGGCGCGGGTAAACTGGTTTTCAACCCGGGCAACGCCCGCGTTAATTTGCTCAATCAGCATCAGAATCGCCTGCATCACATCAAGCGGCTCGAAACCGGCGATGACGACGGGTTTGCGGTGCTGGCTGGCAAAAACGTCGTAAGGCTGGCTGCCGATCACGGTCGAGACGTGCGCCGGGCCGACAAAGCCATCAATCGCAACTTCGCCACTGGCCAAAATGGCGTGCATCGCAGCCGGAGTCAGGACGTGGTAACACAGCACGCTAAAGTTGGCGAGCCGCTCGCGGGCGGCCTGCAGGATGGCGACTGCCGTTGGCGGTGTCGTCGTTTCAAAACCGATGGCGAGAAAAACGACTTCGCGTTGCGGGTTTTGCCGCGCCAGATCGAGGGCATCGTCAACCGAATACACCATGCGGATGTCGGCGCCTTGCGCGCGTGCCCTGATCAGTGATTGTTGATTTGACGCCGGTACGCGCAATACATCGCCGTAGCTGGCCAGAATGACTTTTTGATCCAGTGCCAGCGCAATGGCTTCGTCGATCCGGCCAATCGGCAGCACGCAAACCGGGCAGCCCGGGCCGTGGATCATTTCGACATTGGCGGGCAATAAATCGAGCACGCCATAACGCGCCAGCGCATGCGTATGTCCGCCGCAAAACTCCATCAACCGGTAATGGCGGTCAGGCTGTGCGGCCTGATCAATGGCCTGCGCCAGCGCACGCGCCAGCTCGCCATCACGAAATTCGTCGACGTATTTCATAGTGCCGCCTTGAGAAGCTCGTTTTCCTGTGATTCGGCTAATTCGGCAAAGAGTTTCAACGTGGCCAGCGCCTCGCTTTCATCGAGCCGCGCCAACGCATAGCCGACGTGCAGGATCACGTAATCGCCGACGGCAATTTCATCGAGCAGGGCAAGCGAAATGCGCTTTTGCACACCGCCGAGCTCGGCAATACCAAAGCCGTCATCCGAGAGACTGATCACGCGTGCGGGCAGGGCTAGACACATATTGATTCCTCTGCATTTTTGTTATCGAGTTAGTTTTAAAAGTAGCGAGCGCCCGATATGCAATCACGGGATGCGCAGCACTTTTAAATCCCGTTCGTATACCCTGCCACCCATGCCTGTCCAACGCTTATTGCACCATCTCCCGGTGGCAATACCCCCGGTCTTAATACGGTCAGCCCCGCAGCTTGTGCGCGCTGGCTAATTCCTTCGTCAAGCCAGCGGTTCGCCCAGCAGCCGCCGCCAAAAGCAACGGTATTGATCTGGCGTTGTTGTGCAGTGCGAATCAGCCATTCGGATAAACCCGCCACCAACGTCGCGTGCAGCAGGCTGGCGCCATCAACTGCATTACTTTCATCGGCCAGACGTGCAAATAGCGGCAGAAAATCGAGGACATTGTTTTCATCAATCAGCCAGCCTTCCGGCATGGCTGCGCAAGGGACGGCAAGGCTTTCGAGCCTTTGCGCGGCTTCGGCTTCGTAATCCTGCTGCAGACAGACACCGAGCAAACCGGAGGCCGCATCAATCCAGCGCCCGAGACTGCTGGTTCGGGTATATGGCGCACCGGAGTCGAGCTGCAACTGCGTCAGCAGTTTGGCCGCAGGCTGTTCGGCAAAACGCGTGGTAATTTCCGACTGACGCCCCAACCGGGTCAGCACGGCAGTGGCCATCCGCCACGGTTCGCGGCTGGCCAGATCGCCGCCGGGCAGCAACAGTGTCGCCAGATGCCCGGCTCGTTCGCAGTGGGTGCGGTTGACGATCAACAGCTCGCCACCCCAGCTGGTGCCGTCGTTGCCATAGCCATAACCGTCGAGCGCCAGCCCCAGTACCTCGCCGTCAAAGCCATGTTCGGCCAGTACGGCGGCGATATGCGCATGATGGTGCTGAACTTGAATCAGTGGGGCTTGCAAAGCTTCGTCCAGCTGATCGGCGAGTAAGGTGCTAAACAGGTCCGGATGCAGATCGCAGGTGATTCTTTGCGGAGCGATGCCTAGTTTTTCCGGATACGATTGCGCCAGCTCGGCTAGTACGCGGCAACTTCGGGTATCGTCCAGATCGCCGATGTGCGTAGACAGATGGGCAAGACCGTTGGTACTTAGACAGAGGGTGCTTTTCAGCTCGGCGCCGAGCGCGAGCGTGCTGAATGGTTGCGGTGGGAATGACAAAGGCAAGGGCGCGTAACCACGGGCACGGCGCAGAAAGCAGGCGCTGCCGTCGCTGCGGACGCGCAGCACCGAATCATCGTTACGCGCGACGATAGGCCGGTTATTGATTAAAAAGGCATCGGCCAGATGTGCAAGCTGCTCTCGCGCTTGAGCGTCGTCAATGCAAACCGGCGCGCCGGATGGGTTGGCGCTGGTCATCACCAGCATCAGTTTTTGCGCTTGATCGAAGCAGTTCGCCGCATCGGGATGTTCGGCGGCGGCATTAAACAGCAGGTAGTGCATTGGCGTATAAGGCAGCATCACGCCCAGCGTGTTCAGCCCCGGTGCCAATGATTCGGGCAGGGTGCTGCTGGCTGCGCGCTGCAGCAGCACAATCGGGCGTTCCGGGCTTTGCAGCCAGCGTGCTTCATCGGCGCTGACGAGAACTTCATTGCTGAGCGAAGCCAGATTCGCTGTCATCAGCGCCAGCGGTTTGCGCGCGCGGGGTTTGTTCTCGCGTATCCGCTGGATGGCTGCTTCGTTGCGCGCATCGCAACACAGATGAAATCCACCGACGCCTTTGATTGCGACGATGGCACCGTGGCTGAGCAGCGCCAGCGTCGCGGCAATCGCGTAACCAGTCAGGATTTCGCCATGTTGCACATCGCAGGCAATCGACGCGCCGTTGGCCAGCTGCAAATCCAGCCTTGGGCCGCAATGCGGGCAGGCAATCGCTTCGGCATGGAAGCGCCGATCAGCCGGATTGGCATATTCGGCTGCGCACTGAGGACAGAGTGCGAAATCGCCCATGCTGGTGCTGCTGCGCGTGTATGGCAGATTCCGGGTGACGGTATAACGCGGCCCGCAGCAGGTGCAATGCGTAAAAGGGTAATGATAACGGCGGTTTTTGGCGTCAAATATGTCGCGCAGGCAATCAGCGCAAGGGGCTAAATCGGCTCCAATACTCGCACCTTTTCCTGTTGGCTGATTGTCCTGAATGATAAATTGTTCGCTTGCCGGAACGAGCGGAATTTCGCTTTCATCGAGCGAACGGATTTGCGCCGGAGCCGGGATATGTCGGATCTCCTGAATGAATTGCTGCAAGCGGGCAGCTTCGCCCTGCGCCTCGATACAAACACCTGCACCGGTATTGCAAACCCAGCCGCTCAATTGCAGTTGCGTCGCGGCGCGCCAGACGTAGGGACGAAACCCGACGCCTTGAACGATGCCCTGCACGGTGATGCGGATGCGTTGCATTAAACTGGTCTCTCTTAAGCCGTTGTTGGAATGGTGCGATAGCGTGGCTTTGCCGCTTGGCGATTGATTGCTTGCTGTTCGCGGGCTATCCACGCCAGCCATTGATCAATGCCGACACCGGTTTTGGCCGAAACTTGAATGATTTCGATGTCAGGATTAACGCACCTGGCGTAGTCGATGGCTTTGGCCAGATCAAAGTCCAGATGCGGAAGCAGATCGCATTTATTGAGCAGCATCAGCCGCGCAGCCTGAAACATATCGGGGTATTTGAGTGGTTTGTCTTCGCCTTCGGTCACCGATAAAACGGCCACTTTGGCCGCTTCGCCCAGATCAAAGGCTGCAGGGCAGACCAGATTGCCGACGTTTTCGATCAGCAGCAGCCCCTGCTGCGGCAGCGGCAATTTATCCAGTGCTTCGCGTATCATCCGTGCGTCCAGATGACAGCCTTTGCCGGTATTGATCTGGATCGCTGGTGCGCCGCTTGCTGCGATTCGTTCGGCGTCTAGGCTGGTTTGCTGATCGCCTTCGATCACTGCCAGCGGGATCTGCTGCTTTAAAGCCGCTATGGTCGCAACGAGCAGGCTGGTTTTGCCCGATCCGGGGCTGGATACCAGATTGAGAACCAGCGTTTTTGCGGCAATAAATTGTTGCCGCAATGCATTCGCTTCGCTGTTATTGGCCGCCAGAATGGCGGTTTCGACGTCAATGATGGCCGATTTCCGGGGTTGGGCTGGCTGGGTAACGGGCTGGGTAACGGGCTGGGAAAGAGGTTGAGTGATGGATTGAGTAATGGATTTAGCGCTGGATTTGGAGGCCGGTCTACGCAGTCCGACGATTGAATGTCCATGGGTATTGAAGCCACCGCAGCCGCAAGTCGTACACATATCAGAGCCCCCACAACAAAATGGCGCTGCTGGCGGCGAGCACGCTGGCGCTGATGATGCGGATTTTGGGCAGGCTGGATTTAAGCAGGCCAAATCCGCCCAGATGCAGTAATGCCGATGCTAATACCATACCGATGATAAATGACGACATTGTGCTATTGGCCGAAATTTCCACGCCATGCGCCGTGCCGTGCAGCAGCCCGGACACGCCAATTAATGCGATAAGCGAAATGGGCGGCAAGTGGCGGCAAGATGCGAGGGCTATGCCTAAAACGCCAACAGATACTGCTATCAAGTATTCGATTGAAGATAACGGTATTATTGAGATAGGGCTATATACCCCTATGACCAAACTAGCCAAAAATGTTGCAATCAAGCCAGTTTGCAGTTTGATACCCGACTGGCTGGCCGCCAGCATCCCCACCGCCAGCATCGCTAGCCAATGATCTGTACCCAGCCAAGGATGGGCAAAACCGCTTAATAGACCAAACGCATGGCCTTGCGGGTGAGCGTAGGCAAGCGCGGGAAAGCAGAATGGAATCAGGCGGGAAAATTTCATCGTTTACTCCGGGATCGGCGAGCTGTTTTGCAAACCTTCAATCGCTGCGACGACCATGCTGGTACCGGCGATCATCGTATGGCGAAAGCTGCCACACGCGGGGCAGGGGTCGTACAGCGTTTGCATTGCATATTCGGTATGGCATTGATTGCAGCGACCCATGGCTGCTTCGGTTTCGATTTCCAGCCGGGCGGTTGATCCTGCTTGCGACAGCGCGCACTCAAGGGCAAAACGCAAAGCATCGCAATCGATGCTGGCCAGCTCACCAATTCGCAAGCGAATCAAATCGACACGCACCAGTTGCTGTGCGTGCTGTTCGGTAATCTGCAAAACCTGCTGGGCTAAAGCGGCTTCGTGCATAAGGATATTTCGGGATAAATATCCAAACACTATGGATGGGTTTTTGCCTGCTTGTGAAAGTGATTTGCGACTTTATTGCGTTAAATCAGACTTTGACGCGTCAATTTTGCTCGGGAGATTGCAGGCGAAAAAAAGCCCCGCGAGTGCGGGGCTTGGCGATTAATGACGGTTTAAACCTTGACGCAATCGACAAAATATCGCGTGCCGGTGTCGGTTTTCTCGGCCACCAGACCATGTGTATACGTCTCAAAGCCCGGGAATTTGCCGTTAAACGCGCGAACAAATTTCAGGTAGTCAACGATGGTTTTGTTAAACACTTCGCCCGGTACCAACAGCGGAATGCCAGGTGGGTAAGGGGTCAACATCACGGCGGTAATGCGGCCTTCGAGTTCGTCGAGCGCGACGCGTTCGATTTCCTTGTGCGCCATCTTGGCGAACGCTTTTGACGGCTTCATCGCCGGTACGATGCCTGACAAATACATTTCGGTCGTCAGTTTGGCCACATTGTTTTCGCGATAAATGCCGTGGATCTGCTGGCACAAATCGCGCAAGCCGATGCGCTCGTATTGCGGGAATTGCACGATGAATTCCGGCAATACGCGCCAGAGCGGTGCATTTTTGTCGTAGTCGTCTTTAAACTGCTGCAGCGCCGTGACCATTGTGTTCCAGCGGCCTTTGGTAATGCCGATCGTGAACATGATAAAGAACGAGTACAGGCCAGTTTTTTCGATCACAACACCGTGTTCAGCCAGATACTTCGCGACAATCGCCGCTGGAATACCCTGATCGGTGAAGTCGCCATCGACGTTCAGCCCCGGCGTTAAAATCGTCGCCTTGATCGGATCGAGCAGGTTAAAGCCTTCGGCAATATCGCCAAAGCCATGCCAGTTTTCACCGGCTTTGAGCATCCACGCATCACGATGATCCAGACCTTCATCGGTCAAATCATCTGGTCCCCACACCTTGAACCACCAGTCGCTGCCGTATTCTTCATCCACTTTGCGCATCGCGCGGCGGAACTCGAGCGCTTCGGCGAGTGATTCTTCCACCAGTGCCGTACCGCCCGGCGCTTCCATCATCGCCGCGGCCACGTCACACGACGCAATAATCGCGTACTGCGGGCTGGTTGACGTGTGCATCAGATAGGCTTCGTTGAAAATATCGCGGTCGAGCTTGTTGTCGGTCGCATCTTGCACGAGAATTTGCGACGCCTGCGAAATACCGGCGAGCAATTTATGCGTCGATTGCGTCGAGAAAATCATTGAGTCTTTACAACGTGGGCGGTCTTCGCCAATCGCGTGGTAGTCGCCGTAGAAGTCGTGGAATGCCGCGTGCGGCAACCAGGCTTCGTCAAAGTGCAGCGTTTCAATCACACCATCCAAGAGGCCTTTAATTTCTTCGACGTTGTACAGCACACCATCGTAAGTTGATTGCGTAATCGTCAACACACGTGGCTTGATGTCCGGATTTTCGGCCAGCTTTTCGCGGCAGAACGGATTGGCCAACATTTTCTGGCGGATTGATTCCGGCTCGAATTCAGAGCGCGGAATCGGGCCGATAATGCCGTAGTGATTGCGCGTTGGCATCAGGAAAATTGGTACTGCGCCGGTCATCATGATCGCGTGCAAAATTGATTTGTGGCAGTTGCGATCGACGACGACGATGTCGCCCGGCGCTACGGTCGAGTTCCAAACGATTTTGTTCGATGTAGACGTGCCGTTGGTGACGAAATACAAATGATCGGCATTAAAAATACGCGCGGCATTGCGCTCAGACGCTGCCACCGGGCCGGTGTGATCGAGCAACTGGCCGAGTTCTTCTACCGCGTTACAGACGTCGGCACGCAGCATGTTTTCGCCAAAAAACTGGTGGAACATCTGACCCACAGGTGATTTCAAAAACGCCACGCCACCGGAGTGCCCCGGGCAGTGCCATGAGTACGAGCCATCTTGTGCATAATTGGTCAGCGCGCGGAAGAACGGTGGCGCGAGGCTATCGAGGTAGGATTTGGCTTCGCGAATAATGTGTCGAGCAACAAACTCGGGGGTATCTTCGTGCATGTGAATAAAACCGTGCAGCTCACGCAATACGTCATTGGGTATATGACGCGCGGTGCGGGTTTCACCATACAGATAGATTGGAATATCCGGGTTGCGGCGGCGGATTTCGGCGACGAAATGACGCAAGTGTTCCAGCGCGTCTTTGGTTTCTTCAGCCGAGCCACCGCCAAATTCTTCGTCGTCAATCGACAGGATAAAACCACACGCCCGGCTTTGCTGCTGGGCAAATGAAGTCAGGTCACCGTAGCTGGTGTAGCCCACCACATCCGTACCCTCGGCCTCAATCGCCGCCGCCAATTCACGGATACCGGAACCGCTGGTATTTTCCGAGCGGAAGTCTTCGTCAATGATGACGAGGGGGAAGTAAAAGCGCATGGTGAGTCCTTCTTGACGCTGAAAAAAAACTGCCACTGATCCTATCCGGATTAGTGGCTTGGGTGAATTTCCGCATAGTTTACCGTGTATTGGCGGCAAAGATATGGATTTTTGTTGCGGATTTTTCCGCTTGCTTGCTTAGTTGGGGAGGATCAATACATAGGCCTGATGAGTCTGTGAACCTTGGGCGTTATTCCAGCTGACTGTGGCATCGACCCGGTAAATGAACTTCTGGGTACCGGTATTGCTGCTGGTCGTTGATGAGGTGATTTGCCATGTTGTCGTATAGCTTGCTGCGCCAATTTGGGTCGCTGTAGCCGTGCCGGTCGATGGCGAGAGCAGTGAACCATTGCAACTGCTTGAACACGTCGTAGCCAGGCTGCTCAAAGTGGTTTGATTTAGCGAGCGGTAATAGTCGATGACCCGTTGCGCCAGACTTTGCGCTTGGGCTCGTTCTGCCGAGAGTGCTGCTGACTGGAACAATTGACCCTGAAATTTGGAGAGCGCCAGTATGCCGCCACTTAAAACGATCAGGGCAATCATAACCTCGACAATTGAAAAGCCCGCAAATTTATTTTTATTGGAGTGACGCAACATCAGAAGTCCCTCCAGGTCTGGGTGAGTTTGCCGCCCGAACTGGATACTGGCGGGAATTTAAACTGATTGATCCAAGATTGATTGGACTCAACGTTCAATGAAACTTCATTGCGTAAATTGCCTTCAGTGGCAAACATGCCGGCAAGAGTGATTGAGCCATAGAGATTGGCGTTACCACGGACAAAAAACAAGCCGTAAAGCTGGAGTGCTCCCATACCCGTAGAGACATTCAAATCGCCACCAACAATGACGGTAACTGGATTGTTGGTGCTTGATTCTTGCCATCCGGGGCCTCGATAAAAGTTTTGTGGACAACTACCTGCCCCCCATCCGCCATTATCAGATAAGGACAATGTTAAGTTCCCGGTAATCCAGAGTACACGCTGGCTACTGGCAGTGGCAGCGGCGATTTCCGCGCAAAGGTTGGTTCCGGTTGCATTCCCGGAAAATGTACGGGTACTGCTGTCTCCCTGTATTGCTGCAGGATTATTACCGAAGTAATTGGTGAAATATGAATCGGTTGCCGTATTGACCCCGTTTACCTTGACGCCATTTTGCTGTGGGGTTTGTGCGCCAACACCACCGGGATATGGGCAATTGGTCGCATTGCTGTCGCAGCTTTGCAAATCATAATTTGGCGGCGTGGGTTTACCTGCTCCGCCATTACCTCCGCCATCAACGACATTTGCATCACCCATCGCAACCCCGCATTTACCGGATGGGGCAAAGCCGTTGACCGAGGAATTGTTCACCATGGTGACTGTCTGATTGACTTCAACTGCACAGCGAGATTGCCCATTGACATTGACGTCAACGCTGACCACAGCCTCGGCAAATGCGCTAGAACTTGCGGGACAAACTTCATCGGCGCAGCCGCGGCTGAATACGCGTACCCGGCCACCACCGAGATCGACCAGATAAATTGAGTAGCTGAGCAACTGGTTTGAGCCTGTTGGCGCAGTAAGTGTGACACCGGAAAAATTCTGGCCGCTGGCATTGGCCGATAACAGGGAGTTGGTGAATTCATGATAAGTGCCACTGCTACTGCTGTTCAGATAGCCTTTGCTATTTAACACTGAAGTTGCGTTGCCGTAAGCCGTGTTTACTCCGGTGTAAGCTCCTGCAGTACCTGTCATATAGGCGGCAGGCACCCCTGAATTGGCATCCAACAATTTGGCAACAAACAAATCCAGTCCGGACTGTGCCGCATCGAATGCCATTGCGCGTTTTAGCTGGTTGGTTGCCGTTTTTTGTTCGAGCAGAGCCGAGCGGTTGCTGAATACCATCATGATGGTGGCGATCATCAGAATGACAATCGTGACCAGCAGAGTGGCAATACCGCGCTGACGGGGTGTAATGATAAACATGGCTAATTTCATTTTTTTGAGGCTAGAAGGCAGCATCGATTGCCTGAATGTTGGTTAAATCGACGACGACCGTATAGGTATTGTTGACATTGGTATCTTTCGGGCTGCTGCCGCTAAACGTGATTTCCAGCGAGTTACCTTGCCGTTCAATTGTTCGGGATCCTGCCATTGCATCATTGGTCAACACGGTGGCAACACCGGTACTGCTGACCTGCTCGAGCGTCATGGTGGTATCGGTGATGGTTTTGATTTTGGCCTGGACAAAATTATTGGCCGATGCAAAACCATACAGGCTGACCAGATCACCTTCCTTGAAGCCATCCGTAATAAACGAGTTGCTGCCACTACCGCTGCTTGGCCTAGTTATGATATTGCCACTATTTGCCGCCGACATACTGATTGAACCGGTTGTATTGGGCGGTTTCATCGCAATATCGAAACTCGTAATTTTAACAATCCCGTCAGTGGCCGTGCTCGATGATGGGCTGGAAGTCAGTGGCCGCCAGGTGCCATTAGTCGTGTTGCTGGTGCTGACGTTGCTTGGACAGGTTTTATCATTACTGGTATTGAACGTAGCCCCTGCGGTTTTCATCCACAAAGTGCCTTTGTTATCCAGTAAGAAACCGAAGCTGTTGGTGCTGGCAGTATTGCTTGGTGTGTTGTAGTAATACAGTACGCAATCGAAGTGCGTAGTTGCTGTTTGCTGGCGCTTGAGCAATAAAGTCCCCACCGCACTGTTGCCATTGCCCGCATAACCGGCACGTCGCAATTCCCTTTGGATCAGGTCGGACACCATGCGCAATTCCTGCTGCACTTTGCTGTACACCATCAGGTCGCGAACGGAGCTCATATTGCTCAGAAAGAAGCTGAATGCAGCGCTTAGCAATAGTAAGCCGATGACCATTGAAATCATCAGCTCAATCAATGTAAAGCCGGATATTTTTTTATTGTGCATCGCTTTAGCATCCATTTGGGTAACCGCCCGCAAAGGTGCTGCCGCTCGGTGAGCAAAGAGTTGCGCGACCAGTAACTGATAGAACCAGATGCAGTTGTTTGCCCGATGCGTTTTCCAGCTGCAATGTCTGGTCATTGCTTAATACGGCTGAAGTGCTGGTATCGAAAGGAATACTCCGGATCGGGTCGAAGCCCACACTGCTAAAATTGCCGCTGGTACCTGTGGTGCCGCCCAGGCTTAGCGCGACATCGACGCCCTTCGATAATGTGATCTGGCTTGAGATGTCCTGCCGCTTTAGCTCGCAATAATTGTTTGTGGCTGCGTTGGTGAGCGTACAGTTGCAAGCGCTGGTTTTTGCGGTCAGCCCGTAACATTGCTGAGAGCCGGTTTTGACGGTCAGCAGCACTGGTCTGTTATTGCGTATTGTTTCGCTACGGGCAAATTGAATGTCCCTTTGCAACTCTTCGGCCACAGAGACCAGTCTGGCGCGATTGATGTACTGAATCATGCTGGGAACAGCAACGGTGGCCAAAATGGCAAGCACTGCGATAGTGACCATTAGCTCTATCAGGCTAAGGCCACTTTGTTTGGATACCGTCACTTACTTGCTCCAGCAATTGCCTGTGCTAGGCAGATAAGTGGTGTTGCCGTTAAGTGTGCCAACCGACAGGGTTGTGCATCCGGTGTCTGATGCTTGCGCTTTTCCAGAGACTGCGGTGGCAACAACGCAATAGCTGGTGCCCGTCACTGACCCAGTACAGGCAGTGCCATTAAAACCGGTGATAGACAATGTGTAATAACCATTTTCCGTATCCGAGGAAATACCTAAATTTGTTAATGAACCATAGCTGGTGTTATTAGCACGCCATTTTTCCTGTGCTTGCTGGATTTTTGAAATAGCAACGGTTGCGTCAGTACGACGACTTTTCTTGACATATTGGTTATAAGACGGCAGCGCAATCGCCGCCAAAATCCCGATGATGGCAACGACGATCATCAATTCGATCAGGGTAAAACCTTGTTGAGTCTGTTTCATTTTGCTCATCCTCTTCGTGTATTTTCTGATTTTTCGCCCATCCTAAGGTTTTACCTTACAAGCGGCAAGTGATGTGCTTGATAGGCGGCGGGGCGGTTTGTGTAAACAGATAAACGGTTGATATATTAGATATTTATTATATATCGCTAATCTTGCAATTTCTGGTGTGCTGCTCGGCCTAGCCGGTCATGAACGGCTAGCCATTGCATATCAAGCGGCGGCAGTTCGAGCAACAATGCGTCAAAGCCGCCCAAATCATATTGCCTTAAGGTCGCGTACAGTGCTTGTGCATAATTGTCCGCGCTTTGCGGCATCGTGTGTGAATGAACTGCCGGCCAGTCGCTCGGCGGCTCGATCATCGTCTGGTAATTCAAGAGCGCCAGTTTTTGTCCGCTGCGCGTATCGGCTTCGGCTCGCAATGCAGCCAGACTGCCGGTAATCAAAGTCGTACGCGGCGCGTAGTGTGAGTCGAGCAGGCCGGAGACTCGCTGCTGGGCGCTATGGCTGTTGGTGTGATGTTCGAGTGCATGGCCGAGTACGCTTTCGATGGCTTCACGCGATACGCCGCCCGGACGCAGCAGTTTGGGCGTATCGCCAACCAGACTGACGATGGTCGATTCAACGCCGACTTCGCAGGCGCCGCCGTCCAGTACCAGTTGTAATACTTCAGGCGAAAATTCGCTGCGCACATGCGCTGCCGTAGTTGGGCTGACGTGGCCGAACTGGTTGGCACTTGGGGCTGCCAGCCCGCCGCCAAAAGCTTGCAATAATTGCTGCGTAATCGGATGAGCCGGCGCGCGCAGCCCGACCGTATTCTGACCGCCGGTCACGGCATTGGAGACATGCGGCTGTTTTTCCAGAATCAGCGTCAAAGGCCCCGGCCAGAAATGCTCGGCGAGCAAATACGCTTCGTCGGGAATATTCTGCGCCCACGCGGCCAGTTGTTCCGATCCGGCGATATGCACGATGACCGGATGGTCTGCAGGTCGGCCTTTGGCTGCAAAAATTTTAGCGACGGCTTCGGGCTGGCTGGCGTCAGCTGCCAGACCGTAGACGGTTTCGGTCGGAATCCCGACCAGCTCGCCAGCGCGCAGCAGCGCGAGCGCCTGATCAATCGAGTTCTGATCCGGGGGCGTTGAACTGGTCTGGCTTGAACTTGCTTGGGTTTGACTCATGGTGGACAGCTAAGAAGCGGGAAGGCGACGATTATACCATTGTGTGGTGCAGCGCCAGCCAACGCGCGTCGATTGAACAGCTCGCTACCCGGTGGCGAGTCTGCGCCGGAATCAGCAGGCAGTCACCCGCTGTGAGCGCAATGATTTCGTCTGCAAATTGCAATTGCGCGCTGCCACTGAGCAGCAATACCCATTCATCTTCAGCCTGCTCGTACCAGAAATCCGCAGCTGAGGCGTGCGCGCTGGAAATGATGTGTTCGAGTTTAAATGCCGGATGATTCAGCAAGGGAATAAAACACTCGGCCGTACTATCCGGCGGTGGCGAGGTCAACAGGTTCAGCAGGGGCGGCGTTTTCATAGATACAGCATCGCACGCCCGACTTGCGTGGCAGTCGCGGCATCCTTGAGCTGGCTGACCAGCTCGAGCGCAAACAGCGCTGCGGTGGCAGGGCCGCGCGATGTGGTGATCAGCCCGTCGCTCACCACATTGAATGCGCTGATTCTGGCACCCCCTTCGATCAGCGTTGTTTCGCAGCCGGGAAAGCATGTTGCCTGTTTCTCGTTTAGCAGGCCGATTTTTGCCAGCACCATCGGCGCGGCGCAAATGGCCGCAACGCGTTTACCTGCCGCGACCTGTGCGTGCAGACGGGCATGCAGTTCGGTATTGGTGAGCATCGCCTGCGTTCCGGGCCCGCCACCGGGCAAGATAATCATGTCAGGTGTTTGTTCGGCAACATGGTGAAATGGCACATCGGCGTGAACCGCGATGCCATGTGTGCCATGAATTTGCGTTCCTGCGGTGAGTGAAACGAGCAATGTCTCAATCCCGGCGCGGCGCAGCACATCAACAATCGTGATCATTTCGACTTCTTCAAAACCGGGGGCGACATAAAGATGGACGGTCATTTTATTTCTCCATTGGGGTATGTATGGCTATAGCTTTATAGCATTTGCTTGGCGTTAAATACCCTAGGCCTGTATTTTTGCAAAGTAGGATGCCGTTACATGAGTTAAGTTTAGGCAATAAAAAACCTGATTAGGTAGCCACTTCAGCAAACCCTCATTTCGTCATTCCGGCGAAAGCCGGAATCCAGCGGCGGCGCTGGTTTGAACTGCGCTCTGGGTACCGGCTTTCGCCGGCACGACGATTTGCTGAGATAGCGACCTAATCAGGATAAAAAATGGCTCGCGAGAGGCGAGCCATTTTTGAGTAGATGACTGGAGCGCGATCAGCTTTCCAGTGCCAGCAACTCAGCCACAGTTTGGCGGCGACGAATCTGGCGGATTTCATCACCATCAATCATCACTTCGGCAATCAGCGGACGGGTATTGTAATTGCTCGACATGCTCGCGCCGTAAGCGCCGGTATCGTGCAACACGACCCAGTCGCCGACTTCGCAGGTGGGCAAATCGCGCGGCGTCACCACGCCACCTTCTTCCTGCGTAAATACGTCACCCGATTCGCACAATGGGCCGGCGAGCACGGTGCCGCGTGTTCCACCGCCAGCGACCGAGCCATCGGCACGCAAGACGCTGACTTCGTGGTAGCTGCCATACATCGCCGGGCGCATCAGGTCAGAAAAGCCTGCGTCAACCAGCACAAAATGATTGCTGCCCACGTCTTTCTTGGCGCGCACTTCGGTAATGAGCTTGCCGCTTTCAGCAACGAGGAAACGGCCCGGTTCGATTTCGAGGTGAACGGCGTGGCCTAGATGCGCAGCAATTTCATTGCGTGCCGCGTCCCACAGGCTGAAATAATGCGCGGTGTCGATGGTTTCGCCGCCAACGCGATAGGGAATCGACAAACCGCCGCCCGCTGAAATCGCCTGGATGTCGCGGCCGGATTCTTTCACCTGAGCCACCATCGCCGCGCAGACTTCCTGCAAATGGCTGTAATCCACGCCCGAGCCAATATGCATATGCAGGCCGACGAGTTCCAAGTTGTATTGGCTAATCAGCGCCAGCGCTTCAGGGATTTGCTCATGCCAGATACCGTGCTTGCTTTGCTCGCCGCCGGTATTGGTTTTCTGGCTATGGCCGTGGCCAAAACCGGGATTCACGCGCAACCAGACCCGGTGGCCGGGATGCGCTTGACCGAGCTGCTCGAGCATTTGCGGGCTGCCGCAATTGACTTGAATATCGAGCTCAACGACGCGCGCCAAAGTCGCTCTATCTAATAAATCAGCGGTAAACACAATATCGTCGCTACCTGCTCCGGTAGCAAAACCCGCCGCCACCGCGCGCTCGATTTCGCCGAGCGACACCGAATCGACTTTCACGCCTTGCTCGCGCATCAGACGCAGGATATGGATATTCGAGTTGGCTTTTTGCGCAAAACGGATCGTGTCGAACATTTTGAGCTGGCCGATGCGCTCGCGGATTGTTGCTGCGTCGTAAGTCCAGACCGGAGTACCAAATTGCTGCGCGATTTGCGCGATTTGTTTGCCGTTGACGGGTTTCATTGCGTTTCCTGAAGTATTTGATTGCAATTGTGATGGTGCTATTCAATCAGAGCGCGCAAACATGGTAAAACGATAAATTCTTGCCCCACTGCAATTCGGCTTATGTTCGATTACAAACTTTTAGAAGCGCTCGATATGGTGTTGCGTTGCGGCAGTTTTGACGCGGCGGCCAAACGACTGCATTTAACGCCATCAGCGATTTCGCAGCGTATCCGCCAGCTAGAAGAGCGGCATGGCGAAGTGTTGTTGCGGCGTGAAAACCCGCTGTCTGTGACCGCAAGTGGTGAAAAATTGCTGGCGCATGTGCGGCAAGTTCGCGCTTTGGAGGCCGAGCTGGGCGAGCTTATCGCTCAAACCAATCAGTCCGCCGACTGGGTCACGCTGCGCGTTGGTGTTAATGCCGACAGTCTGGTACTGGGGCTGATCAGCGCGCTGTCGCCCTTGCTCGCGCAGCAACGCTTGCTGCTCGAATGCGTCGTCGACGATGAAGCGTATACGCTTGATTTGTTGCGTTCTGGCGAAGTATCTGGATGTATTAGCACGCAGGCTAATCCAGTCGCTGGTTGCGGGGTATTACCACTGGGTAGTATGCAATACATCGGCGTTGCTACACCGGGTTTTGTTGCGCAGTATTTTTCAGGTGCGATGAGTGACGAGTCACTTAAAAAATCGTTTGCTAACGCACCCGCCGCTGTATTTGGCCATAAAGAAAGCCTGCATCGTCGCTTGTTGCGCGAGCGCTGGAGCTTGCTCGAAGGGCAATACCCTTGCTATGTCATTCCTGAAAGCAATGCCTTGTACGCCGCTGCGCGATCTGGCATTGCCTACGCAGTCGTTCCGCGCCAGCAGGCTGCGAGCGCGCTGGCCAGTGGGGAGCTGGTCGACATCACCGCACTGGCAGAAAGTGTCGAGCTGTACTGGCACCATTGGGCGCGCCAGACGCGGCCAGCGCAATTATTCAGTCAGGCGCTGCAAGATTTTGCTAGGCAGCAATTAATCCCATCATAAAGATGAAAAACACGAACCACAGAGACACAGAGGCACAGAGAAAACCGCTAAGTTTAATCAGCTCAGTGGCAGTTTTTGACCTTTGAGCTTTTCCTCGGCGTCTCTGTGGTGAAAGATTTTGATTTTAATTATGAGTGACGCAATGAATCACGAACCACTGATTGTTTTTCTCGACGCCGAAACGCTGCCTGTTCCGCTGAAATCGATGAGCACGCCGCACCGCTGGCAGTCTTACCCGCACACTGCACCGGAGCAGCTTGTCGAGCGGCTGCAAGGCGCGAGCGTCGTGATTAGCAATAAAGTCGCGATGACGCGCGAGATGATTGCTGCTCTGCCTGATCTCAAACTGATCGCCGTCGCTGCGACGGGTTACAACAATATCGATCTGGCCGCTGCGCGCGAATATACGGTAGGGGTGTGTAACATCCGGGATTATGCTGTGCATGGCGTAGCGGAACATACCCTTATGTTGATGCTGACGCTGCGGCGTCAATTGCTGGCCTACCGCACTCGTCTGAACGTCGGCGAATGGCAGAAGGCTAAAGGTTTCTGTCTGTTTGAAGAGCCGCTGCATGATCTGGCTGGCAGCCGGATGGCGCTGATCGGTTCGGGCGCGCTCGGGCAGGCGACAGCCAAACTCGCACAAGCTTTCGGCATGCAGACTTACTTTGTCGAACGCAAAGGTGCAGCAACAGTCCGCGCAGGGTATTTAAGCTGGGATGAAGCGATGGCTACTGCCGATGTGATCAGCCTGCACTGCCCGCTGAACGAGCAAACCCGTGGCATGATTGCTGCGGTGGAATTGGCGCAAATGAAGCGCAGCGCGATTGTGATCAACACCGCGCGCGGCGGTCTGGTCGACGAAGCTGCGCTGCTTTCTGCTTTGCGTGCCGGACAAATCGCCGGGGCAGGGTTAGACGTTCTGCACACCGAGCCACCACGTGACGGCAATCCATTGCTCGACGCTGATTGGCCTAACCTGATTATCACGCCACACATTGCATGGGCGAGCGTCGAGACTATGCAGACGCTGGCCGATCAACTGATCGACAATATCGACGGCTTTTTGCAGGGCAAACCGCAAAATCTGCTGTGAATTCCAGTTTTTAATCCATGTCTTGCTGCTGACTTGCAAGAGGGAGCTGCCGGTCTTTTTGCCACTGTGCGATCCGGCGGAATAGCCAGCTTTGGGCTTGCTCTTCACCAGAGCGGATATAGTCGAGCAGCCCGATACTCTCTTGTACCGCATCATGTGCGATCCGCGCATGATGATTGCCGACAAAAAGCAGCTGATCGCCAAATTGCAGCAGCGTATTGCCATCGGGCAAGAGCGTATCTTGCCCTGCATGGCGGTGCAGTAAAGCGAGGCAATGCAGCGTATTGCCATGGTTGAGCGCGTCATGCGTGTAATGGGCAATTCGCAGTGGGGGCGTGGGTTGAGCCAGCATCGCATGCACCGCCGAGACATTGTGCGCGTTAAACTGGATGCGCCAAATCTCCGGTACTTTGCCGTGACACAGCTCAAGCAGAAGGGGCAGCAGGCTTTGCGCCCATTCTTCGTTTTGCTGCTGGATCAGCGCCATGGCATCGGCCAATAGCGGGTTTTCCATTGCGCGCAGGCATTCATGCGCGATGATTTCGGCGCGGATCGACGTGATATTGGGTTTGAAGGCTTCAAACAGCAGGTGATTGTGCGTCAGGTTTTGCCGCGCCACGGTAAACAGCGCCGGATTGATTTCACGTGCGGTCGCCAGTGCCGACAGATTATTGGCGTCGTGATCATGGCTGACCAGCAAACCGACTGCGCGCTCGATCCCAGCTCGTTTGAGCGAGATGGCATCGACGCCGAGTGCGAGGGTAAATTCGCTCTCGGTAAGGTCGGCCTGTGGCTCGGGATCTATCACGCTGACTGAGCAGCCTGCCGCCAATAGTGATTTGTGTACCGCAGTGCCAAATCGCCCATAACCAACGATCACCCAGTGACCAATCGGCGGGCTGGGTTCTTCGGTGATCAGCTTGCCGGGAAAGTCGGCCAGAATATCGCAAACCCGTGAAACCATCGGCTGCTGCAAGCGGCGGCTGAATTTGCGCCCCACGATTTCAAACAGATTGATGACCTTATTGGTGCCAAACGAGGCCATGTTTTGCGCGACAGCCTGATTCCGGCTGCGGCAGATCGACAGCAGCTTGGGAAGCAAAACGTAGGCGCTGATCGCAATCGCCAGATTGGTTTCTTCATTGCCGGTAATGCCCAGAATGCCGATGCAGTGCTTGTGTTCGATACCGGCAATTTTCAGGATTTCGGGGTTACCTGCGTCTCCGGCAAAGCTGGGCACATCAAATCGGAAATCTGCCAGTGCAATTTCATTAACGCGTTCAGAACGCAATTCAACGATAACAAAGCGGATGTCCAGATCATCAAGTACCTTGCACAGCAACCGGGCAGTCTGCCCGTAGCCGCAAATCAGATAAAAAGGCTCGCTCATTCGCTGCACCTTGTTGCGAAAACGCGCCTGCGCAATCGCCTTGCGCAGCGATTCATCACGCATCAGGCCGAAAATCGAGCCTATCGTATACGCCCAGCCGGTGACGGCCAGATAGATACAGCACAAGACCCACAACCTTTGCTGATAGGTGAAGGGATTGGGAATTTCGCCAAAGCCGATCGAAGTGGCGGTGTAGCTGATGAAATAAAACGCGTGGAAAAAATCAATATGGTAGGGCTGGCCATTGGCATCAACACCGGGAATCAGCACCAGCCCCAGCACGGCGATGCCGTAAATGGCAATCAGCGTCACCATCGGCGCCCGCAAGCGCCGCAGCATCAGGAAAAATATGCCGTCCATAATCAGCGACGATGTTGCAGCGTTTCACCGATCAGCAGCACTACCGACACCAGATTGGCGGCCAGCGCACCAGCGGCGAAAGAGACCACCATTGAGGTGACGGCCGGGGTCATTCCCACGCCGGAGACATACACCGCATGCCCCCAGACTAGTGATGCGGTGATCAGCTGCAAATCGGCGACCAGACTGGTCGCCAGATGCAGCGCACCGACTTGCGTGCGGTCGCCAAATTTCAGCGCGGTCGCAATAAAATTGATCACGATAGCCGAGAACAGCTCGAAAACATCGTGCTGGTGCGGCACGTCAATTTCACCCAGCACAAAACCGAAATTAAGCGTAAATGCCAGCAGGATAAAAAAACCGAAAATTACTTTTTCAATATTCATGACCGGGCTCGCTGGTGAAATAAAGACTGCATAGTTTGGATTGTGGTTTAGCCCAAAGGTGAGTTCAAGTGGCTTGTGATTGGGGAAAAAGTATTGTGAGGTTTGAGTTCACCCTGCGTGTGTACTGACTTTGCGTGGGCATCGCGCCACACCAGTCCACAGTCCGCGTGCATAAGAAAATGTATAGCTTGTGGGTAAGCGGCCTAAGTCGCTGTTGAAGCAGTCTTTTCTTGAACTGATTAAATATGGGTCTATCCTGCCGGTTTTTCATTGTTTATCCCCGGCTCAGGCGGATAGTTGCTGGGGTAAGATGTGGATAAGCCCACTAAGTCATTGTTTAGTGAGTACTTTTGCAGGCTGATTAATTTTTTGGCAGTTTCTGAGAGTGAATCGACCTGCGGGGCGTTTTTTTTGCCGGATTTTGCAAGTCGGTAGCCATCAACAAGCCGTTATCGCGACTATCCACGGCAACCGTGGATAAACAGCGCTGATGGATGTGGACAAGAGCGCTAAGTCCTTGATCGGAATAGCCTGCTCTAGATTGCTGCAAAAAGCAGCAGCCATAAGTAGACCAGCAAAAGTTTTCCAGCATCGTTACCTCGCCTTGTCGTACTACTTGTACTGCCTGCGGCTTCGGTGCCTTGCTGGACGGGGTGGCCTCAGGCCAAAACTTTTGCACGGGTATTTGCAATCTATCCCCGCTGCAGATCGGTTAAATGGTGGGCAAGCTGTGGATAGGTGTTCCAAGTAACTGTTTTTATTTGAAATTGATGGCTTGATTAAAAAATAATCAATCCGCTCGTCCGTAAAAGTGAAACGCCTATCGCGACCATCATAATGGCGATCAGCGTATCGAGGATGCGCCAGGCCACCGGTTTGGCAAATAGCGGTGCCAGTTTGCTGGCGCCAAAGCCGAGCGAAACAAACCAGAGCGTCGAAAAACTAACTGCACCAAGGACAAAAGCCGGCTGATTGCTGGGCGCCTGTTGCGCGCCAATTGAGCCAACCAGTACGACGGTATCGAGAATGGCGTGCGGATTAAGCAGCGAAAAGCCCAGCGCAGCCAAAACGACGCTACGCGCCGTGCTGCGCTTGGTCAGATCGTTTAGTTGCAGGCTGGCCGGGCGCAGTGCTTTTTGCAGCGATTGCCAGCCAAACCAGAAAACAAAAGCGGCTCCGGCCAGTGCCATCCATTGTTGCAGTTGCGGGAGTGATTGCAGGATTTTCCCCATGCCGAAAACCCCGGCCGACATCAGCAGAAAATCACAGCCGATGCACGTCGCGACGGCGATCAGCAAATTCTGGCGGGCAATTCCCTGCCGCAAAATAAAGGCGTTTTGCGCGCCAATGGCCATGATCAGGCTCGCGCACAATGCCATTCCCTGCAAGAAAACACTGCTATTCATTTCGCATCCTTCTATCAGTGCTGAACTCAACACGCTGCTTTGTCTGGCGGCAGTCTGCGGCTTGCGTGAGTGTCTATTGATTGTGAGCGATATTGTGAGCAACACGGCTTGCTAAATAAAGAATATTTAATTTATCTTGATAACACTTAAAAATATTTAATTTGTAGCCTATGCAATTCGATCATAAACACGCCGAAGCTTTGCTGGCAGTCATTGATAGCGGCAGTTTCGAGCAGGCAGCGCTTGATCTGCATCTGACCGCGTCTGCGGTATCGCAACGCGTGCGCCAGCTTGAAACTCAACTGGGAAAGCCGCTGTTGGTGCGCTCGCGCCCATGTCGTGCGACGCTGGCCGGGCAACAGCTATTGCAATACCTGCGCCGTGCCCGCGTACTTGAGCAAGATTTTCTGACCGGCTTTAATGGCGAAGCTGCTGCTCCGCTAACGATTCCGCTGGCGGTTAATGCCGATACGCTCAGTACCTGGCTGCTGCCGGCGCTCAGCGATTTTCTGATCAGTGAAAATGTGTTGATCAGCTTGACTGTTGACGATCAGGATCATACCCATGCGCTGATGCAGCAGGGGCAGGCGCTGGCCTGTGTGTCAGCCGAGCCGCATGCAATGCAAGGTTGTGTGGCACACGAGCTGGGTATTTTGCGTTACCGGATGCTGGCTTCGCCCCAGTTTTATTCACGTTACTTTGCCGATGGATTTAAGCGCGAGGCGGTCCGCTTGGCGCCGGTGATGGTTTTTAACCGCAAGGACGCCTTG
Organism: Chitinibacter sp. S2-10; assembly: GCF_046530675.1. Classification (GTDB taxonomy): domain Bacteria; phylum Pseudomonadota; class Gammaproteobacteria; order Burkholderiales; family Chitinibacteraceae; genus Chitinibacter. The sequence continues at coordinate 2,806,093 of NZ_CP172558.1, read as the reverse complement.
CAGGCGAGCTTTTTGCAGCAACAATTCGGTTTGCGCATTGGTGCTTACCCCGAACACCATGTCCCGGCGAGCGAGCCTTATCTGCAATCGATACTGCTGGGTCTGGGCTATGGCATGGTGCCACATTTGCAAGCCGACGCGCTCATCGCCCGCGGCGAGTTGATTGACCTTGCGCCGCAACACCCGACCGATGTCCGGCTATACTGGCATCACTGGAAAGTGCAGTCGCCCAAGCTTGAGCGCCTGTCACGTCGGTTGGTTGAAGCGGCACGTTCGGCGTTGCTACAGTATTAGTGGAGGGTATATTAATGTAGGCTAATTATTAATTGGCTTTCATTGATATACCCTTTGTATATTTCTGATTCGGTAGCACTTCAGCAAACCCTCATTTGGCCATTCCTGCGGCACGCTGTGTACCCTTCAAGCAAAGCCGGAAACCAGCTGCAATGCTGGTTTGAACTGCACCTGGATATCGGTTTTGCCTTTAGGTAATCAGGTGTCTGTTTGGCTTTGTTTCTTCCGCCGCTAAGTTTGTCGGTATGGATCGCGATAAGTTATCGAGAATTATTCTCAAATGCTATTGCAAATGAGAACGTATATCGTTAATATGCGCGAATGATTCTCGATAACAAAACAATTCTCGCCGGTGTCTTCGTCCTTCACGTTGCACTGATTTATCAGTTCAGCCAGCAGCGCATCAGCGCGCCCGCCGAGCCGATTTTCTTGCAAGCCGTTCCGTTGGCGATGGGCGAAGTGGCGCCTGAGCCAAAGCCGCAAGCGACGAAACCTTTAGCGAAAATCCGGCAAAAAATTCAAAAAGCGCGTCAGAACGTTCGCGAGCGAATAGCCTCGACCAAGCGGGTGCAGCAGACAGCCACACCTGAGCGCAGCGCAACGATGGAAGTCGCTGCCAGCGCCCAAAACAACGAGTCTGACAAAGCCAAATCATCAAATCCGGAGTCAGGGAACGCAGCCGGACAGCAAGGGCAGAGCAAACAGGTCGAGCTGGCCGTGAGCGAGCCGAGTTTTCAAGCCAGTTATCTGAGCAACCCCAAGCCGCCATATCCACCGACTTCACTCGCCCTGGGTGAGCAGGGCAAGGTTTTGCTCCGGGTTGTGGTAAATCCGGCCGGTTTGCCGGAAAAAATCGAGATTTTCAAAAGCAGTGGTTTTGCCCGGCTTGATGCCGTGGCGCAAAGCACCGTGCAACGCTGGCGCTTTGTACCAGCCAAGCGGGGTGATGAAGCAGTTTCAGGGTCGGTGATTGTGCCGCTTAATTTTTCAATCAAAAACGCGTAGGTGCTGGTAATGGATTTGTCTTTGGTTCTGCAGTCGGGTGACCCCGTGTTGCAATCGGTTTTTGGTCTGCTGATGCTGATGTCAGTCGTGAGCTGGGTGGTCATTATTGCGCGCTCGCGTTTGCTGTGGGTGATCAAGCGTCATCAGCAAAAATTCATGGCTTCGTTCTGGGAAGCCAAGGACTGGCACGAAGCGCTGGGGCTGGCGCAGCAACATCAGGCACCGGCCGCTGCACTGGCGCGCTCTGGTGCCGAGAGTTTACGGCATTACCGCACGCATGAAGGCGGCGGCCTCGGCAAGGCAGTGTCGCTTGATGATTATCTGGTTCGCAATTTGCGCACTCGCTTGAGTCAGGAAAGTGCCAAGATGGAACGCGGCTTGACCTGGCTGGCAACAACGGGGTCGGTGGCACCCTTTATTGGTCTGTTCGGCACTGTGTGGGGGATTTATCACGCGCTGGTCGGCATTGCGACGACGGGTAGTGCCTCGCTCTCGACGGTAGCCGCGCCCATCGGCGAGGCGCTGGTTGCTACGGCAGCGGGTCTGGCCGTCGCGATTCCTGCGGTCATTGCCTACAACGCATTCATTCGCAGTAATCGCCGATTTGCGCAGGAACTCGACGGATTTACCCATGATCTGCACGCCGGTTTGCTGGTTGAAGGCCTGATGGGAACAGGTTCGGAGGTGAGCAATGGCGTTCGGTAGTTTTGGACAGCAAGACGCAGCGCCAATGGCGGAGATTAATACCACGCCACTGGTCGACGTGATGCTGGTGCTGCTGGTGGTGTTTATTGTTACTGCACCGGTGATGACGCATGCAGTGCGGGTCGAGTTACCGAAGGCCAGCGCAGCCGTCGTACAAAAAGTTGAAAAACCGGTGCGCTTGAGTCTGTTGGCCGACGGTACTTTGCTCGACGAGAGTGGCGACAGCAAAAGCGCAATCGCACCCGAAGCGCTTGATGCGCGCTTTGCAGCAGCATTTGCCGCCGATCCGCAGACCGAAGTGCATTTGTACGCCGACAAAACAGTGCAGTACGAACGGATCGCTCAGGCAATGGCTGCGGCGCAGCGCGCCGGGCTGACGAAAATCGGGTTGATGACCAGCGGGGACAGTAGTGAAACTGCTGCACCCGCAGTCAAGAAATAACGCGCTTGAATGGCGGGATTCAATGCTACTGGAAGGTCAATGTGAGCGAAGACAAACAACAACGCAGTGGGTTTGCGTTCTCCGGCGTCATAAATGACAGATTAACTCTCCAGTAGCGGGTTAATCCCGCTATTTTTTTGCCCAAATTTTGGATCATTTTTTAACAAGAAGTCAAAAAGGTAGGACCATGCGAGAGATTCACAAAAAGAAAACCGGTGTTCGTCACCTGGCTAAATACCCGGCGGCAGCCGCTTTGTTTGGCGTGGTTGCTGGCTCGGTACAGGCAGAGGACGCCGTGTTGCCTGCGGTTGAAGTGACTGCCACCGCCGCAAGTAAAAACGGTACTGCCGATACGTATAAGGCGCCAACCGTTTCTGTAGGCCGCATGCAGCAAGATACCCGTGATGTTCCGCAGTCGATTACCAGTATCACGCAAGAAGTGATGATGGATCAGGATGCCAATACGCTCAAAGAAGCTTTGCGCAATGCGGTTGGCGTGACCTTTAACGCTGCCGAAGGTGGCTCAAGCGGTGATGGCGTCCGGATTCGCGGCTTTGGCGCATCGAACGACCTTTACCTCGATAATTTCCGTGACTCGGCACAATACAACCGTGATACCTTCAATATTGATACGGTCGAAGTGTTGCGCGGCCCGGCATCGATGCTGTATGGCCGTGGTTCGACGGGTGGCGTGATCAATCAGGTTAGCAAACAGCCGTTTCTGGGCGAATTGAACCAGTTGTCGGCCACTGTGGGAACCGATGCGTTCTATCGCGCCGAAGCCGACCTGAACAAGGCATTGAACGAAACTTCAGCGATCCGCGTCGCGATCATGGGCCAAAATGCCGACAGTTTCCGCGAAGGTGCGGAGATGAATCGTTGGGGCGTTGCGCCAAGTATTAAGTGGGGCATCGGCGGCCCGACTGAAGTGACGCTCTCTTATCTGCATTACGAAGAAAACAACGTGCCTGATTACGGTGTTCCTTACTATCGCAAGGACAAGGAAAACACCAGCAGCAAGAATGATTCGATTTATGGCAATGATGAGCCAATTGATCGCGTTAAAACTTTCTATGGTTTGAAAGACTTTGATAGCGAGAAGACCAATACCGACGTACTGACGCTCAATGTCCAGCATCAAATTGCACCGAATATGCTGATCAAAAACAGCACCCGCTACGGCCAGTACGACCTGGATTTGCGCGCCAGCGCACCAAGCTTGCAGTTTGCCAGCAACACCGAAGCCTTGAGCGACGAGACTCAAGTCAACCGTGGCCGCAAATTGCGTGAACGCAAGCAGGACATTCTGTCAAATGTGACTGATTTGCTGTGGGATTTTGAAACCGGCACGGTGCGCCACAATGTGCTGGCCGGGATTGAGCTGACGCGTGAAACGCTGCAAAGCACTGGCCGCTTGCAACTGGATACGACCGGCACGGTGCCACCAGGCAGTAACGGTCTGGCTGGGTGTAAATTGCCAAGCACGACGGTGGGCAACCCGAATATCTCCGGTGTGCCTGACAACTGTTCTGCACCAGTACGCACCGTTCTGGCTGATTCGACTGCCGACACACTGGCTTTCTATGCGCAGGACATGATCGAACTGAACCCGCAATGGAAAGTCTTGCTCGGCGCGCGTTATGACCGCTTCAAAGCCAGCACCGACAACACCTCATACACACAAGCCGCAGCGGCCGATGATGTCAGCCGTACCGACAATGTCTGGAGCTGGCGTACTGGTGTGATTTACCAGCCGGACCAGGTTCAATCGTATTACATTTCTTACGGCACATCGTTCAACCCGTCGGCTGAAGCCTATTCAACCGATCCAAAAGGCGCTTTGACCGATCCGGAAGAAAACCGCAATTACGAAATTGGCGCGAAATGGACCTTGCTCGAAGGCGATCTGGCTTTGCGTACTGCGATTTTCCGTACCGAAAAAACCAACGAGCGCCAAACCGATATCGAACCGGGCGTCGTCAAACCGTATCTGATGTCGGGTAAACGCCATACTAACGGGATCGAACTCGAAGGTGCTGGTCGCCTGAGCGATAAATGGCAGATTTTTGCTGGTGTCGCTTTGATGGATCCGGTGATTGACGAAGTCGCCAATCCTGAACGCAAGGAAGAAGAAGGCCGTACCGTTGATAATGCGCCAAAATATACCGGCAATCTGTGGACGACCTACCAGATCGACGGCAACTGGAAAGTCGGTGGCGGCGCGAATATCATGGGCAAGCGCTATACCGATCTTTCCAATACCGTCAATCTGCCCGGTTTTGTTCGCTGGGATGCGATGGTTGAATGGCAGCAACGCGACGTTTCGGTGCAATTGAACGTCTACAACCTGTTTGATACCGATCACTATGATGGCCTGTACCGTGGCTTTGCCATTCCTGGCGTAAAACGTTCTGCCCGCATGACGGTAGGGTATAAGTTTTAAGTCTAATTAAATAGAGAGCTGTAGCTCAATACATGGCCGGGTATGATCCCGGCCATCTGCATTTGTTTGATACATATTCAATAAAGGACGATTCATGCTGATCCATATTCCTCAGGTTCTTGACCGTACGAGCGTTGCGCAATGCCGCGCCAGATTGGATCGCGCCGGTTGGCTCGATGGCCGGATTACTGCCGGTAGCCAGTCGGCCAAAGTGAAGCACAATGAACAGCTTCCCAATGATGACCGCGAAGCCGTTGCCGTGCGACAGGTGATTCTGGCCGCGCTCGACAAGAACGAATTATTTTTTTCTGCCGCCTTGCCCAAACGGATTTTCCCGCCACTGTTTAATCGCTACGGTGAAGGAATGGATTTTGGCAATCACGTCGACAACGCGATGCGCCGCATCACCGAAACCGGCGAATGGGTACGTTCGGATCTGTCGGCGACGCTGTTTTTCTCTGATCCGGATGAATACGACGGTGGTGAGCTGGTGATCGAAGATACTTTCGGCCTGCACGAAGTCAAGCTCGCAGCCGGCGACATGATTCTGTATCCGTCAAGCAGCCTGCACCGCGTCGAGCCGATCACGCGCGGCACGCGTCTCGCTTCATTTATGTGGATGCAAAGCATGATCAAAGACGTCGGCGAGCGCGGTCTGCTGTTCGATCTTGACACCGCAATCCGCCAGATTCGCAGCGAGCTGGGTGATACGCCGAGCGCCGTGCAGCTGACCGGCGTTTATCATAATCTGCTGCGCAAATGGGGCGAAATTTGAGGCACAATAGGCGGCTCTGAAATACACAAGAAAAATCATGGAAGTATTGATTCTGCTCGGCTTGATCCTGCTTAACGGTGTGTTTGCCATGTCCGAGATTGCGCTGGTGACTGCGCGCAAGGCGCGGCTGGCCAAAATGGCCGACGATGGCAATGCCGGTGCTGCGGTCGCGCTGGAGCTGGGTAGCGATCCGACCCGCTTTATGTCGACGGTGCAAATCGGGATTACTTCGATTGGTGTTTTAAGCGGGATCGTCGGTGAATCTGTGCTCGCAGCACCGTTTGCCGACTGGCTGATGACTTTTGGCTTGCCAGAAAATCTGAGTGATACCAGTGCAACCGTCTGTGTCGTCGTTTCGGTGACTTATTTCTCGATTGTGCTCGGCGAGCTGGTTCCCAAGCGGCTGGGGCAAATCAACCCGGAAGCAATCGCCACGCTGGTTGCGCGACCTTTGCAATTACTGGCTTTGCTGACTCGCCCCTTTGTACGACTGCTGAGTTTTTCGACCAGCACCACGCTGAAAATGCTGGGTGCCAATCAGAATGCGGCACAAAGCGTGACTCAGGATGAAATCGACGCGATGCTGATCGAAGGCTCCGAAGCCGGTTTGATTGAAGAACACGAACACACGATGGTACGCAATGTACTGCGGCTGGACGACCGGATGGTCACGTCCTTGATGGTGCCACGTGGCGATATGGTGTATCTCGATCTGGCCGACCCGATCGAAGAAAATCTTGCCCGCGTTGCGCAAGCTGATTATTCGCGTTTTCCGGTGTGTCGTGACGGGTTGGAAAATCTGCTCGGTGTTTTAAGCACCAAGGCGATTCTGAAAAAAGTATTGAAAGGTGAAAATGTTGATTTTGCCGAACAGCTGCAAGCTTGTGTATTTGTACCGGAAACGCTGACCGGGCTGGAGTTGCTCGAGCAAATGCGCTCGTCCGGTGTCGAAATGGTTTTTCTGGTCGATGAATACGGCGAAGTGCAAGGTCTGGTGACTTTGCAGGATGTGCTTGAAGTATTAACCGGCGAATTCACGCCGCAAAATATTGAGGACGCCTGGGCGGTGCAGCGCGCCGATGGCTCATGGTTGCTCGACGGACTGATTCCGATTCCTGAGCTCAAAGACAAGCTCGATTTAAGTACTGTTCCTGATGAAGACAAAAACAGCTACCACACGCTCAGCGGCATGGTGATGTTGCTGCTCGGCCGTATGCCGCGCACTGGCGATATTACGCAGTGGGAAAACTGGTCGCTTGAAGTCGTCGATATGGACGGACATCGTATCGATAAGATTTTGGCGAGTGAGCATATTCCGGCTGATCATGTAGCAAAAAATGGTTGATCGCGTAAACCACCGCAACGGTGGTTTTTTTTCGCCTAAGCTGAGCGAGTGCGGCTGCAGTTCGAATTTGATCTGGGGCAAACTGCCCGCAAGCACAGGATTTTCCTCAATAGCGGATTAGTCGTAAGCATCTACAATGGCGTCATTAAAAAGAGGATAAAAATATGCAAATTACCGTCGTTAATCACCCCTTGGTTCAGCACAAACTCGCGCTATTGCGTGCTGCCGATGTCTCGACCAATAAATTTCGCTTGCTAACCGAAGAGTTGGCGCGCTTGCTGGCTTACGAAGCAACGCGCGATTTGCCGCTGGAAGATGTCACGATCCAGGGCTGGTGCGGTGATGTTCAGGTGAAACAAATCAAGGGCAAAAAACTGACCGTCGTGCCGATTTTGCGTGCGGGTTTGGGCATGCTCAATGGCGTACTCGATCTGGTGCCGTCGGCCAAAATCAGCGTGGTTGGCTTGGCTCGCGACGAAGAAACCTTGCAACCGGTACCTTATTTCGAAAAATTTGTTGGCAATCTGGATGATCGCCTCGCGCTGATTATCGACCCGATGCTGGCCACGGGTGGCTCGCTGGTGGCGACGGTGGATATGTTGAAAAGGAATGGCTGCAAGGACATCAAGGCAGTCGTGATGGTCGCCGCGCCCGAGGGTGTCAAATTAATGAACGAAAAACACCCCGACGTACAGATCGTTGCCGCCTCGCTTGATTCGCATTTGAACGAGCATGGCTACATCATTCCGGGTCTGGGTGATGCGGGCGACAAGATTTTCGGAACGATTCATAAATAATCAAATAAGCGGAAGGGTGACGCAATGTTTTCTCAGGCAAAACAATTCATTTCCGGCGCGCAGATTCTGTTTGTCGCCTTTGGCGCGCTGGTGCTGGTGCCCTTGCTGACGGGCTTAAATCCAGCGATGGCACTGCTTGGCGCGGGCGTTGGTACTTTGATGTTTCAGCTGATTACCAAACGCCAAGTGCCGATTTTCCTCGGCTCTTCGTTTGCTTTTATCGGACCTATCATTTTTGCGATGCAAACCTGGGGTCAGGCCGCGACGCAATTCGGGCTGTTTTTTGCTGGGTTTATGTATTTCATCATCGCCGGTTTGATCCGCTGGCGCGGGATGGGTTTTATCCATAAATTGCTGCCGCCAGTCGTGATCGGCCCGGTGATTATGGTGATTGGCCTGTCGGTGGCGGTGGCCGCTTCCGGCATGGCGATGGGGCAGGGCGGCGGTAAGCAGCTGGTGCCGTATGGCGTGTCGCTGTTGCTGGCGACGATTTCGCTGGCGACAACGATCATCGTGTCGGTATTTGCCGGTGGCATGTTGCGCCTCGTGCCGATTTTGTCGGGCGTGGTCGCGGGCTATATCGCGGCGGTGTTTTTAGGCGTGGTTGATTTGTCGGGTATTGCCAATGCGCCTTGGTTTGCCATGCCGCATTTTGTGATACCTGAAGTGAACTGGGCGGCGGCGCTGTTTATGTTGCCAGTGGCGATTGCGCCAACGATCGAGCACATCGGCGGCGTGATGGCGCTGGGCAAAGTGACGGGTAAAGACTACACGGTGAATCCCGGTCTGCATCGCACCTTGGGCGGTGATGGCATGGGCGTGTGTTTTGCCGGCCTGATCGGTGGCCCTCCGATTACGACGTATGCCGAAGTGACCGGCGCGCTGATGATTACGCGCAATTTCAATCCGGTGATCATGACTTATGCGGCGATTCTGGCGGTGATTCTGGCCTTCTTTGGCAAATTTAACGCGATCTTGGTCTCGATTCCGATGCCGGTGATGGGCGGGATTATGGTCTTGCTGTTTGGTACGATTGCGTCGATTGGCTTGAAAACGCTGATCGACAGCAAGGTGGATCTGATGTTGCCACGCAATCTGGTGATTGTGTCGGTGGTGCTCACCTGCGGGATTGGTGGTCTGATGGTGCAAGTGGGTAATTTCAATCTGGTCGGCGTCGGTCTGGTGAGCGTGCTGGCGATTGTGCTGAATTTGTTATTACCCAATACGCCGCACGAAGCAGTCGAGCCTGCGGTTGATTTGTAATCTTAGGGTATTGCTCTGTAGATATTATTATATTAATTTACAGCGCAATACCCGTACGGGTATCCAATGGCGAGTCTGGCTCGCCATTTTTTATTTGCCTTGAATCCCACGCGATTCAGCCAAGACAGCACGCGAAGCCGTCGGGTTTGGTAGAATCAGTTCCCTTTAGTTAATTTCATCGCCTGACGAGTGTTATGAGCCAAGAAAACGCAGTTGCCCCGACCAGTAATTTTGTCCGTCAAATCATTGATGCCGATCTGGCTAGCGGTAAACATCAGGCAGTCCAGACGCGCTTTCCTCCGGAGCCCAATGGCTATCTGCATATCGGCCACGCCAAATCGATTTGTCTGAATTTCGGCATTGCCGCTGATTATCAAGGTCGCTGCAATCTGCGCATGGACGACACCAATCCGGAAAAAGAAGAAGACGAATACGCCGCGGCGATTGAAGCGGATGTGCGCTGGCTGGGTTTTGAATGGAATGGCGATGTGCGCCATACCTCGGATTATTTCGATCAACTTCACGGCTTTGCGATTGAATTGATCACTGCAGGCAAAGCCTTTGTTTGCGATTTGAATGCTGAAGAAATGCGTGACTACCGTGGCGACTTTCAAAAGCCGGGCCGTAACAGCCCGTACCGTGATCGCTCGGTTGAAGAAAACCTCGATTTATTCGAGCGGATGAAAAACGGCGAGTTTGCCGACGGCAGCAAAACGTTGCGGCTGAAAATTGATATGGGCTCGCCGAATTTGAACCTGCGCGACCCGGTGTTTTACCGCATCAAGCGCGCAACGCACATCAAAACCGGCGATAAATGGTGCATCTACCCGATGTACGATTATTCGCACTGTATTTCCGACGCGCTCGAGGGCATTACGCATAGCCTGTGTACACTGGAATTTGAAGACCACCGCCCGCTGTACGACTGGGTGCTCGACAACATCACGATCCCGTGTCACCCACAACAGATCGAGTTTTCACGCCTTGAGCTGCTGTATTCGATTACGTCAAAACGCAAGCTGAATCAGCTTGTGACCGAAGGTCTGGTCAGCGGATGGGATGACCCGCGTTTGACGACAATCAGCGGCATGCGTCGCCGTGGCTATAGCCCAGCGGGTATTCGCCTGTTTGCGCAGCGCATTGGCGTGAGTAAAGGCGAGAACATCATCGACTTTTCAATTCTGGAAGGTGCGGTGCGTGAAACGTTGGAAACTGAAAGCCCACGTGTGATTGCGGTGCTCAATCCAATTAAAGTGACGCTGACCAATTTTGAAGCCGGTGTCACTGGCAGCCGCAGCGCGCCGTTTCATCCACATCACGAAGAAATGGGTGAGCGCGAGATTCCTATTTCGCCAACGCTGTGGATTGAGCGTGATGACTTTGCTGAAGAACCACCGAAAGGCTGGCAACGTCTGACCTTGGGCGGCGAAGTGCGCCTGCGTTACTCCTACGTGATCAAGTGCGATGAAGTCATCAAAGACGCCAACGGCGAAGTGATTGAGCTCAAATGCTCGATTGATCCGAAAACGCTGGGTCAAAACCCGGAAGGCCGCAAAGTCAAAGGCGTGATCCACTGGATTTCAGCCGAGCACGCGATTGAAGCCGAAGTGCGACTTTACGAGCGTCTGTTCACCGAGCCGCGCCCCGATGCGATTCGTGGTGAAGATGGCCAATACGTCGATTTCAAACAATTCATTAACCCTGAATCATTGAAAACGATCACGGCCTATGTCGAGCCTTGCGTGCGCGATGCCGCGCCAGAAATGCGCTATCAATTCGAGCGTTTGGGCTACTTTGTGACTGATCGCCATGATCACAAGGCAGGTGGCAAACCGGTGTTTAACCGGACTGTCACGCTGAAAGACAGTTGGGCGAAGTGATGGTGGGCGCACCTTGCGCCGAATGCAAATCGTGTGTCAATAGACCCTAAATCGTCAAATTGGATATATAAGATGAAAACAAAATTAGCAGTATGCAGTGCCGCTATTCTGATGTTCTCTGTCGCCTCAATGACGTTTGCTGAAGGTGAATCAGCATCCGATGCGCAGACCAATACGACCAGCGAAACGCAACAAGCCAAACCCGAAATCATCATTGCCAAAGGCAAAGCAGGGCAAACGCCGGTGCAGCTCGTGTATGACTATCTGGCCGAACGGGTGAGCGATGAATACGGGATTGGCGAATATCGGCAGCTTTCAATTAGCCAAAAAACGCTCAAAGCTGAAGATTACAAAAATATCGCGCTGGAACTGCAGCAGTCAGGTCTTGCCGATGATGCGATTACGAAACAGCGTTTCCAGTTTGCGCTGGGCTTTAATGATGAAACCGGCGTATGGCAGATCAAATCGGTGAAGCAGGATTGGCAATGTCGTCGCCATACCAAAAAATGGACGCAAAGACCCTGTCAGTGAATGTGATTTATTTTGAAAACGAGTGCCCAGCACTCGTTTTTTCTCATTCTGTTAAGGTGAAAAACGCATGTCGATCAAAGAAAAAGCACCCACAGTCCGTCATTTGTTCGCCAATTTCTGGCGCATCGCCAAGCCCTACTGGGTTTCCGAAGACAAATACCGCGCCTGGGGCTTGCTGGCGCTGATTATCAGTCTGTCGCTCGGGCTGGTGTATATGAATGTCCAGTTCAATAGCTGGTATAACGATTTTTACAATACGCTGCAAAACCTCGATGCCAAAGGCTTTAAGGCTGCGCTGATCAAGTTTGGCTATCTGGCTTTTGCCTATATCGTGATTGCTGTTTACGCGATCTGGTTTCAGCAAATGCTCGAAATTCGCTGGCGTCGTTGGGCAACGATTCATTTCACGCAGCGCTGGCTCTCCGACAATAATTTCTATCGCCTGCAACTGACCGACAAGGCGACGGACAACCCCGATCAGCGTATTGCCGAAGATGTCGGGCAATTTGTTTCGATCTCTTTGTCGCTCTCGCTGGGCTTGCTGCGTTCGGTCGTTACGCTGGTATCGTTTATCGGCATTTTGTGGACGCTCTCTGGCCCATTGAAATTCATGCTTGGCGGCTCTGAAATCAACATCCCCGGCTATATGGTCTGGGCTGCGATTATTTATGCGTTGATCGGTACCGGTATCACTATTTTGCTCGGTCGCCCACTGGTCGGGCTGAACTTCATGCAGCAACGCTATGAAGCCGATTTCCGTTTCGGTCTGGTTCGCGTGCGTGAAAATGCCGAATCGATTGCACTGTATAACGGCAGCAAGGACGAACAGGAGCGCTTGGGCAATCGATTTGTGAATGTGGTCAGTAATTTCTGGTCGCTGATGCGGATGAACAAACGCCTGACGTGGTTCACGTCGTTCTGGGGGCAGTTGGCGATTATTTTCCCGCTAATCGTTGCCGCACCGCGCTTTTTTGCCAAGGAAATTCCACTCGGCGGGCTGATGCAGATTAACTCGGCTTTTGGCCAGGTTTATGGCGCACTCGACTTTATTATTGGCAGTTTCAGCACATTGGCGAACTGGAAAGCCGTCATCGACCGTTTGAGCACTTTCGAGACCAGTGTCGCAGCTGCGCAGGCCTTGCCGCGTATTACACCGACGCCGATTGCCGAAGGTTTGCAGCTCGATCGCCTGTCGGTCAGCAAGCCTGATGGCGAAGTTTTGCTCTCTGATCTTGCGATGCAGCTTAAAGCGGGTGACACACTGCTGATTCGTGGCAAATCGGGCGCCGGTAAATCGACCTTGTTACGTGCCATCGCGGGTATATGGCCGTATGCCCAAGGTGGTATTGGCATGGCGGGCAATACCCAGTCATTATTCCTGTCGCAAAAACCGTATATGCCGCTGGGCTCATTGCGCGCTGCGCTGTTTTACCCGCAGGATGTAGGTCACGACGACGAGTTGATCAGCCAATTGATGGCAATGGCAGGCCTGTCGCATTTGCTACCGCGCCTTGATGAGATTGACGCCTGGTCGCATGTATTGAGTCTGGGCGAGCAGCAGCGTATCGCCTTGCTACGTGCGATTCTGGTCAAACCGGACTTTTTGTTTATGGACGAATCAACGTCTGCGCTCGACGCCGATGGCGAAGCAACGCTGTACGCCGCGGTGCGCGATGCGATGAAAGACGGCGTGATGATCAGCGTCGGCCATCGTGTTGGACTGACCGAATATCACAAACAGGTACTTGACTGCCAGGGGCAGGGCAAGTGGGCACTCAACCGTTAAATTATACAAACCACAGAGACACAGAGGCACAGAGAACAAGCGTTTGAGCTCACTCTGTGCCTTTGTGCCTCTGTGGTGGATTTTATTTTTGTGGATTTCTAGACATGTTAAAAAACGACACCTTCCTGCGCGCGCTGCTGCGTGAGCCTGTTGAATACACGCCAGTGTGGATGATGCGTCAGGCCGGGCGCTACCTGCCTGAATACTGCGCGACACGCAAAAATGCCGGTTCGTTTTTGCAGCTTTGCAAAAATACCGAGCTGGCGACCGAAGTGACGCTGCAACCGCTCGATCGTTTCCCGCTCGACGCGGCGATTCTGTTTTCCGATATTCTGACTGTGCCCGATGCAATGGGCTTGGGTCTGTATTTTGCCGAAGGCGAAGGCCCGAAATTTGAGCGTACGGTGCGCACCGAAGAGGATGTGGCCAAATTGTTCGTGCCTGACGTCGGCACCGAGCTGAAATATGTCACCGACGCGGTGAGCTCGATTCGCAAGGCTTTGGATAATCGCGTTCCGCTGATTGGTTTTTCTGGCAGCCCGTACACGCTGGCCTGCTATATGATCGAAGGCGGCAGCTCAAGCGATTATCGCAATATCAAAACCATGATGTATGCGCGGCCAGACCTGCTGCACCGTATCCTGGAGGTCAATACCCTCACAGTCATCGATTATCTAAATGCACAAATCGAAGCGGGGGCGCAAGCGGTGCAGATTTTCGATAGCTGGGGTGGCTCGCTGCCGTTTGGCAAATACCAGGAATTCTCGCTGCAGTATATGACGCGGATTGTTGCTGGCCTGAAGCGCGAAAACGACGGTCGCAAAGTGCCGGTGATTGTGTTTACCAAGGGCGGTGGGCAGTGGCTGGAAGACATCGCAGCGAGCGGTTGCGACGCGATTGGTTTGGATTGGACGACCGATATTGGCGAAGCGCGTCGCCGCGTTGGAGACAAGGTTGCGCTGCAAGGCAATTTTGATCCGGTTGCGCTGTTTGCGCCGCCGCAGGCGATTGAGGCCGAGGTGAAACGGATTCTCGATAGTTACGACAGTGTCGGTGCGGCGAAGACCGGGCATGTGTTCAATCTGGGGCATGGTATTTCGCAATACACCAACCCTGATCATGCTGCGGCGCTGGTTGCTGCCGTTCATCGTTTTTCGGCTAAGAAATCATAATTCTTACAGATGGCTTTTGTTTTGTAATGTGATTAAAAATCATTGACTTGTGCGCTGTTCTTGAAGTGTTGGACTGCAAATGATTGTCAAGTTATACACATTGAGCGTAAAGCCATTTTTATCTTGTCAATAGGGTGTGAAAATATAGTTTCAAATTCTTGACAAACGATAAGTTGTTGAATTGATTGATTATTAATTTTTAGCTTAATTTTTGTGCAATCTAAACATCATCAAGTCCTGATTGGGTTTTTTCCGGTTTTAGGTGGTTTGCCCACAAAATTATCCACAGATTCTGGGGATAAGCAATTTGTATGATTTTTTGCACTTTCACTGCGCTTCAAATGTGGTGAATCCTTCTTAAGGCAGATATCCAAGTGAGTGGCAGTTTTGTGATGGTGGCACTCGATGTGCCACTCAACCGCCTGTTTGCTTACGCGGTTGGTGACTTCGGCAACTGGAATCTGCAGCCTGGCCAACGCGTCATTGTGCCGTTTGGTTCGCGCCAACTTTCCGGCATTGTGATCGAGCGCTGCGCCGATGCCGGTGATTACGCCGGCAAAACGCGCGCGATTCTGGCTGTGCGCGATGACTTGCCGCCGTTGCCAGCGGTCACGCTCGCGCTATGCCAGTTTGTCGCCGATTATTATCACCACCCGCTCGGTTGTGTGCTCAGTAGTGCCTTGCCGACGGCGTTTCGTGCCGTTCCTGCTTTCAAGAGCCCGGCGCCAGCCTGTGTGTATTACGCGACCGATGTGGACGCTCTGCTGGCGAGTATCAGCAAGCGCGCGCATGCGCAGCGCCGCGTAGCCGAATCTCTGGCCGTTCCGCATACCGCCGCCGCGCTGCGCCGCGTTCATGATAGCGGCTTGAAATGGGCGAAAGGCTGGCTGGAGCAAGGTCTGGTGCAAACTGCTGCCGAAACGACGGTACTCGCCGCCGCCAGCCCGGCACTGCCGCTGAACGCCGAACAGGCGCACGCAGTGCAAAGGCTGAGCAGCGCCAGCGGCTTTATGCCGTATTTACTGTACGGCATTACTGGCAGCGGAAAAACCGAAGTCTATCTGCAAACCATCGCCGCCGTGCTCGCCCGTGGCGAGCAGGTTCTGGTGCTGATTCCCGAAATCAATCTGACGCCGCAGCTCGAAGGGCGTTTTCGTGCGCGTTTTCCCGGCATACAGATGGCGTGCTTGCACAGCGGCTTGAACGACACCGAGCGCGCGGTGAACTGGCTGGCGGCAATGTCGGGTGACGCACGGATTGTGCTCGGTACGCGCCTCGCTGTTTTTACGCCTATGCCGCAGCTCGGCATGATCGTCGTCGATGAAGAGCACGACCCGTCTTTCAAGCAGCAAGACGGTTTGCGCTATTCGGCGCGCGATGTCGCCGTTTACCGCGCGCGTACCGCCAAAGTGCCGGTGGTGCTGGGCAGTGCCACCCCGAGTATCGAGAGCTGGGCGAATGCCAGAGCAGGTCGCTATGATGTGTTGCCGCTACGCGAGCGAGCCGTTCCGGGCGCGGTATTGCCGAAAATCACCTTGTTGCCGGTCAAAAAGGCCGGTCTGATCGACGGTTTTAACCGGATGGCGCTGGCGAAAATGCACGAAGTGCTGGAGCGCGGTGAACAGGTATTGGTGTTTATCAACCGGCGCGGCTATTCGCCGGTGCTGCAATGCGGTGAATGCGGCTGGATGGCGAGCTGCCGCCATTGCTCGGCGCGGCTGGTACTGCATTTGCGCGAGCGCCGCCTGCGTTGTCACCACTGCGGCTTTGAAGAAGCGATCACCGCCGCTTGCCCTGATTGCGGCAATCAGGATTTAAAACCGGTCGGGCAGGGGACGCAAAGGCTGGAAGAATCGCTGTCTACACACTTCCCGGGCAAAACCATTCTGCGCATTGACCGTGATTCGACGCGCAGGAAAGGCGAAATGGATGCCGCGCTGGCGCAGGTGCACTCGGGCGAGGCCGATATTCTGATCGGCACGCAAATGCTCGCCAAAGGCCATGATTTTGACCGACTCAATCTGGTCGTCGCGCTGAACGCCGATACCGGCCTATTCAGCGTTGATTTCCGCGCCGAAGAGCGATTATTTGCGCTGCTGACTCAGGTCGCAGGCCGCGCCGGACGACGCGAAAATCCGGGCGAAGTGATGATCCAGACGGCGTTTGCCGATCACCCGTTTTATCACCAGCTGCTGGGGCGCGATTACGCACCGTTTGCCGACCGCACGCTGAACGAGCGTAGCGAATTGTTGCTGCCGCCCGCTGCAGCATGGGCATTATTCCGCGCCGAAGCGCCCGAGATTGAACAGGCGCTGGATTTACTCAAGCAGATTCGCGGCTGTTTTGAGCAATTGGCTCCCGAATTCTTGCAACCCTTGACGCTCAATCATCCTGTTGCCGCAACGATGGTCAAAAAGGCCGGCGTCGAACGCGCGCAACTCTTGATTGCCGCTCCACAACGCGCCCAGTTGCAACGCGCCTTGCATCAGGCCATGCCGCAAGTCGAAATCATCAAAACCGGTAAAGCCCGCTGGACGCTCGATGTTGATCCTATTGAGGTATAGCGCTGTAGATTTTGTATATCAATGCCTGCAGGGAAATACGTAGGAGGGTATGAGCTCAATACTCCGGCAAACTGCTGCTACGCGCTTGCACAATCGCAAACATGTCTTGCAGTAAAGCCGGAATGCTGTCACGGCCAGCGAGTTCGGCGGCTTCGGCGATTTCGAGCGCCATTCCTGGTTTGCTGCGGTAGCGCAACGCACGGCTGATGATTTCATCGTCAGGTAATGATTCGGCCATTTGGGCGGCTTGCTGTGCAGCCAGCGCTGCGGCGTGCTGGGGCGACATCGGGTTTTTATAGTGATTGACCGCTTCGCGATAAATATCGGCAAAACCGTTATCCCACAAAAAATGTTCGATATCGCGGCTGGGCAGCACAGTGATATGCCGGTCTTCATCGCGGCCGCGCAGCAGTTTTTGTGCGCGTTGCTGGTATTTCTGCCCCGCATCGTCGCCATCACAAATCACATGCCAGTGAATACCGATCTGGTCGGCAAATTTGATCAAAGGTGCTAATCCGGCCTGCGCGAACTCGACGCAACGGATTCCTTCGAGCGGGAAGTTCAGCCCGCAAATACGCGCCAATTCGGGTAGCAACCAGAACTCGGTTTCGCCTTCGACCAGCAGCCAGACGCGGGCAAACATGCTGCTGGCGCGGTTGCTGCGAATATGAAAAGCAACTTTTCGGGCATCGGAAATCGACAACGCATTGGCTGCAAGCTGATAAACATGAATATGGCTCGGCCAGCGCACCAGCCGCCGCAAGGCGCGCTGAGGAAAACTCGCCAGCAGGTCGCCATGATTGGTCGTGATGATTTTCTGCAGCGGCAACTGCTCGATCAGCCCCCAGATCATCGCCAGCTGGATCGGGTGCAAATGCGTTTCCGGATCTTCCATCAGCAGAATCGGGCTGGCCTCGCGGTTGATCGCGTGTTCACCGCGGGCGTTCAGCAGCGCGCCAATCAGCATCAGCAATGCCACGCGACGCAGATTCGAGCCGGTCCGGTTGGCGATGTCGAGCAAGCTGTCTTCATCGCGAAAATTAAGCGGCGCTTCGGCGATCTGCTCGGCGAGCCGTTGCGCTGGCGCTTCATGATCCATCCGCGTGACCAGTGTGGCATTTTCACTGAGCAATTGCTGCATCGCAGCCAAACCCTGACGCAATTCCTGCGGGTGCAGCTGGTGCGGCACAGTCAGAATCCGCTCGAAAACCGTCCGCACGGCATCGCTCGCCGCCAGCACCGGGTCCTCCGGTTGTGGCTTGCCCGACAGACGCGGATGCTCCAGCCAGTCGGTCAGCATCATGTCCTTGAAACGCAACACCGGATGCAGGCGGATCAGCTCGTCGGCGAGCGCGTCGGTATTCGGGTGTTCGGTTTCGCCGCTGAGGATTTCACTACTGAGAATTTCACTACCGTCCGCATGAATAAAATAGCGCCGCGCGCGAATTTCGCCATGGCCGAAACGCTCGGCCATAAAACGCAATGCAATCATCACATCGCCCGGCTGATGCTGAACCGGATGCGCCTCGTCGCCATGCTCGGGCGGCGCAAAGCTCACCGGCTTGAATGCCTTGCTGGGGGTATGTCCCTGAAAGTACAAGGTGATATTGAGCCGCCGGGCAATACTGGCACGGGTATTGGAGATGCGGTGAAAATCTTCGTGAGTAAACAGCTGCTCGACCGGCGTAGGGCTAGTCAGGCAACGACTCAGCGCGACAATCAGACTCGTCTTGCCCCAGTTATTCTCGCCAAACAAAGCCGTCGCAGCCGTATCGAGCATCAGGTCAACCTGACTGATACCGCGAAAATTGGTCACTTGCAGGCGGGTGAGTTGCATGGGGTACTCGGCGGGGATTGCGGAGGTGTGGTTTGAGTTTAGCAAATTAAATAGTTAGCCGGATTTTCCGAACGTAAATTCGCTTATTCCGGCGTTTTCTCGATGCCACTTAGGACTTCGTACTCAGCCTGTTTGAGCAGTTTGGCCAGCTCGCCAGATTGAATCATTTGGGTGATGGTCGCGCTGATTATGCGAGCAAGATCGCTGTGTTTTTTGTGCAGATAATGATGCAGTGGTTCGTGCCGGAGCTCGACTTTTTCGATATTTTTGAGCCCCATCTGGTTGATGTAAAAATCAGTTGAGCTATTGTTGTTCACGATGACTTCAAAACGATCCGCATTGAGCATTTGCACCAATGATTTGGACGACTGGGTATCGAGGACTCTCGGAAAATTCATAACGAGTTCGGCGGGTACTTTGAGTCCGCGAACGTAGCCGATGGAGTATTTTTTCAAATCATCCCTGGTTTTGATTTGCGCATTCAGGCTTTTTTTGAAGTAGGCAGAAACCGTGAGTGCGTCAATCGGCGGCTCGACCCGGATCAGGTTCGGATATTGCTTCCCGTAGCTGCTTACACGGGCGACTTCGCCGTCGATGCGGCCCGAATCGGCTTCGGCGCTCGCGCGCAAACCGGGCATCGTGATCAATCTTAAAGGAATCCCGGCTCGCCGGTAGACTTCAGTCAGCACGATGGCGTCGATCCTGCTGGGTGGGCTGGCCGTGAGCACGGCGAGCTTGACCGGTTCGCGCGCGTACGCAAACGAACCCAGCAGGATTTGCATGAGGCAGACGAATTGGATGAAACGGTGCTGCAACAAAATGGCATGCTCCTGATAGCTGGTTTGACTGTATATCGTCTCATTTGATTAAAGCATTTTTGTGGCTCAGGGCAATACCGGATTAAAGGGAAATCGGAGCGTGCAATTCTCTGCGCTCAGTGCACCCTACAATACTGGCGGGCGAAACCGACGGTTCAGGCATAGTAATCTTAAATTTCGTTTTCAAGCTGCTTTAAAAACGATCGTGTTTCAGCAAATAATCGAAACATTCTGTCAGCCCAAAGTCAGCCCCTAAATCGGTTAGAATGTCCGCATCCTGCCACGGACTTTGCCATGACTTCCCGCCTAAATATTTACCAGTCCAATCGCCTCGAAAACCTGTTTGAATTGATGCAGGCGCTGTTTGCCGTTCCGCTGGCCGATCCGTTTGCCAGCGAAAAAATCATTGTTTCGAGCAAGGGGATGGAGCGCTGGTTGCGCTTTCAACTGGCTGCGCGGGTAGGGATTTGTTCTGGCGTTGATTTTGCCTTGCCGGCGGGGTTTATCTGGCGTTTGCTGCAGGATGCGATGCCGGGGCTGCCGGCCGATTCGCCGTATAGTTCGAGTCCGCTGGCCTGGCGATTGTTCCGTTTGTTGACCGAGTCAAGCGCGCGCGAGGCCAGCCCGATTGTTGCCGCTTATTTAGCCGAGGGCGATGCGCGGCGGCGGATGGCGCTGGCGGGCAAGCTCGCCGACGTGTTCGATCAATATCTGGTTTTTCGCAGCGACTGGATCGCTGAATGGGAAGCGGGGCGGCTGGTCGGTCTGGGTGCCGATGAAGCCTGGCAGGCGATGCTTTGGCAGGAAGTCAAACAGAGCATCGAGTCTGAATCCGCCGCTGAAAATACGGAAAATAGCATCCCGCATCGCGCCGAAATGTTTATCCGGCTGTTTGATCAATGGGCGCAAAATCCGCAAGTGCTGGTACAACGCCTGCCCGAGCGGCTGACGGTGTTTGGTGTCAGCAGCATGCCGCCAGCGTATATCGACGTGCTGGGCGCCTTGTCCGAGCATATCGACGTGAATCTGTTTCTGCTTAACCCATGCCGCGAAGACTGGGGCGCGATTGTCAGCCCACGCGCATTTGCCCGCGCTGAGCTGGAAAAACAGCCACAGGAATCTTTATACCTCGACATCGGCCATCCGCTGCTCGCCAGCATGGGCAAGGCCGGACGCGATTTTTTCCGCGCCGTGACCGAGCGTTTTCCGTGGTCGGTCGGCGGTGATGGACCGCTGTTTAGCGATCCGTGCGAGCGTCTTGCCGATACCACGCTGCTGCGAACACTGCAGTCGGATATTCTCAATCTCTACCCGCGCGATGCGGGCAATCGCCAGATTGTTGCTCCCGATGACTGGTCGCTGACTTTTCATAGCTGTCACAGCGCGATGCGTGAAGTTGAAGTGCTGCACGATCAGCTTTGTCATATGCTCAGCCGTGACAAGAGCCTGCTGGCTTCCGATATTGCGGTACTTTTGCCCGATCTGGGGCCGTATGCGCCGCTGATCGAAGCGGTATTCGGCGGCGCAGCAGCGGCAGGCGCACCAGTGTTGCCATACAACATTGCCGATCTGACGACCGCACAGGAATGCCCGGCCATTGCGGTTTATTTGCAGCTTTTCAATCTGCCCGATAGCCGTTGTACCGCCGACGAAATTTTCGGCCTGATCGAAACGCCGCAACTGGCAGCGCGGTTTGGCATTGCCGCGGATGATCTGGCCGTGTTGCAGCACTGGATTGCCGCCGCCGGGATACGCTGGGGGCTCGATGAGGCGCATCGCGCCGAATTTGCCGATCAACTCGGCGGCGGCGCTCTGGCCGAGCTGGGCGCTGCCAATACCTGGCGCGCCGGGCTTGATAATTTGCTGCTCGGTGCTGCTTTGCCGCAGGCGTTGGCAGGCGAAGCGATTCCGCTGTGGCATGATCTTGCGCCGTGGGATGATCTGGAAGGCTCGCAAGTTGCCTTGCTGGCCAAGCTCGCCGATTTGATTGCGACCATAACCCATTGGCGAGAGCAGCTCAAAGCGCCGCGCAGTCTGGCGGACTGGAGCGTACTGGCGCTGGAGTTGCTTGATGCGTTTTTGCTGTTCGACGGCAGTGTCGATGCCGAGCGGCTGCTACTGCAGGCGATTCGCGAATCGCTGGTGAAAATTGCTGTTGAGGCCGAGCTGGCCGATCTGCACGAGACCGTCGAGCGTGTTGTTGTGCTCGACTGGCTGCGGCATTGTTTTGATACCAGCAGCCGTGGCTCGGGCTTTATGTCGCGCGGGATTACCTTCTGTACGATGGTGCCAATGCGCGGCTTGCCGTTCCGCGTGATTGCGGTGCTGGGCTTGAACGAGGCCGATTTTCCGCGCAATCCGGCCGCAGCTGGTTTCGATCTGATCGCGCAAAACCCGCGATTGGGCGACCGTTCACGCCGGCTGGACGACCGTTTTCTGTTTCTGGAAATCCTGCTCGCGGCGCGCGATGCGCTGTACCTGTCGTGGGTCGGTCGCGGCGTGAGCGATAACGAAGCCTATCCACCGTCGGTGCTGGTGTCGGATGTGCTTGACTGCATCAGCAAAGGATTTGCTCTGCCTGATGCACAACTAATCCATGAGTATCCGCTGCAAGCCTTTAGCCCTATTGGCTTTGAAGCCAATACCCGCTGGCAGTCGTTTAATCCGCTGTGGCGGGACGCCGCAAATTGTCTAATCCGTCAGCGGGACGCCGCAAATTGTTTAATCAATCAGCGGGACGCCGCAGTACGTTTGATCAATCTGGGCGAAGCCGCGGAAGCGCTCAACGCAACGCCGGTATCCAGTGTAACGGTTCAATCCGCATTGCTTCTGGATTCCGGCTTGTGCCGGAATGACGAATTAAGTGAATTGGAGCCCGCCCCGACACAAATCAGCCTGGCCGATCTGGTTGAATGTCTGGCCAAGCCCGCTGCATTTTATCTACGCAAACGCGCGAATCTGGTGCTCGACGACGCTGATGCTGCGCTCGCCGATGATGAACCGTTTGATCTGCGCGATTTTGCCGACCGTGCCGTGCGCGATGCGGGGCTAAAATATGGCACAGCCGCAGCGCCATTGCTCGCAGCGCAAGGCATTGCGCCGCTGGGTACGCCGGGCAAATTATTGATCAGCGGCGAGCTTGCTGCCGCGCAGGCGCTCAAAGAGGCTTTGCCGCTGTATCGGCAGGGGGAAGCATTACCGGTGGTGGCCGACTTTATCCGGCTCAGCATTGCGCCTGCGCCGGGTGATTTAGCCGATCAGATCGAAGTCGAATTGGCACTTACTCTGGCCGATTTGTACCCGCAAGGCCAGATCATTGCACGGAGTTGCCTGTACCCGCGCGATATTCTCAAATACTGGGTGCGGCATCTGGCTTTGTGCGCGCTCTCCGATGCGCTGCCGGATCAGACGCGCGCGCTGTCTCCCGATAAAGTCTGGTGCTACGCGCCCATCCCTTGCGAAGTCGCTCGCCGGCAGCTTGCTCAATTACTGACGTTTTACCGCGCCAACTGGCAACAGCCACAAGCTTTTTTCCCGCGCGCTGCGCTGGCGTGGATTGCTGTCGATGCTGATGATGAAGCCAAACGCTGGTCGGCAGCCGAAAAAAAATGGCAGGATGATTTCAACCATCCGGGCGAATACGCCGACGCGGCGATCCAGCTTTTGTGGCCGGATGATCCGCTGGATGAAGATTCGGAACACCGATCCGATTTTGCTGCGTGGTGTGAAACGCTACTGGGCATGATGAATGCCAGCGTGGTTGAAAGGTCACTTGAAGCTGATCTGGCTGAGTGGGAGGCCATGAAATGAATGAAAACCATCTCAGTTCGCAGGTCGAATCGGTTGTAGGGGCGGCGCTCGGGTCGGCAGTCTCCAACCATGTCCATCAAGGCAGGGGTGAAGATCGGCTAAAGCCGACCCTGCATTTACAGCCCCTCGACGTCCACACGGTTTCCTTGTCAGGGCGCAATCTGATCGAAGCGTCCGCCGGGACCGGCAAGACTTTTAATATTACCGGCCTGTATGCGCGACTCGTGCTGGGGGCTGCTGAAAATGCGGATCAACCCTCATTTGACGCGGCGCGAGGTTTGTTGCCAGAGCAAATCCTGCTGGTGACTTTTACCAAGGCGGCGACGGCCGAGCTCAAAGACCGTATTCGCACGCGACTGGCTCAGCTGGCACAGACTTTCGAGCAGGACTCTCCCTTTAAGCTCGGTGATGAGGCTGAACCATTCTGCGAGAAAGTCTGGCAACAGGTGCGGGACGACCCGCGTGTTGATGCCAAGGCCTTGCTGAACCAGCTCAGGCTGGCGCTGGCGACGCTTGATCAGGCGGCGATTTCGACGATACACAGTTTCTGCCAGCGGCTGCTGACCGAGCAGGCATTTGAAGCCGGATTTGACTTTGATCGTGAAATGATCAGTGATGAAGGCGAGGTATTGGCTCAAATAACAATGGATTACTGGCGTAGCGAGGTATACCCGTCTCCTGTATTTTGGGTCGATTATTTGCAATCGGTCAGCATTGCGCCGCGAACTCGTGGCGTGAACGTCGATACGCTGGGCAAACTGGCCGCGAGTCTGGCGCGGCTTGACGCTGCAAACCTGCTTGATTTACCCGCGGCACCGGCGCTGGTTGTGCTGCAGCAGCGCTGGGAATCGGCGCTGGCGGGGGCGCGCCGGGTCTGGGATGCAGCGCAAATCACCAGTCTGCTGCAATCGAGCTGGCAAGCGGGTATTTACAAGAAAACGGCCAAGCTCGATTTCACTGCGAATCTGGCGTGGGGCGGGCGTGTCAGCGAATTTTTTGCAACTGAACGCTGGCAATTACCCGCCGAATTGACTGCGCTGGCGCAAAGCAAACTCGATGCCGCAGTGCTGAAAAAATTTCAGGATGATGTACCGCAGCATGATTTTTTTGCCGCGCTCGATGATTTGTTTGATACGCGCAAAACGCTGGAGCAGGATCTGGCGCTGTATTTCAATCACTGGCTGCTGCGCTTTGGCCGTTTTTTGCGCGAGCAATTGGCGCATCGCAAGGCTCAGGCCGGACAAATGTCGTTCGATGATAGCCTGACGATGCTGGCTGGTGCGCTGCGGGATGAAACGCGTGCGGCGCATCTGATTGCCAAAGTGCATCAGCGTTATCGCGCAGCGCTGGTCGACGAGTTTCAGGATACCGACCCGACGCAGTTTGCCATTATCGACACGCTGTTTGGCCGCCCGACGCTAGACGGCGAGGTGCTGCCGTTTTTTATGGTGGGCGATCCGAAACAGGCGATTTATGCTTTCCGTGGCGCTGATGTTTACGCTTATCTGGGCGCGCGCGCTCAGGCGGTCGGGCAGTATTCGATTGATACCAATTACCGCTCCGATGCGCGCATTATCGATTTTGTAAACGCGCTGTTTGCGCCGGATCATGCTTTTGTCGAAAGCCGGATCAAGCATCCGCACATCAAGGCCAAGCAAAGCGGCGAGTCGAAATTGCAGATCGCCGACGATAGAGCCGCTGTGCATGCTTTTGTCTGGCAAAGCAGCAAAACCAAATACGCCGAGCGCGATTGTTATCAGGGCGTAGCGCAGGAAATCGCGCATATTCTGGCTCCCGAACTGCAGTCCAGTCTGGGCGGCCGCTCTGTTGCGCCCGGCGATATCGCCGTGCTGGTCAGCAGCCACCATCAGGCTGCGCAAATGCGTAAGGCGCTGACCCAGCTGGGTGTGCCGTCGGTATCACAATCGCGGAGCAGTGTGTTCGAGTCGGGCGAGGCGCAGGGCTTGCTGGCTTTGCTTAAAGCGGTGAATGAGCCAGCCAGCGCGCCCTTGTTGCGCCGCGCGCTGGTTAGCCCGGTGATGGGTTATTCGGTTGAACAATTGATTGCGCTGCAGGCCGACGATGCGGCGTGGCTAAGCCAGATCGAGATGCTGCAAGCTTTGCGCGATGAATGGCGCAAAGCGGGCTTTATGGCGATGTTCCGACGCTGGCTGGTCACGAGTCAGGCACCGATGCGCTTGCTCGCTTTTGACGATGGCGAGCGCCGCCTGACCAATTTGCTGCACGTTGCCGAGCTGATCCAGAACGAAAATCGCGCCCGGCCTAGTCCGGCGCTGCTGTTGGCGTGGCTGGAACGACAACTGGCCGAGCCGAACGCGCAGGCCGAAGCGCAGCAGATGCGGCTCGAAAGCGACGCCGACCGCGTCAAGCTGGTGACGATCCATGCTTCCAAAGGTCTGGAATATCCGATTGTGTTCTGCCCCTTGAGCTGGACGGGCAAAAAAGAGCTGGTGCGCGATACGCGGCTCGTTGCTTTTCACGATGAAAATGGCGAGCTGCGCGTTGACGCCGGAACGCCTGAGCAAGCCACTGCGCTGGAAACGGCCGAATTTGAAGCCTACGCCGAACAAATGCGCTTGCTGTATGTCGCGCTGACTCGCGCCAAGCACCGGCTGTATCTGGCGTATCCGGCGTTTGAAAATCTGCATCATTTCTCCAAACCCGGTTTGCAGAATGCGCCGCTGGCGCAGGTGCTGTTTGATCGCGATGGAATTTGCCTGCGCGATCAGATTGCCGAATGGAGCGTGCCGCAACTGGCCGATGCATTTGCGCGGCTGGGGGCGACGGTAAGTGATTGGCGTGACGGGGCACAAAAATATCAAATCAAGGCCGAGCATGATGTGGTATTGCAAACGGCGCACTGGCGCAACCGGATGCTGGCTGCGCCGTGGCGGCTGGTGAGTTTTTCGTCCTTATCACGCGGGCAGGCGCGGCATGCACACGCCGAAACGGGCGAAGATCACGATGGGCTGGCGACCGCCGAAGTATTGGCGCAAGCGCAGGCCGATTTGCCCCTGCGGTTTACTTTTACGCGCGGCGCCGACGCCGGAACGGCCTTGCATGGCATGTTCGAGCACTGGAATTTTGCGCAGCCAGATCGCAGCAATTGGGATGCGGTGGTCGCCCGGCAATTACAGCGCGTTGGCTTGCTCGCGCAGCAGACGGATGAAGAAGGGCAGGGTATATTGCCGCAGGTCTCATTATGGCTGGGTGAAGTGATCGATACCCCATTAGGTATTGCAGGCTTCAAACTCGCTGACCTGAGCGCAGCGCAAAGGCTGAATGAATGGCCGTTTCTGATGCATTGCCCAAAACTGGATCTGGCCGCTTTTTGCCGGGTATTGGCCGAACAGCAAGTGCCCGCAGAATTTATCGCCGCCAGTCAGCGGCTCAAGCCTGAGCAGCTAACGGCGTATCTGAATGGTGTGATCGATCTGGTCTGTGTTCACGAGGGTAAGTATTACATTGCCGATTACAAATCCAATCATCTGGGCAATGCCTACGCCGATTACCGGCGCGACAAGCTGACCGAGGCGATGAGTGACGCGCATTATTATTTGCAATATCTGTTGTATGTGATTGCCTGGCATCGTCATATGCAGGCTCGGCTTGGTGCAAGTTATGACTACGAGCGCGATTTTGGCGGTGTGTTGTATCTGTTTATTCGCGGTATGCATCCGGCAGAGGGCGAGGCTGGCATCTGGTTTGACAAGCCCAGCGTGGCGCTGATTGAGGCGCTGGATCGTGTGCTGGGAGGACGAGAGAATGATGACTGCTAATCTGGATTTTTCACTCAAAAGTACTTCGCCGTTTGCGCAAGCCTTTGTTGATTTGCTGCGGCGCAAAGCGCCTGATGCACCACCTGATTTGCTGGGGCTGGCTTTGCAGGCGGCGAGCGCGACCGAGCGCGGCGATGTGTGTGTGGCGATGCCATCGGGTGTCAATCTGCTTCAGTGGCAGGTCAGTGGCCTGGTCGGTGCGCCAGGCGATTTTGCTCCGCTGATTGCGGAACATGGCCGACTGTATCTGGCGCGTTATCATGCGTATGAAGCGCGGCTGGCGCAGCAAATCCGGGCTTTGGCGGCGCAAACCATCGTGCCCGATCCGGATTTGCCGCAACAGCTAAATCAGCTGTTTGGCGAAGCGAAGCCCGATGAAATCGACTGGCAGCGGATTGCTGTGGCTGCCGCTTTGCAGAAAAAACTGCTGGTCATCAGCGGCGGCCCCGGAACGGGCAAAACAACGACAGTGGTGAAACTGCTGGCGCTGCTTCAAAGTGGCGAAAACCCACTGCACATCATGCTCGCCGCGCCGACTGGCAAAGCCGCAATGCGGATGCAGGAAGCAATCCGCAAAGCCAAAATGGACCCGAAAATCAATATTTCCGCTTTGGTCGCGCAATCTATTCCAGACACGGCCAGTACGCTGCATCGCTTGCTGGGCTACCGCCCCAATTCGGTACAGTTTCGCCATCATGCCGGCAATCCGCTGGTGCTTGACGTCCTGGTTGTCGATGAAGCGTCGATGATTGATCTGGCCTTGATGAGCAAATTGCTCGACGCATTGCCCAGCCACGCCAGACTCATTTTGCTTGGTGATAAAGATCAGCTCGCCTCGGTCGAAGCCGGCGCGGTGATGGGCGATCTGTGCGATGGCGTCGGGCTGTCAGCCTCATTTGCCGCGCAGCTTAGCGCCACAAGCGGACAAACTGTCCAGCCCGAATTTTCGCCAAGCATCATGGGTGATCAGGTCATTACACTACAAAAAAGCTACCGCTTTTCCGGCGTCATTGGCCAGCTTGCCAAGGCGATCAATACCGAACAAAGCCGCAAAGTCGCTGAAATCCTGCAAGCTCACCGGCTTGAGTCCTTAGCCGCTCAAAATGAGCAAACGCCTTTGCGCTGGTATGAACATAATCCGGCACAAGCGGGGGCCGCCTTGCTCACACCGGTCTGGCAAGGATATGAGCCGTATTTTGCTGCAGTGGCCGAATATCAGTCGCAGATCAGCAGTGCTGAGCTCGTATTTAGAATTTTTGACCAGTTCCGCGTTCTGAGTCCGCTCAAGCATGGTCTGGCCAGTGTCGAGCAAATCAATGTCTTGCTCGAACAAGCCCTTGTCAAACGCGGCCTGCGCCAGCCGGATCAGAGCTGGTACGCAGGTCGCGCGGTGCTGGTGCCGCAAAATCTGTACGAGCTCGACTTGTACAACGGTGATATTGGCCTGACGCTGCCTGATCAGGATGGCAAGCTGTGGGTGCATTTTCTGCAGGCCGATGGCAGCACAAGGAAGGTTGCGTCGTCGCGGCTGGCTGGTGTCGAAAGCGCATTTGCAATGACGGTGCACAAATCGCAAGGATCGGAATTTGCCCATGTTCTGCTTTTGCTGCCCGGCAATGAATCCGGCGCAAACCGTCTGCTCAGCCGCGAGCTGGTCTACACCGCCATCACGCGCGCCAAAGAGCAAGTCACGCTATGGGGAGAAGCCGCGACGATCCGACAAGCGGTGGCGAAGAAAGTTGAACGGCAATCAGGCTTGGCGGAGCGATTATTGAAATAAGGTCATAGCGTACGAAAGGCTAAGAATCACTATGCGGCGCGTCTTGTGCCTAGTTTCAGGCCAAAATCAGCTCAAACGCGGTTTGCAAACCAAACCTCAACAGACCTTAAGGCTTGCGCTCCGAGCCGCTGATTTTGACTTCTTCATATTACCCATGGATATGTGCTAAACTTGGTACAATCTTTTGCTGGGAATTCATCATGCAAGCCCTCACGTATAGCTATACCCGCGCGAACCTTGCCGAGGTGATGCGCAAAGTCAATGAAGATCACGCCCCGGTCATTGTGACCACCCAGCGTGGTGAGCCGGTTGTGATTATGGCGCTGTCGGATTATGAAGCGCTGGAAGAAACCGCCTACCTGACCCGCAGCCCAGCCAATGCCAAGGCATTGGATGAGTCGATTGCGCAAATTCGGCAAGGTCGCACCGTCGCATTGGAGCTACCCGAGCTACCCGGTGAATGAAAGTTACTTTTACTGA
This sequence comes from Chitinibacter sp. S2-10, assembly GCF_046530675.1. Lineage (GTDB taxonomy): Bacteria > Pseudomonadota > Gammaproteobacteria > Burkholderiales > Chitinibacteraceae > Chitinibacter. Next base: position 2,776,566 of record NZ_CP172558.1, on the reverse strand, counting down.
AAAAGCGTGGGAACAGTTTGAGTACTGGCAAAGCTCGGATCGCATCGTTGTGAAGCGCATCATGGTGCTGATTCGTGACATTCAGCGCGAACCTTTCGCGGGTATCGGCAAGCCTGAACCGCTGCGGCATCAATACAGCGGCTTCTGGTCACGTCGTATCAATGAAGAACATCGGCTGGTTTATTGCGTTCAGGATGAAGTGCTGATTATTGTGCAGTGCCGATACCATTACTAAGCGTTGGCGCAGGCCCTAATGACCTCGCCACAGACACCATTCACGCCAAAGGCGGCCTCAGCTATGGGGCGAAGAAGCACAGATTACCGCAGCCAGTCGGCGCGGGGTAGAACGGCAATCGGGGCTGGCGGAGCGGTTGCAGAAGTAGGGTGTGAAAATCCCGCAGGGATTTGCGCACCCTACGGTGGTTACAGCTTTGAATTAAAAAAAGAAAGGCAGAAACAGACCGATAAAACTGACAATCCAGACTTTATCAACTCGGCGAGTCCAGACGCATAGTTGAATATGCTGTTGGGATGGCAGGTTTTTCCATTCGCCACTTTTAAGAATTGGGGGCACTTCTTTAAGGGCTTGAAAGGGTTGATCCAGATTTACACGATAATCTTGTGGATTTTCACCGAATAAATAGGGGTAGTGGCGTAGAAAAATATCATGCAGCTTATTAATTAAATAGTAATAAATCAAAACACCACCACCCGTGCCAATCAGAAAAACTGGCAATAAATAGTCAATCAAGAATTCCCGTACCACTTTTATCTTCTTTGAATTGTAATTTTAAGGAAGGATTCTAGTAGGAAAATGACGAGTAGTATATTTATTCCTCTAGAAAACCGAACAACTCATCAAAACGATGAATGATCGCGTCGGCACCCATTTTTTCGAGTTCGTCGCCATAGCCATAGCTGACGAGTACATTCGGGCAGCCGGCATTTTTCGCCGCCAAAATATCATTCTTTGAATCACCGACCATCAGCATGTTTTCAAGCGAAACGCCGAGTTTTTCTGCGGTGTATTCCAGTGGCAGGGCGGACGGCTTGCGTTCTGGCAGCGTGTCGCCGGCGATAATCACGTCAAAATGCTCGAAAACGCCGAGTTCGCGCAAGAGTGGCAGCGTAAAGCGCTCGGGCTTGTTGGTGATGATCGCCAGCGGCAAGCCGCGTTCGTGCAGCGCGTGCAGCGTTTCCTGCACTTTCGGGTAGAACTTCGTCGCAATCGTTAGCCCGGCGCGGTAGTGCAGATTGAACTGCGTCATTCCTTGTTGCTGCAACTCGCTGCCGTCAAATTCGGCGGCCATGTCGTCGGCGAGCACGCGGGCGACGAGGCTGGCCGCACCGTCGCCGACATAGCTTTCGACGGTATCTTGGGCAAGTGGTGCCAGACCCAAATCGGCGCGGGCAGCGTTGGCAGCGCGGGCAAGGTCGTGGATCGAATCGACGAGTGTGCCGTCGAGGTCAAAGGCGAGGGCTTGGATGGTCATGTTAGGGTATGTTGTTGTAGGTTAATTTTATATTGTGTTTTATGGCTATACCCTGTTGGGTATGTTTGATGTTTCGTCATTGATACTTCTATTTGCCGCGCTGTTGTTCCCCCTTCAATGAAGGAGGGCTAGGGGGGATTTGCATCGTTGAGTCGTTAAAAAATATTCGACGATTGCAGAAATCCCCCCTAACCCCCCTTTACAAAGGGGGGAATGGAAGGTGGCTACTTCAGTAGCTCGAGGATATTCTCCAGCGGCCGACCAATCGCGGCTTTGCCATTGTGAATCAGAATCGGGCGCTCGATCAGTTTCGGGTGGCTGGCTAGCAGGGCGATGATGTCGTTATCAGATAGCGTTTTGCCTGCACTCAATTCTCGCCACAGGTCTTCCTTGCTGCGAACCAGCGCGAGTGGTGCGATGCCGAGCTGGCTTAATAACTCCCGAATCTGCGGCTCGGTCAACGGTTCGTCCAGATAGCGCCAGACTTCGGGTGAGTGACCGGCTGCTTCGAGTGCGGTCAGCGCTTCGCGGCTTTTGCTGCAACGTGGATTGTGAAGCAGTTTCATTGCATATCCTTGATTCAAATAGCCGTAGGAGCGGGCTCGCCTGCAAGGAGCACCGGTGTGCCCGCGAATAATTGTCACAAGAATCATTCGTGGGCGAGCCCGCTCCTACGTAAATTATTTAACCCTGGCTAATTCGGCGCGCATCTGATAGATCACTGCTTTGTAATCAGGCTGACCGTAAATCGCTGATCCGGCGACAAAGGTATCAACGCCCGCAGCGGCGATCTCGGCGATATTATCAACTTTGACGCCGCCGTCGATTTCGAGCCAGATTTCACGGCCGGTTTTGGCGGTGTAGGCGTCGATCAGCGCTCGCGCCTGGCGGGCTTTATCCAGCGTTGCTGGGATAAACGACTGACCACCATAGCCCGGATTGACCGACATCAGCAAAATCATGTCGATTTTATCCATCACATAATCGAGATAATGCAGCGGCGTTGCTGGATTAAACACCAAACCAGCTTTGCAGCCGCTATCGCGTATCAGCCCGAGCGAGCGGTCGATATGATCGGACGCTTCAGGGTGAAAAGTGATGATATTGGCACCCGCTTTGGCAAAATCGGGAATAATCCGGTCAACCGGCTTGACCATCAAATGCACATCAATCGGCGCGTCGGTCCACGGGCGGATGGCGTCACAAACCAAGGGGCCGATGGTCAGATTGGGTACATAATGATTGTCCATTACATCAAAGTGAATGATGTCGGCACCAGCTTCGATGACGTTGTTAACTTCTTCGCCAAGACGGGCAAAGTCGGCTGATAAAATACTGGGTGCGATGCGGAAAGTCATTTTCAGAACTCCCTTGAGGGTTTAATGGTTATTATGCGGCCATTTGGCTAGACAAAGAATCCTGCACGCGTACAAATTGTGGCGTAATGATGAATATTTAAACGACTGGACGCATTGATTCGCGACAAGGGAGATTGAAGTGGAACACAGTTACCGAATAGCGGTGCAGGCGCGGCCGTTTTATTTGCCTGAGCAATCGGACGAAGCGGCCGAGCAATATACTTTTGCTTACCAGATCACGATAGAAAACGTTGGCAGTATCCCGGCCAAGCTGATTTCGCGGCACTGGATTATCGAAGACGCCAGCGGCAAAACGCAGGAAGTGCGCGGTTTAGGCGTGATTGGCGAGCATCCCGAGCTGGCACCAGGCGAAACGTATGAATATACCAGCGGCGTCACACTCGATACGCCGGTTGGCACGATGCGTGGGACTTATCAGATGATCGCTGCGGATGGCACCGAGTTTGAAGCTGAAATCGCCCAATTTATTCTTTCCATGCCAAGGACACTGCATTAATGCGACCAAGTAACACGATTGAAGGTGGCAATAACTGGAAAACGCTCAAAACGTTGCTGCCCTTTTTGCTGCAGTACAAAAGCCGGGTTTTTCTGGCTTTAAGTCTGTTGGTGCTGGCCAAGCTGGCCAACGTCGCCGTTCCGCTGGTGCTCAAGGATATTGTTGACCAGATGGCCGCTAAAGACGTCGTACTGGCGCTGCCGCTAACGCTGATTCTGGGTTATGGCGCATTGCGGCTGTTTTCATCGGTCCTCGGCGAGTTGCGCGATGCGGTTTTTGCCAAAGTCACACAAGGCGCGATTCGTAAAATCGCGCTGCAAGTGTTCGAGCATCTGCACAAGCTCTCTTTGCGCTTTCATCTGGAACGACAGACCGGCGGGATGAGCCGCGATATTGATCGCGGTACCAAGGGCATCGCGTTTTTGCTCAATTTCACGCTGTTTAATATCCTGCCGACCTTGGTCGAAATCGGCCTGGTCGCGGCGATTTTGCTGCAAAAATATCACAGGAGCTTTGCTGCGGTGACATTTGCGACGATTGCGCTGTATATCGCTTTCACGCTGGGCGTGACCGAATGGCGGATGCATTTTCGCCGCGATATGAACGATCTGGATTCCAAAGCGAACACCAGAGCGATTGACAGCCTGATCAATTACGAAACGGTCAAATATTTCGGCAACGAGCGCTGGGAAGCCGAGCGTTACGATCATAGCCTGAGCAAGTGGGAATCGGCGGCGGTTAAAAATCAGGTGTCGCTGTCATTTCTGAATGCCGGCCAAGCGTCGATTATCGCCGTTGGCGTGACGCTCTTGGTCGGTATGGCGGCGAACGGTGTTGTGAAGGGAACGATGACCTTGGGTGACTTGGTGCTGGTCAATGCCTTCCTGCTGCAACTGTATGGCCCGCTCAATTTCCTTGGCTTCGTTTATCGCGAAATTAAAAACTCGCTCGCTGACATGGAAAAAATGTTCGGCCTGATGTCTCGCAATGCCGAAATCAAAGACCGAGAAAACGCGCAAGCGGTGTCGCTGGATGATGCGAATGTCGAATTTAGCGGCGTCGATTTTTCCTACGACAGTAATCGGGCGATTTTGCACGGCATCAGTTTTGCAATTCCTGCTGGTAAAACGGTCGCAGTGGTTGGTTCGAGCGGCGCAGGAAAATCGACTTTATCGCGGCTGCTGTATCGTTTTTACGATGTCAATCAAGGCGCAATCCGCATCAACGGGCACGATATCCGCGATCTGGCGCAGGACAGCCTGCGCGCGCAAATCGGCATCGTTCCGCAGGATACGGTGCTGTTTAACGACACGATTTATTACAACATCGCCTACGGCAAGCCGAGCGCGACACGTGAAGAAGTGATCGAAGCGGCCAAATCGGCGCATATTTACGACTTCATCATGACACTGCCCGACGGCTTTGAAACGACGGTTGGTGAGCGTGGGCTGAAATTGTCGGGCGGCGAAAAGCAGCGCGTCGCAATTGCCCGCACAGTGCTGAAAAACCCGCCGATTCTGATTTTCGACGAAGCGACCAGCGCGCTTGATTCGCAGACCGAAAAAGCGATTCAAGCCGAACTGAAAGCCATTTCAGCCAACCGCACAACCTTGGTCGTTGCGCATCGTTTGTCGACGATTTCGGATTCCGACGAAATTCTGGTGATGCAGCAAGGCCGCATTGTCGAGCGCGGTACGCATCACCAGTTGCTGACGATGGGTGGGATTTATGCACAGATGTGGGCTTTGCAGCAACACGAAGAAAGCGAAAGTCCAAGCTGATCGGTGCCCGACTTCAAAAGGCCTTGAGTGCAAACTCAAGGCCTTTTTTATTGCCGGATGATCAAAGCACAGCGCAGTTGGGGATGTCGTGTATTGCGGGGCAAGTGCTTTGTTCCGATAGTGTGTCGACCGACGTTAAGCAACGCCCCTCAATCCTTATGACACAGCGATCCTGTGTTCAGCGCGAGATACCCATTATGCTCAGTGTTTTCGATCTGTTTAAAATTGGCATCGGGCCGTCCAGCTCGCATACTGTCGGCCCGATGCTGGCGAGCAAAGCATTTGCCGATCTGTTACTTGAGCAGGGCGTGCTTGATCAGGTACAGCGCATCAAGGTGAATCTGTATGGCTCGCTGGCTTTAACAGGCGAGGGGCATGGCACGGTAGCTGCCGCTGTACTTGGGCTGGAGGGCAATACGCCAAGGGGTATTGATCCGGAAAGCATTGCGCCGCGCATGCAGGCCTTGCGTGCTAGTGAGCCGCTTCATCTGGCTGGAAAGTTTGATATTGCTTTTGATCCGGATCGCGATGTCGAGCTGCACAAGCATTTGTTTTTGCCGCAGCACGCTAACGGGATGCGAATCTATGCTTTTGCCGCCGATGGGCACGAGCTATTGCGCGAAACGTATTTTTCGGTCGGCGGCGGTTTTATTCTGACCGAGGCTCAGCTGGCTGCGCCGCAAACGGGTCAAAGCGACGACGATATTCCCTATTCTTTTTGCAATAGCGCCGAGCTGATGGCGCTGTGCCGCGAGCACGGCAAAACGATGGCGCAGCTGGTGCTGGCCAATGAATGCACAAAACTAGATGAAGTAGAAATCCGTCGCCGCTTGCTTGAAATTGCCGCGGTGATGCAGGGCAGCGTCGCGCGCGGCTACCAACACGAAGGTCGGCTGCCCGGCCCATTTGCAGTCAAGCGCCGCGCGCCAGCGCTGTATCAGCGCTTGTTGGCGATGCATATGGAAGGCCGCGCCGACGTGATGCTGTGGCCGACTTTGTACGCGATTGCCGTTTCGGAAGAAAACGCCAGCGGCGGGCGCATCGTGACCGCGCCGACCAATGGCGCAGCCGGTATTATTCCGGCCGTTTTGCAGTATTACCGCGACTTTACGCCCGGCGCGAACGACGAAGGGATTGTCGATTTTCTGCTGACCGCAGCCGCAATTGGCATGCTGTACAAAATGAACGCATCGATTTCAGGTGCCGAGGTCGGTTGTCAGGGCGAAGTCGGCGTCGCCTGTTCGATGGCCGCGGGGGCATATTGTGCCGTGCTCGGCGGCACGCTGGCGCAAGTTGAAAATGCCGCCGAAATCGCGATGGAACATCATCTAGGACTGACGTGCGACCCGGTTGGCGGACAGGTGCAAGTACCGTGCGTCGAACGCAACGGCGTTGCCGCAGAAAAAGCGATCAAGATCGCCCAGCTCGCACTGCTCGAAGACGGCCAGCATCTGGTCAGCCTCGATAAAGTCATCGAAACGATGTACCGCACCGGGCTGGACATGAAAAACAGCTACAAGGAAACGTCGCTGGGCGGGCTGGCACTGACGGTGGCGCAGCCGGAGTGTTGATGGGGTATTACTATGCAGGCCTTGCTAGATATTTTTTACGTTAAAATACCTGGCTGGGTATTGGATGGGATTTAAGGCGTTTGATTTAATTCATCTTAGCGAGACGGGAAAAACAAAACGGGCTATCGCCCGTTTTGTTTTTGATTGCCAGATCTCAGCCTCAGACAATCAGATAGCTGCTAGTGCCAAAAAGCAGCGAGTGCATATCATCGACCGAGCTGATGGTCTTGACGGTTGCCACAAGGGTCAGCTCATCGGCCGTGATGTCCAGATCCTCACCCGATGACTCGAAATCCCAGAAGTACACATTATTGTCATCGCGTGTTGTCCAGAGCTGGTCTTCTCCGGTGCTATAACCGCCGCCTATTACAGTGGCCTGACTTAACTGCTGGACTATCCCTTCTGCGGTGCCGGCACCGGCAAAAGCGGTAGTAAAATTCAGCCACGGCATGTTGCTATTAATATCGCGGAAATCGTAGCTGGACTGACAACCCCACATTCCGCCTTCGGTGAGAAGACCTTGTCCACCAAAGCCAAGACGAGTGGCGGATATCTCGAGCTTATCTTCACCAAGGGTAAAATCGTTGATGACGATGCTGCTGCCGTCTGCGCTCAAGCGGAAAACATCGCTGCCGGCTCCGCCTTCGAGTGTGTCGACACCGGCTCCTCCGACCAATGTGTCGTCGCCAGTGCCGCCAAATAGCGTATCGTTGCCTTCAGCTCCCAGCAGCAGGTCGTTGCCGGCACCGCCGGAGAGGGTATTGTCTGCACTATTGCCGGTAATCTGGTTATCGCTTGCATTGCCCGTGCCCTGGATGGTACTTCCCGCCAGCAGCAGGTTTTCGACATTGGCAGCCAGCGTGTAATTGATGGTGGCGATGACCAGATCGTTGCCTGCCGAAGCGCCCTCGGTGATGACATCGCTGGCACTGTCGACGTAGTAGGTGTCGTCACCGTTGCCGCCGATCAGCGTGTCGTTGCCGGCACCGCCATCCAGCGTGTCGTTGCCGAAGCTGCCTGTGAGCTGGTTGTTGCCAGTATTGCCCGAGGCTGCGCCATACCAGGTAGACGGATCGTCCTCAAGGTCGTAGTTATTGAGCACCAGATTTTCCAGCCCGTCCTGCAGCATATAGCCGGAGTAACCGGCATAAACGGTGTCTGTTCCGCCCGCGATTTGGGTCGATTCGGTGATGACGTCGTCCGGCGTGTCGATGTAGTACGCATCGTTGCCGCTGCCGCCGATCAGCGTGTCGTTTCCGCTGCCGCCTGACAGGGTGTCATTGCCGATCCCGCCGTCGATCCAGTCGTTGCCGTCCATACCCGAGAGTACATCGTCGCCGGCGTTGCCCTGCAGGATGTTGTTCTGGTCATTGCCGGTTACTGTGTTGTTCAGCTCGTTGCCTGCGCCATGGATGGCATTGACTTGCAGTACGAGGTTTTCGGTATTGGCAGTGAGCTGGTAACTGATCAGCGTACTCACGACCAGATCGGTGCCTTCACCAGCCAGCTCGACCACGGTGTCGCCACTGCCGTCGACCCGGTAAAGATCGCTGCCGGCACCACCGACCAGCAGATTGAATCCGCTGCCACCAATGAGCAGATCGTCGCCCGCGCCACCATACAGGCTGTCATTGCCATCGTCGCCCTGCAAGATATCAAGCCCGCCATTGCCATATAGTACGTCGTCACCCTCTGCACCACGAAGCAGATTGTTGCCGCCATTGCCGGTGAGTACATTGTTCGCGGCGTTGCCATCGCCGGAAATACCGGCGCTGCCGAGTAGAGTGAGATTTTCGAAATTGTCGCCCAGCGTCGTGGTGATGCTGCTGCGCACTTCGTCGATGCCTTCGCCGCTGTTTTCGACGAGCTGGTCGAGTGCGCTGTCGCTTACATAGATGTCGTTGCCCAAACCGCCGACCAGATAATCGCTGCCTGTACCGCCATCAAGTACGTCATTGCCCAGTCCGCCATAGAGGGTATCGTTGCCTAGGCCGCCAATAAGCTGGTTGCTGGCGCTATTCCCGGTCAGGGTATTGTCAGAAGCGTTGCCGCTGCCGTTGATGGCGAGTGAGCCGGTAAGTGTCAGTTTTTCGACATTGTCGCTCAGTGTGTATGTCACGCTGGCAGAGACGCTGTCGGTGCCGGAATTGCTTGCTTCGACGATTTTATCGCTGCTGCTGTCCACATAATAAAGATCGTTGCCTGCGCCGCCACTCATGCTGTCGTTGCCGCTGCCACCGATCAGCGTATCTGCACCAGAGCCACCAATGAGGGTGTCGTTGCCCGCAGCGCCATCCAGATAGGATTCAATATAAGAGCTCATGACGTTGTTCAGGGAATTGCCATAGCCGTGCTGACCGCTTTCTCCGGCAAAGAAGGTCAGGTTTTCGAGATTGTTGCCCAGCGTGTAGCTGGACAGACTGGTGCGAACGGTGTCGGTGCCGCTATTGGCATTTTCGGTGATCGAAACGCCTGTATGGCTGACCGTATAGCTGTCGTTGCCCAGACCGCCGGCAAATTTGTTGCCATTGGCTGTGCTGCGGAAAGTGTCTCCCCAGCTGCTGGCCTTGTTAAGGAAAAGATCGCCGAATGAGACCGTGCTGTCGCTGAATTTGACGTATTCGATATTCTTCAGCGTGGTCTTGATCGTGCCCTTGCTCAGCACCAGGCTGGCCTCGCCCGTTCGCGTGATCGCATAGCTGGCGCGTGATGCTGCCATGATGGCGGTGTCGCTGCCGCCCGCGCCATCCAGCGTGCTGCTGCCCGAATTGGCGGTCAGCATATTGGTTAGTGCATTGCCGGTTCCCGTCAGGGCGGCCGAACCGGTGAGTACCAGATTCTCGATATTGCCGCCCAGCGTGAGGTTGGCACTGGAATAGACAGTGTCAATGCCGCCGGTAATCAGGTCGCCATTGCTCTCGATCACGACATCGGATGCTGAGTCGACCACATAAATGTCGTCGCCATTACCACCACGCAATGTATCGTTGCCGGCATTGCCAACGAGCCGGTCGCTGCCGTCGCCGCCATCGAGTGCATCGTTGCCATTGCCACCGTCAAGCGTGTCGTTGCCGCCGTAGCCATACAGCGTGTCATTGCCGTCCAGCCCGTAGAGAATGGCCGCGCCATTGTCGGAAATCAGTGTGTTGGCACCGGTATTGCCCTTGCCGGTCAGTCCGTCGCCGATCAAATTCAGATTTTCAAGATTGGCATTGAGCAGGGTATAGCTGATGCTGGACTGGACGGTGTCGTTGCCCTGATTGGCGAGCTCGACGATCACGTCGCTGGCGCTGTCGATCACGTAAGTATCATTGCCGAGTCCGCCGATCAGACTGTCATTATCCGTGCCACCATCGAGCGTATCGTTGCCATTGCCGCCATTGAGCGTGTCGTTGCCGCCATTGCCCTCCAGCAAATCATTGCCATCCAGTCCATACAGCAGCGCCGCGTTGTTGTCGGAGCTGATCCGGTTATCCAGTGTGTTGCCGGTGCCCGTCAGGGCGGAACCGCTCAGTTCGAGGTTTTCCAGATTGGCGCCAAGTGTATAGTTGAACGCGGTTCGGACGGTGTCAGTTCCCTGTCCGGCAGCCTCGATGAGCGTGTCACCTGCATCATCGACGATATAGACATCGTCACCTTCTCCGCCGTCCAGCGTGTCGGCATTGCTGCCACCGTCCAGTGTGTCATTGCCGTTGCCGCCATACAGTGTATCGTTGCCGCCCGATGACCCTAGCGCATCATTACCGCCATATCCGTAGACGGTGGCCGACGCGCCGCTCCAGGTGACGACCGTATTGTTCAGGTCGTTGCCGGCGGCAAAAGTGGTTTCGGAATAAAGATTTTCGACCTGATCGGGGAGCGTGTAATCCACCCAGCTGTAAACGGTATCGTTTCCTTCGCTTGCTTGCTCTATGATGTCGGTGTCGGAAGTCTGAACTTTGTAAACATCATCGCCCAGTCCGCCACTCATCGTGTCATTTCCCCCAAAACCAATCAGGGTGTCATTGCCAGTACTGCCAGTCAGTTGGTCATTGCCGCCGAGCAATTGGCTATACAAGCCTCCCATCCAGTCCGTGGGCAGATTGTCGGCAAACAGATAAGTATTGATAGACGCAATGTCAAGCGACAAGTCGCTCAACGTATAAATCAATTGCCCATTTTCGTAGTAACTGATAGAGGAGATCGCGCCCTGAGGATCATCGCGCAGTGTGCCGTCGTAGCTGAAACTGCCCGGGCTGATATAGCTAAAGCTGCCGCTTAGTACCAGACCATGCGCGGCCGGGCTTCCCGAGTCGCTGAACAGGGTAATGGTATCGCTGCTAAAGGCCGGAGACGCGTTGTAATCAGTGTTCCAGTTAGGGTTGATGCTGAGGTCGAATTGCTGTTGGAGCTGAAGGGTAGGCATGGCTGTATCAATCGTTTTGGCTGGTCGGGATGAATCGGAATCTGGCGCATTTTCGCATAAAAATGTTGATATGAATCAATGCTGGCGATAAGAATGTGCTTGGTTTATGGCGTGTTAAATGTGTAATGCCAAGTTGCGTTAACAATGGCTGATTGGGCGCAAGTCATTCAATCGACTATCGAATGGGTATGAAGGCGGCTATAAGGAAACGTCACCACTCGGCCTAGCGCTGACGGTGGTACAGCCGGAGTGTTGGTGGGGTATATGTCCGTGTGGCTTGCTGAGTAATTGGTATATGGCAATACATGGTGGTGTATGTCAATAGCCCGCGCGAACAAGCAACTACGAGATTGGCACCACAAATACCAGAAGGGGATAAGTATGCTGCGTCTATTTTTACTGTGCTGCTGGCTTGGTTTGTTACAGGCTTGTGGCGGCGCACCACAACTTAAACCTTTGCCGGCCGGGGGTGTTGTGCTGGCTTTTGGCGATAGCCTGACATTTGGTACTGGCGCCGCGAGCGAAGAATCGTATCCGGCTCGTTTGGCAGCAAAAACGGGCTGGGAGATTGTCAACGCTGGCGTGCCAGGCGAAACCGCTGCGCAAGCCCGGTTGCGATTTGTTGCAACCCTGGATGAAGTTAAACCGCAATTGGTGTTGCTGTGTCTGGGTGGGAATGATTTTTTGCGGCGCCTTGACCCTATGGAGACCAAACGCGAACTGGGATTGATGGTCGAAGAATTGCAGCGTCGCAATATACCGGTCTTGCTGATCGGCGTACCCAGGCTGGGATTGGGGCTGGATACCGCGCCACTCTATGCCGAGCTGGCCGAGCACTATGAGATTGCTTTGAATGATGATGCGCTGGAGGATATCTTGGCAAAGCCATCATTGAAAAGTGATACGGTGCATCCGAATGCAGCCGGATACGAAATGTTGGCCAATCAGTTGGCTGAGCAGCTGGCTCAGCTGGGGGTGTGGCGACGCTAATAATGGCAAGCGATGACTATCGATTGCACGCTCTTGTTAAAAAACTCATACCAATCGGCGCGCTGATTATTAATTTTTGAAAAAATTGTCATAAGAAGCCTGGCTATATCCGCGTAATTGCTTGGTGCCTGCGATGAGTAATGGAACGCCTTTTCTTGTTGTTCCGGTCTCGACTAAAGCCTTTGCACCTTCAGCGGTTTCGATGTTGTATTCGCGAAACCGTATGTTATGAGACTCCAGATACTGTTTGGCTTGCTTGGAATAAGTGCACCAGCTGGTTGTGAACAGGGTAATACTGTTTGGATTTTCCCGCATTGCTGCTCTTGCCATGGTTTTGTCGATCCCTTTTTGTAACTCTTGGCGATAGCGAATGACAGATTCAGGCTCGGGTGAGAAGGGAGCACTTTCGTAGTTTAAAGTTGAAACTTTGCCGGTTGTGGGGGCTCGGTCGGTATAAACAATATTGCCATTGGCATCGACGGTTTTATAAACAGTTTCAGCAAAAATATTCAGGGAGCAGAAAAGCAGGGCAATCAGTATGATGAATTGGCGCATGATAAATCCTGTTTTTTGTATTGTCGGCGGGGCGATGTTCTTGTGTGATTTTTGCGCCGCATAATAAAAACCCCCGATTCTCATCGAGGGCTTGCTGCGGGCTGGGTTTGCTCAGGCTTGTTCGAGGTAATCGAGCGATTTTTCCGCGCGCTCTTCGGCTAGATCGGCCAGGGCGTTGCGAATTTGGCGTTTGGCTTCAAATTGCTTGCGATTGGTGCTCATCACCGCAATTTCCATATTGCGCTGGGCTTCTTCAATCGAACGACGCTGGCGGGAGGTTTTGAACGTAGACGGCAGAGACATGGTGATTCCTCATTGCAAAGGTTAGACCAGTAAATCTTTGTGGCAGTGTAGCCCCGAGTACAGCTCAGTAAGCATGGCAATTATGGATGTCATTTGTGTTACAGCCCATTCTTTTCTGCTGCTTATTGAATCTTTGCAACAGAACTGATGAAAGATAGGGGTCAGTAATGATCGTGCGTTGGCGCATTGCAGATCGATAGCGGCAATAAAAAAGCCTATCCATTTTTCAATGAATAGGCCTTGTGAGTATATGCTTGCAGACTATGTATATATTGGTTTGTAGCAATATACCTTGGGTTTTAGCGCAATGTTTCCAGGTAACGATCCGCGTCGAGCGCAGCTTGACAGCCGCTGGCGGCTGAAGTGACTGCCTGACGATAGATATGATCCTGCACGTCACCCGCAGCAAATACGCCCGGCACGCTGGTTGCCGTGGCGTTACCGTTGCGCCCGCCTTGGGTGATTAAATAGCCGGTCGCGTCCATCTCGAGCTGGCCTTTGAAAATATCGGTGTTCGGTTTGTGACCAATTGCGATGAAAACGCCGTCTACCGTCAATTCTTTCGTTGAGTCGCCGCCAAACTGTTTCAAACGCGCGCCGGTCACGCCGCTGGCGTCGCCCAGCACTTCATCGAGTGTTTGGTTCAGTTCGAGCGTGATTTTGCCCTCGGCCACTTTTTCCATCAGATGATCGATCAGGATTTTTTCCGAGCGGAAGGTGTCGCGGCGGTGAATCAGCGTCACGTGGCTGGCGATATTGGCCAGATACAGCGCTTCTTCAACGGCGGTATTGCCGCCACCGACGACAGCGACCGGCTTGCCACGGTAGAAGAAACCGTCGCACGTTGCGCAAGCTGAAACGCCGCGACCGGCAAATGCTTCTTCCGATGGAATTCCCAGATATTGTGCCGAAGCGCCGGTTGCGATAATCAGCGCGTCGCAGGTGTATTCGGCCGAATCGCCGACCAGACGGATCGGTTTTTCGTTCAGATGCGTCGTGTGGATATGATCGAAAATCATTTGAGTGCCAAAACGCTCGGCGTGTTTCTGAAAGCGGCTCATCAGCTCAGGGCCTTGCACGCCGTCGGCATCGGCTGGCCAGTTATCGACGTCAGTGGTCGTCATCAATTGACCGCCTTGCGCGATGCCGGTGATCAAAACCGGTTTCAGATTGGCGCGCGCAGCGTAAACAGCAGCGGTGTAACCGGCAGGGCCAGAGCCCAGAATCAGCAAGCGGTGGTGTTGAGTCGCCATATTGTGTTCCTATCAGATCAGTTGTTGGATTGAGTTGTTTTATCGCTGCAGAGCCCGGCAAGTGCACTGACCGCCATGCCGGGCTGTTAGAATGGCGCTAGTTTAAAGCCTTCTGCGATGGTCTTCTATTCGTTTGTTGCTATCGTAACGATAGGGCGCATCGTACGCGCCTTGTGTGGCTGACCTCTGGATGGAATCAACACTGTGAAAAATTGGCTGGGACATTCATTGCTGGCACTTTCGGGCTTTCGTCATGCACCAGTACGCCGTGTCTATTTAAAGCAGGTCTATTTCACTGCCAACGAAGCGGCATGGTTGATGTTTCTGATCGGTTTTGCATTGGGCGGGATTGTCGTGGCGCAATTGCACGGCCAGTATGGGCAAAGCCGTGATGCGGCGATGCGTTTGCTCGGTTCACTGACGTTTACCGAGCTGGCACCTTTCTTGACGGTGCTGATTATTATGGCGCGCTCGGCTTCGGCGATTGCGATTGAGTTGGCTTCGATGCGAATCAATGGCGAAGTGCGCGAACTCGGACGAATGAATATTCCGGTCAATAGTTATTTGGTGTTGCCGCGCGTTTTCGGCATGATGAGCTCATCAATGTTGCTGACCGCGTGCATGGCTTTTGGTGCCATGCTGGGAGGAATACTGATGATCGCTGGCTGGGATGCGAGTTATCAGGTTCTGGCCATCGAACGAGTATTGCGGGTGAGCGAAGTGGCGCTCTGTCTGGCCAAGGCGGCGAGTTTTGGGCTGGCTGGTGGCATTCTGGCCTGCCATGCTGGTTTGCATGTGCAACTGAGTGCGACCGAGATTCCGCGCGCAGCTTCACGTGCCGTGATGCGGGGCTTATTTGCCTTGTTTGCACTCGATTTGTGCTGGGCTTTTGTGTAATGGCGTGGCGAATTTCAACGAGTCAATGATGGATAAACAGAATCTTCCTGCTCACTGGCAATTTAAACCTGATCCTTTGTTGATACCGGGGCGCTATGCTTTTGTGCTCGAGGATGAAGATCAGAGTCAGTTGCTGATCAGCGAGCTGGCCAGACGGATTCATTCGCAGGCGCAGGGCGCACTGGGAATTCTGGCAGCCAAGCCGGTGTTGATCAGCAATTTGCGCGTTTGGGAAAATTTGGTTTTGCCCAGCTGGTACCATTCGGGTGCCAGCTTGGCTGAGCTTGATCGACGCTTGCAAGATTTTCTGGCGGCTTTTGCTATTGATCATGAACAGGTGACGCATCATTTGTCCCTGTTGCCAGCGCAACTCGATACAGGCAACCGGCGGTTGGTTGCTCTATTGCGCGCCTTGTTGCAACAGCCCAGGTTTCTGGTGCTGGAGCATGAATGGCTGGACTGGCTGGCTAAATCACGCGAGCGCAATACTTTATTGGCGCAATTGTTTGATTCGTATACGGGTATAGAGTATTTATTTTTAATCGTTTCTGGTGAAGCGCCTGCGGGGTATACCCCTGTGGAAATATTGACCGAAATCCAGACTGAAATTGCCTGATTATGAAACAACATCATTTTCTGAAAGATATCGACCCGCGTTTTCAGCTGCTTGGCTGGCGGGTGGGCGTTTTTGCCAGTGTGATTGCTTTGGCGGTCATTGTTCTGCTGGCCGTACTCGCTGAAAGGCAGGGTTATTTCAATCCCAAGGCGCGTTTGCATTTTGTCGCCGAAAGCGGAGCGGGGCTGGCACCGGGAATGCAGGTGCGTTTGTCTGGATTTCGCATCGGCGTCGTCGATGAAGTTTCGCTGAATGATCAGGCCAAGGTCGACGTCGCTTTGCTGATTGAAAACCGCTATATGAAGTGGGTGAAAAATGATGCGCTGGCCATCCTGCAGCAGGATGGCCTGATCGGCGATCATTTTATCGAAATTTCGGGCGGCTCGGCCAAGGCGCCGATGATGAAAGTGGGCGGCGTATTGCCGTTTGCGCCAGCTCTGGGTTTGGCTGATATCGCGCTTGATTTGCGCAATCGCACGGTACCGATTTTTGAATCGGTTCAGCAAACGCTCGATTATGTGAACGACCCGAAGGGCGATATTCGCCAGACCTTGACCAATGTTCAGCTCTTGACCGCTGAGGTGCGTGAAACGCGAGAAAAACTGAATCAATTACTCGAAAGCAGTGATCGCTTGATGAATCAGGAAATGAAAAGCACTTTGCGCAGCGCCGATCAATTACTGGTTCGTGCTGATGGGATTGCCAGCGAGTTCGCGAAACAAATGCCGCCGATTTTGAGCGGTGCAGCGTCCAGCGTACACAATGTACAGGCCATTACTGAGGATGCCAGTGCGACGATGCGCGTGTTGCGGCGTTCGGTCGAGCAGGCCGCGCCGCAATTGCCGTCCTTGGTAAGGCATGGCGATGAACTGGTGCGCCGCACCGATCAGACCGTCGAGGCGATTCAGCAAATCTGGCCGCTGAGCAGTAGTTTCGAGCGAGCGCCATTGACGGCCCCTGTTGCGGAGAGTCGCTAATGAATAAATATTTAATGCTCACGCTGCTGGCAGTGGGTTTGACGGCCTGTTCCTCGGCACCAAAGCCGGAAATACCCTCCCTGCGTATGGCTGTGCAACTTAGTCATGAAAAGGCGTTGAAGGCAATACGTGCCGGATATGCCGCTGATGCTGCTTTGCTTTGGCAGGATGCGCTGCTGCGCTATCAGGCTCTGGATGACTGGGGCGGGCAGGGAATGGCGCGATTAGGGTTGGCGCAGAGCCAGTATAAACTGGGTGAATTTGAAGCGGCCAAGCAAACTTTGCGCGTCATGCCAGAACAAAACTTGTTTGCCACCGAGCATCGCTCGCAAGCCAGTTTGCAGTTGGCGCAATTGTATTTAACCGAACCTCAGCTCGCGCGCCAGCATTTGGCCTTGTCCGAGCAATTATGCGCTCAGCCGTGTCGCTTGCAATGGTCGCAAAGTAATCTCGCGGCACAAATCGCCGTAGCGGAGAAGGATTGGGAACAAGTGCTGCGCGTTTCGGCTGCGGTTCTCAATGGAGCACCTGCTGAAGAAAAGGCCGAGCGCGCTCACGCATACCGGCTTCAAGCTCAGGCGCTGTTGATGCAGCAGCAGGCTGAGGCGGCCTTGCCCAATATCGACAGTGCTTTAGTGCTTGATCGTGAATTGGCGCGTCCGGATTGGCTGCTGGACGATTATCGCTTGCGACTGGCGATTGCGCAGAATCTGGGTGATGCCGCGTTGCTGGCGGACTGCGAACAAAAAATTGCTAGCCTTTGCGCTGCATTGGCTTGTAAATAAGAAGCCGTCCGGCTTGAACTTTTACCTCATTGCCGGTTATAATCGCCGGCTAGCTGTGCAATGGTTGCGCAGTAATTTTCCCGTCCGTAACTCAAGGGTGCTTAATTCGTTGTTAAGTTCCTACGGGCGGAAGACCTTAACCCCTGAGACTTTGGAGAAATCAATGTCTGTTAGCATGCGCGATATGCTGGAAGCCGGCGTACACTTCGGCCACCAAACCCGTTACTGGAACCCGAAAATGGGCAAATACATTTTCGGCGCTCGCAACAAGATTCACATTATCAACCTCGAAAAAACACTGCCAATGTTTGAAGATGCACTGAAATTCGTGCGTCAATTGTCTGCAAACAAAGGCAACGTATTGTTCGTAGGTACTAAACGCGCTGCTCGTGAAATCATCGCTGAAGAAGCTGCTCGCGCAAATTCTCCATTCGTTGACCACCGCTGGTTGGGCGGTATGCTGACTAACTACAAAACAGTTAAGCAGTCGATCAAACGCATGAACGACATGAAAGCCGTTCTGGAAAATGCTGAAGGCACTGGCTACGGCAAGAAAGAGTTGCTGGACATGAAACGCGCAGTTGAAAAACTCGAGCGTTCATTGGGCGGCATCAACGAGATGGGCGGCTTGCCAGATGCGATTTTCGTTATCGACACTGGTTACCAAGCTGGTACGATCGTTGAAGCTAAAAAGCTTGGTATCCCTGTAATTGGTGTTGTTGATACTAACAACAACCCAGAAGGTATCGATTACATCATTCCAGGTAACGATGACTCTGCCCGTGCGATCCGTTTGTACGCTCGCGCTGTAGCTGACGCGATTCTGGAAGGTCGTAACCAAGCGACTCAAGCGCTGGTTGCTGCAGTTAGCGAAGCTGCTGCCGAGTAATTCAGGCTTTACGCGAAATCATTCAAAAAGGGGCGTTTCGCCCCTTTTTCGTAACAAATATCCAATAAACTGAAGTCCGATATTTCAGGAGAAATTCATGGCTGCAATTACTGCAAAAATGGTCGCCGAACTGCGCGAACTGACTGGTCTTGGCATGATGGAGTGCAAAAAAGCGCTCGTTGAAGCCGATGGCGATATCAAAAAAGCTGAAGAAGTATTGCGTATTAAATCAGGCAATAAAGCTTCGAAAATGGCTGGCCGTACTGCTGCTGAAGGTACTGTTGTTGCTTACATTTCTGATGACAAGAAAGTAGGCGCAATCATCGAAGTGAACTGCGAAACTGACTTTGTAGGTAAAGACGAAAACTTTGCTGCATTTGCCAAAGCGTGTGCGAAAGCGGTTGCAACTGCAAACCCTGCTGATGTTGCTGCTCTGGGTGAAGTGAAGCTTGATTCTGGCGAAACTGTTGAAGAAGCTCGCAATGCCATCATCGCTAAATTGGGCGAGAACATGACTTTGCGTCGTTTCGTTCGTTACGAGTCTGCTGGCCAATTGGCTGCTTACCTGCACGGCGCGAAAATCGGCGTTATGGTTGACGTGACCGGTGGCGACGAGCAACTGGGTCGTGATCTGGCGATGCACATTGCTGCAAGCAAGCCAAAAGCATTGGATGCGTCTGGTGTGGATGCAGAGTTGATCGAAACTGAGCGCCGCGTTGCAATCGAACGCGCTAAGGCAGATAACAAACCAGAAGCAATGCTGGAAAAAATCGCTGAAGGTACAGTTGCCAAGTTCCTGAAAGATGTCACTTTGCTGAACCAAGTCTTCATTAAAGCTGAAGATGGCAAACAAACCATCGAGCAACTGGTGAAAGCCAAAGGTGCAACGATTACTGCATTCACAATGTTCACCGTTGGTGAAGGCATTGAGAAAAAAGTGGTTGATTACGCCGCTGAAGTCGCTGCAGCAGCTCAACTCTAAGTCTAGTATTAGAGTGATTGAACGTCGCGCAGTTTGATTGTAAACGCCGCGCCTTAACGCGCGGCGTTTTTACGACCACGGTCACGACCACGCCCGAGTAAACTTAATAAGGAACAATGTATGAGCCTGCCTACAAAATACAAACGAATTTTATTAAAACTCTCCGGCGAAGCATTGATGGGGGATGATAGCTACGGCATCAATCGCGCCACTATCGACCGAATCGTACAAGAAATTAAAGACGTCGTTGATCTGGGGGTCCAGGTGGCCATCGTGATCGGCGGCGGTAATATTTTCCGCGGTGTGGCTCCGGCTGCATCCGGTATGGATCGCGCAACAGCTGATTATATGGGCATGTTGGCGACCGTGATGAATGCGTTGGCGCTGCAGGATGCCATGAAGCATGCGGGCATTGTATCGCGTGTGCAATCGGCACTGACTATCCAGCAAGTGGCTGAACCTTATATTCGTGGCAAGGCAATCCGTTACCTTGAAGAAGGTAAAGTCGTGATTTTTGGCGCCGGTACCGGCAACCCGTTCTTTACGACCGATACGGCGGCTGCTTTGCGCGGTATGGAGGTGGGGGCGGATATCGTGTTGAAAGCGACCAAAGTCGATGGCGTTTATACCGATGATCCGAAGAAAAATCCGGATGCTGTGCGTTATCAGACCGTGACTTTTGATGAAGCGATTGGTCGCAATTTGAAAGTGATGGACGCGACTGCATTTGCGCTGTGTCGCGACCAGAAAATGAATATTTGTGTGCTGAGTATTTTCAAGCAGGGCGCTTTAAAGCGCGTAGTGCTTGGGGAAGATGAGGGTACGCTGGTACACTGCTGAAATTGTATCAAACTCAAGATGGGTCGAACTCATCTCGGCGGGCGGGTATAATCCCGCCTGTTTTTTTATTGTGACTCGCCCGGTGACGGGTAGTACTGTTGCACAAGCGTTGTAGGGGTTATCCAAACATGATCGCTGATATCAAAAAATCAACCGAAGATAAAATGGCCAAGACGGCCGAGAAGCTGAAAACAGATCTGACCAAAATTCGGACTGGTCGTGCCCATACGGGTCTGCTTGATCACGTTCAAGTTGAGTATTACGGCAGCATGGTGCCAGTCAATCAAGTGGCAAATATCACCTTGATCGATTCACGTACGATCGGTGCTCAACCTTATGAAAAAAACATGGTTGGCAAAGTAGAAAAAGCGATTCGTGACTGTGATTTGGGCCTGAATCCTGCCACGCAAGGTGAGTTGATTCGCGTTCCAATGCCGATGCTGACTGAAGAGCGCCGGAAAGATTTGATCAAAGTCGTACGCGGTGAAACCGAAGATGCGCGCGTTGCTGTGCGTAATGTGCGTCGCGACGCGAACGAGCAGCTCAAACGTGCACTGAAAGACAAGGAAATTTCAGAAGACGAAGAGCGCCGTGGTCAGGATGAAGTACAAAAACTGACTGATAAATACATCGCCGATCTGGATCGCCAACTGGCCGAGAAAGAAAAAGAATTGATGACCGTATAAAGTTCGGTTCGAGAAACAGGTTCAAAAGGCGAACAACGTGGCTTTGTTTAGTCGTGCCAGCGAGCAGATAGTCGATATCGTGCAGGGCAAAATTCCGCAACACATTGCCATCATCATGGATGGCAATGGGCGTTGGGCAAAAAAACGGATGATGCCGCGCGTTTATGGCCATAAAAAAGGCGTAGATGCACTGCGCGATGTGATTCGAGCTTGCGATGAATTTAATATTGGCTATCTGACTGTTTTTGCGTTTTCCAGCGAAAACTGGCGTCGGCCCGCTGATGAAGTCACATTTCTGATGGGCTTGTTTTTGCAGGTGTTGGATACTGAAATTGAGCGTATGGTCAGGAATAATATTCGCTTGAAAATCATCGGCAATCGTGAGCGTTTTTCTCCCGAACTGGTTCGAATGATTGAACAAGCGGAAAATTTGACTGCCGCCAATACCGGTTTGTGTCTGACGATTGCTGCCGATTATGGCGGTCATTGGGATGTCTTGCAGGCAACAAAAGCCATGCTCAAAGCCCAACCCGAATTGCTCGATGGCTTTGGTGAAGAGGATATTGCGCCCTTTCTTTCGATGGCGTACGCGCCCAATCCTGACTTGTTTATCCGCACTGGCGGCGAGCAGCGAATCAGCAACTTTCTGCTCTGGCAGCTAGCTTATACCGAGTTGTATTTTACCGATCTGGCCTGGCCAGAATTTGGGCGCGAACAACTCGTTGAATCCATCGCTTGGTATCAGCAACGGGAAAGACGTTTTGGCCGCATTAGCGAGCAATTGAGCGAATAAATGTTAAAAACCCGCATTCTCACGGCTTGTGTTTTATTGCCGCTTGTTATCGGCGCGGTATTTTTCCTCTCCGAACCGCTCTGGATTGGATTCTGTGCCGTTTTATTGGGTTTTGCCGGCTGGGAATGGCAACGTCTGGCCGGAATGAGCGGGGTTGTCGCCAGGCTTTATCCCATACTTGTTCCTGTGTCTTTTTTTGCCCTGTGGTATTACTTGCCGTTTGAGTTTCGCGCAGGTCTGATTTTTGCAGCAGCCCTATTCTGGCTACTGGCCGTTCCGCTCTGGCTGCGTTGCAAGTGGACTTTGGCTCAGGCCGGCAATCTTAATGCTTTGCTGGGTTTGGCGATTTTGCTACCGGCAGCTTTGGCGATGGTGATTTTGCGTCCAAACGGACTGACTTTGCTGGCAATTATGATGGTTGCCTGGATTGCTGACACGTTTGCCTATTTTACCGGTAAAGCGTTTGGTAAAAATAAACTAGCCCCGGGTATAAGTCCCGGGAAAAGCTGGGAAGGGGTTTACGGCGGTATACTGGCCGTGAGCATTTATGTGCTGCTATTGCCTAAACCCTTTATCTTGTTTGCTGATAGCGCATTTGCCATACCTGCCGCACAAGCTGTTTTGTGGTTGCTGATTGCGCTGATTCTTACCGCTGTCAGCGTGATGGGCGATTTGCTTGAATCTCTATTTAAGCGTCAGGCTGGTATGAAAGACAGCAGCAATTTGCTGCCAGGTCATGGTGGTGTGCTTGACCGGATTGACAGCCTGTTGGCAATTTTGCCAGTCAGCGCAGCAATTTATCTGATGCAATTACTCTAAGAATTCCCGGGGTTAGACAAACAATATGCCGCAAGCAAAACGTGTCATCAGCATTCTGGGGGCGACTGGCAGTATCGGCCAAAGCACGCTGGATGTGATTGCCCGTCATCCTGATCGCTATGAAGTTTTCGCCGTATCTGGTGCCACACAAATCACTAAATTGGTCGAAATTGCCGAACAGTTTGCGCCCCGCTATGTAGTTGTGTTGCAAGAAGCTAATGCGCTTGAGCTGCGAGAACAACTTAAAGCGCGCAAGGTGCAGGCTGAGGTGCTGGTCGGCGCTGATGCATTGATCGAAATTGCAACTGCAGCAGAAATTGACACGGTCATGGCGGCTATTGTCGGCGCGGCCGGTATGCCGGCAACTCTGGCTGCGGCCAAGGCGGGCAAGCGTGTACTACTGGCCAATAAAGAAACACTGGTTTTGGCTGGCAAATTGTTTATGGATGCGGTGATTCAATCTGGCGCCGAGTTGCTGCCGATTGATAGCGAACACAATGCGATTTACCAATCCTTGCCGGTGGATTTTCGTCAGCACCCTTACCAAAGCAGTCTGGCGCAGGCAGGGATCGAAAAACTGCTGCTTACCGCATCGGGTGGGCCATTTCGTACTCGTTCGCTGGCTGAGTTGGCGGACATTACGCCCGCGGAGGCAATCAAGCATCCGAATTGGTCAATGGGACGCAAAATTTCGGTCGATTCTGCCAGTCTGATGAATAAAGGACTGGAAGTGATCGAAGCGCACTGGCTATTTAATGCGCCAGTCGATCAGATTGAAGTGGTTGTTCATCCACAAAGTGTCATTCATTCAATGGTGCAATATCGGGATGGTTCGGTCATTGCGCAGCTGGGTTCTCCCGATATGCGAACACCGATTGCCTATGGTTTGGCCTATCCCGAGCGAATTGCTGCAGGCGTTAAACCGCTGGATTTGTTTGCCATTGCCCGGCTTGATTTTGAAGCGCCAGATTTGCAACGGTTTCCCTGTTTGGGTCTGGCCTATTCGGCGATCCGGCATGGCGGAGCCGCCCCTGCGGTATTGAACGCGGCTAATGAAGTTGCAGTTGAATATTTTTTGGCCGGAAAAATCCGGTTTACCCAGATCCCCGAATTGATTGAAGCTAGCTTGTCTGCGCATGCAGATCTTGCGTCATCCTCCTTGGAAGAATTGCTATACGCAGATCAATGTACGCGTTTAAGTGCACAGCGACTGGCTAAGGATTGGAGCTTTAAAGTTTCATGCTAACCTTTTTGGCATTTTTGTTTGCAATTGCCCTGCTGGTATTTGTCCATGAGTTCGGACATTATTGGGTTGCAAGGAAATGCGGGGTAGGGGTATTAACGTTTTCGATTGGTTTTGGCAAGCCAATTTATCAGTGGCAACGTGGTGAAACACGCTGGCAAATTGCGATGATCCCGCTGGGCGGCTTTGTGCGAATGATGGATGAACGCGAGGCAGCTGTCGCGTCAGAATCACAAACGCGAGCATTTAACCGTCAGCATCCGCTGAAAAAAATGGCCGTGGTCGTAGCAGGTCCCGTGGCTAATCTGTTGTTTGCCATTTTGGCTTTTAGCCTGTGTTACATGCTGGGTGTTCAGTCCTTGAAGCCACAAGTCCTGACGGTTCAACCAGGTAGTTTGGCGCAGCTTGCGGGGATTCAGGCTGGCGATCGTATTGTGGCGCTCAATAATCAAAAGATTGAGAGTTGGGATCAGTTTCAGTTGATGATGTTTGATGTAGCTGGTAACAAGCAGGTCGTGCTTAAGCTTAAAAACCAGGAAGGGCTGAACAAGCAAGTGAATCTGCCGATCGGAAAATTATCGGCTGAGCAGTATGACCAGCATCTGCTGGACAGACTGGGTTTGTCGCCCTTTGCCAGTCTGCGCTCTATTGCCTATTTGCAGCCAGAAGGTGCCGGATTGGCTGCCGGGCTGCAGGTTAACGATGAAATTGTCGCGATTAACCAGCATCCGGTTAAAGATTGGTCGACGGTGCAGCAGCTTGTTATGGAGTACGGCAAAAGCGCGCTTGTAATTACCGTCAAACGGCAAAATGAGTTGCTGACGATTGTCGCCAAACCTCGCTTAGAATCGGTAGATGGTGTTGTACTTCCCCGTTTAGGTATGGCGCCACAGAGCGATATCGTGCGTAATCAGCAGCAAGTGATTCAAGTTAAACTTGAGCCTTTGGATGCATTTGGGCATGGTCTGGATAAAACTTACCAAATGTCATTGATGACATTAAGTATGTTTGGAAAAATGATCGGTGGCATATTATCCCCCAGACAGGTGAGTGGACCGATAGGGATTGCTCAGTATGCTGGCCAAAGTGCTGCAATGGGGGTAATTGCCTATTTGCAATTTTTGGCACTGATCAGCATCAGTCTGGGTGTGCTCAATCTCTTGCCCATTCCAATTTTGGATGGCGGTCATTTGCTGTATCATAGCTACGAATTGCTCACAGGCAGAGAGCCGTCTCTCTTCTTGACTGAGTGGTTGCAAAAACTAGGTATTATTCTTCTGCTCATGCTGATGGCGCTAGCATTGTTCAATGATACAAGCCGTCTGCTGGGTTAATCTCTTTTACTTTCACAGCCGAAAAAAATGAAATTTAAGCCTATGTACCTGCTGTTAAGTGCAGCACTTGCAAGTCTGAGCATGAATGCTTTGGCTTTTGATTCATTCACTGTCCGCGATATTCGCGTTGAAGGTTTGCAAAGAACCGATGCAGGGACGGTATTCAATTATTTGGGTGTGAAGGTGGGTGAGCCATTTGATGAGGCGAAAGCCAGTCAGGCTATCCGCAATTTATTTGCAACTGGCTTTTTTGATGATGTTCGTATTGAAGCCGAAAATGATGTGATCGTTGTGACTGTGGATGAGCGTCCTACGGTGTCACAAATTAATATCAATGGCGCAAAATTGATTGAAAAAGATCAAATCAAGTCGGCTTTCAAGGGGCAAAACCTAGCGGAAAGCCAGATTTTTCAGCAGGAAGTGCTCGATAGTGCAATTAATGAATTAAAACAGCAATATTACGCCCGTGGTCGGTATTCAGTTGAGATCAAGGCCACCGTTACAAAACTTGAACGCAATCGCGTCGGTATCCAGATTGATATTGCTGAAGGCGATGTAGCTCAAATCAAGAGTATTAATTTTGTTGGCAATACAGTTTATAGCGATGATGATTTGTTAGGTGCAATGTCATTAACAACCAGTAACTGGATGAGTTGGTATACCAAAACAGATCAATACTCCAAACAAAAGTTTGCTGCAGACCTGGAAGTCATCAAGTCATTATATCTGGATAATGGTTATCTCAAATTCACGGTTGAATCGACTGGTGTTGCCTTGTCGGAAGATAAAAGCGGTGTTTATTTGACTGTTAATATCCGTGAAGGGAATCAGTACAAGGTTTCAAGTGTTAATGTAGCCAGCAACTTGCCTGAGTATAAAGAATCTTTACTAGGTCTTGCGACAATTCAGGCGGGGGATGTTTATTCCAAAGAGGAAATAAATAAAACTTCTGCTGCAATTTCAACTTTGTTGGGAGAAAAAGGCTACGCATTTGCCAATATCAATCCATTGCCAGAGATCGATGAGGACAATAAAACAGTTGCAATCAATTTTATGGTTGATCCTGGTAAAAAAACCAGTGTTCGTCGCATTAATATTTATGGCAATAATCTTACCCGGGACGAGGTTATTCGGCGTGAATTACGGCAGCTAGAGTCGGCTGAGTATGATTTATCCAAAATAAAACGTTCGAAAGAGCGCCTACAACAAACAGGCTATTTTTCCGAAGTCAATGTAGATACTCCAATTGTTCCGGATGCCATAGATCAGGTAGATATGAATGTTTCTGTGGTTGAACAAAAAACAGGTAATCTGAATTTTGGTGCCGGTTATGGTCAATCAGAAGGGATGATTTTCCAGGCTTCTGTATCTCAGTCGAATTTTCTTGGAACGGGCAAAAAATTCTCGGCAGAAGTAAATACAAGCTCATCTTCCGAGGTATATGCGATTTCAATGAGAAATCCATATGCCACATCTGACGGTGTTTCTTTTGGTTGGAGCCTCTATCTGAGAACTACCGATCCAAGTGAACTGGATCTGGGGGATTATTCGACAGAGTCGAAAGGCCTAACTTTAAATTTTGGCATGCCAACCAGTGATTATAATAATATTGGTTTGGGTTTGAATTATGAAAATCTTAAATTAATTAAAAACCAATTGTCACCCGATTACGTCACTGAACACATCGAACGTTATGGTGATACATCTGATACTTATTCCTTAACAGCAAATTGGGCTGCAGATGATAGAGATTCTGCGACATTTCCAACAACGGGCTGGTATCGAAAATTAACAGCAGAAGTGGCCGTTCCACCTTCTGATATCAATTATTATAAGACCACAGCTCAAAGCCAAATTTTTTACTCGTTTAATGAAAAATCACCGATTACTTTTGCTTGGAATGTCGAGCTGGGCTATGGCGGCGGGTATGGTGGCGATGACTTGCCATTTTACAAAAATTACTACGCTGGCGGTGTAAACTCGATTCGTGGTTATGAGTCTGGTTCATTGGGTCCCCGGGATGAAAATGGTGATGCAACTGGTGGTGTGAGTCGATTTATTAATAATCTTGAATTATATATTCCAGTGCCTGGAATGAAAGATGATAAATCAATGCGACTGAGTGCTTTTATCGATGCGGGTAATGCATGGGGCAAAGACGAAAATTTTGATATTTCGGGCTTGAGATATTCTGCCGGTTTGGGGTTTGTGTGGTTGTCCCCTGTTGGTCCATTAAAGTTGATTTGGGCTATGCCATTTAACGATCAGGCTGGTGACAAAACTGAAAGCTTCCAGTTCCAGCTTGGGCAGGTTTTCTAAATCTAAAGGGGTGAATGATTATGTCGTTCGCAAAAATCATATTTTGTGCGGTCTTGAGTCTAATCAGTTCGATCCCTGCTTTTGCAGATTCACGGATTGGTTTTGTCGATACTCAAAGAATCTTGAGGGAAGCGGGGCCTGCAATTCGAGCGTCAAAGAAGCTGGAGAAAGAATTCGAGCCACGTCGATTGGAATTGCAAAAAGTCTCGGTGCAAGGCCGATCTTTGCAGCAACTTTTAGATAAGGGGACGTTATCTGAAAGCGAGCGCAGAATAAAAGAACGCGAGCTATTGAAATTGAATCAGGATTTTCAACGCATGCAGCGTGAAATCAATGAAGATTTAAACTCTCGACGTAATGAAGAGTTGTCTGGATTGCAAGAACGCGTGAATGCGGCAATCCGTAACATTGCTGAGCAAGAAAAACTGGATGCAGTTTTGCAAGATGCCGTTTACAAAAACCCAAGACTTGATATTACGGATAAAGTTTTAAAACAATTGGTGGATAAATGAGCCTGAATGATGGAGTTTATTTGTCTGATCTGGCTGAAAAATTTTCGCTTGAATTGATTGGCAACAATGTTTTGATCGACGGCGTTGCGTCGTTGCAGTCTGCTACTAATCAGAAAATTTGCTTCTTCTCAAACCGGAAATTCATGCCGGATTTGTTGTCAAGTCAGGCAAAAGCGATCATTGCAAAATCCGCTGATGGGCTGCCTGATGACCGATCATATTTGCTCGCAGCAAATCCCTCCTTGGCATTTGCCAAAATAGCGGGTTATTTTAATCCACTACCTGTTTCTTTATCCACAATTCATCCTAGTGCTTTGATCTCAGCTACCGCGACATTGGCGTCAGACGTGGAGGTAGGCGCAAATGTCGTGATTGAGGACAATGTCCAGATTTCGGCGAATGTTCAGATCAAAGCGGGTTCGTTTATTGGTAGAAATACAATAATCGGTCAAGGTACGATTGTCATGCCGAGGGTTGTGATTTATGAGAGCAGCATCATTGGAGAAAAGTGCATAATTCACGCCGGTTCAGTAATAGGCTCCGATGGTTTTGGAAACGCATGGGTAGAGGATCATTGGGAACGAATTCCACAGGTCGGTCGGGTTGTTATCGGTGATGATGTGGAAATCGGAGCTAATGTCACTATTGATCGCGGCACGCTTGATGATACTTTGATCGAATCGGGTGTCCGTTTGGATAATCTGATTCATATTGCACACAATGTAAAATTAGGGCGCAATACTGCGATTGCCGCATGTTGCGGAATCGCAGGCTCAGCTGAAATTGGAGCGAATTGCCTTATCGGCGGTGGTGTTTTGATTGCAGGGCATATCAAGATTGCAGATGGAGTAACTATTCTGGGTGGGAGTACTGTGCCATCAGCCATTTCTCAATCAGGAGTGTATGCATCAACGCTTCCTGTGGTTCCTCATGCAAACTGGTTAAGAAATATGGTGAGCTTTAAGAAACTGGATGAGCTTGCGAAAAAAATTAAAGGCATTGAAAAATATTTAAATATTCAAAGACCGGAATCGGGAGAGAAAGTGTGATGCAACTTGATATTGTTGAAATAATGAAACATTTACCGCATCGGTATCCATTCTTGTTGGTTGATCGCGTGATTGAGCTAGAGCCAGGAAAGTCCGTTAAGGCTATTAAAAATGTCACAATGAACGAGCCATTTTTCCAGGGGCATTTTCCTTCTTACCCTGTGATGCCAGGTGTATTGATTCTTGAAGCTTTGGCTCAGGCTGCCGGAGTTTTGACTTTTAAAAGCATTACTCCGCCACCGGCTCCAAATACAATTTTATTTTATGCTGGGATTGATAATGCGCGCTTCAAACGACAGGTAATACCTGGCGATCAATTAATTTTAACCGCAGAGATTACAGCGTCAAAACGGGGGATTTGGAAATATTCGGCTAAAGCCTATGTTGGCGATGAACTGGCTTGTGAAGCTGATTTGATGTGCGCTCAGCGCGAGGTATAAGAGAGAAAATGGCGAAAATTCATCCAAGTGCGCTTGTGGATCCTGCGGCTCAAATTGCCGATGATGTCACAATTGGTGCTTTTTCGATAATAGGTCCTCATGTTGTTGTTGGTGCAGGATCAATTATTGATTCGCATTGCGTTTTTTCTGGGCATACTACGGTTGGATGCCATAATCGCTTTTATTCATACACTGCAATTGGCTGCGATCCTCAGGATAAAAAATATGCCGACGAACCGACTCGCTTGGTCATTGGCAACAGAAATACGTTTTTCCAGAATGTGACGGTTTCTACGGGAACAGCGCAGGATCGTGGTGTCACCCTAATGGGTGATAATAATTGGATTATGGCCTATGCCCATATCGCCCATGACTGTGTGGTTGGAAACAACGTGATATTGGCCAATAGCGCAACTTTGGCAGGCCATGTCACGATCGGAGATTACGCAATCTTAGGTGGATTAACAGCTGTTCATCAATTCTGCAGCATTGGCGAACATGCAATGGCCGGAGGGGGATCCATCCTTGTCCAGGATTTGCCACCTTTTGTGATGTGTGAAGGTAACCGCGCCATTGCACGTGGTTTTAATAGCGAAGGAATGAAACGCAGAGGGTTCACTGATTTGGATATCAAATCAGTGAAAGCTGCTTATCGTTTGTTGTATCGTTCCGGTATTTCTTATGACGAAGCCGTGACTCAAATTGAAAGTCTGGCCAAAGAAAATAATGCTTTGCAAGCCTTTGTTCGATTTTTTGCATGTTCTACTCGCGGGATTATCCGCTAATTGGTAATGTCTGAATTTAATTTTCGCCAGGATGCCTGGCCAAAGATTGCGATTGTAGCTGGTGAAGCATCTGGTGATTTACTCGGTGCAGCATTAATTGCAGAGCTGAAGCTGAGATTTCCAAATGCGCACTTTATTGGCGTAGCTGGGCCTAAGATGTGCTCGGCTGGAGCCGAAACAATTGAGGCAATGGAGACGCTGGCTGTTGGCGGCATTGTCGAAGTGCTGTTGCATCTGCCTAAGTTATTGGGTTTGCGAAAGCGATTAATCAAGAGTTGCCGCGATAGTCGGCCAGATTTGTTTATCGGAATTGACGCTCCAGATTTTAATTTGGGTTTGGCCAAGCGAATTAAGAGTTTAGGTATTCCTACTGTTCATTATGTTAGTCCATCGATCTGGGCTTGGCGACCAGGGCGGATCAAGAAAATCAAAGCGGCCATTGATCATATTTTGCTATTGTTGCCGTTTGAAAAAGCAATTTATGACAAAGAAGGAGTTCCTTCTACTTATGTAGGCCATCCTTTGGCAGATCAAATGCCACTTACTGTGAATGTAGGCAATGTTCGCGACGTTTTGAGTATTACCCCAAAGGCTCAGGTTCTTGCTATTTTGCCGGGTAGCCGACAGCGAGAAGTAGAGGCATTGGCTCCGTTATTTGTTCAGACCGTGGTCAAGCTGGCCGAGCAATTTCCACAGCTGATGTTGCTGGTTCCTTTTGTGACGCGTGAAACCCGCTTGATGTTTGAGCAAGAGATCTGGCGACAGAATGCTCAAAATTTGAACTGGCGATTGATGTTTGGACATTCCCATGAGGCCATGATGGCTGCAGATGTTGTTCTGCTAGCATCAGGAACTGCTGCACTTGAAGCGATGTTGGCAAAACGTGCGACTGTGGTTGCATATCGCGTGGCCGATTTCACTTATAAAATCATAAAACGCCAATATTTATTACCTTATGTCAGTTTGCCCAATATCATCAGCAAGCAATATCTGGTTCCTGAGTTTTTACAGCAGGATGCAAGTTGCGATAATTTGACTCTGGCCGTGAGTAATTATCTCAATGATCAAGAGTTACGCGCTCGCATTACTGAAAAATTTACAGAGTTGCATATGGCAATGCGATGTTCTGCAGCAGAGCGTGCTGCTGCTGCGATTGAATTGTTGTTGGTGAAGAATTCGCCATGCTAATTTGTGGTGTTGATGAAGCCGGCCGCGGACCTCTGGCTGGGTCGGTTTTTGCTGCGGCGGTTATTTTGCCCTCCGGATGGCAATGTCCCGGCCTGACTGACTCTAAAAAACTTAGTGCAGCTCAACGCGACAAATTGGCCGTGATCATAAAAGAGCAGGCATTAAGTTGGTCTGTCGCCCGCGCGTCAGTTGCAGAAATTGATGAGCTAAATATTCTGCAAGCGACTATGCTGGCAATGAAGCGGGCAGTTGGTAACTTGGCTCTGACGCCAACGGAGGTGTTGGTCGACGGGAATCGAATTCCTGACATTGCGCTCCCGGCTCGTGCGATTATTAAAGGCGACGCCACCGTTCTGCAAATTTCGGCAGCATCCGTACTGGCGAAGGTTGCAAAAGATAGTGAGGCCGATGAATTGGAGCAAAAATATCCAGGATACGGTTTTGCAAAACATAAAGGCTATGGAACCGCTCTGCATCTTGCTCAATTGAAAGCGCTGGGAGCCACTGAGTGCCATCGTCGATCATTTGCACCTGTACGTGCTGCTTTAATGCAAACTTCACTCTTTTGAGTTGATTTCGCTTGTTGAACGATTTCTCTGTCATTAAGATGAATCGCTAGTTTCTAAACAATAATGTATTCATTGATAATCAAATAGGGCGCGGATTAATGTTCGTCATTATCGGCTATGTTTTTATGTGTGCCTGTATCCTTGGGGCATATGCAGCGCATGGTGGTCATTTGGGCGTGTTGTGGCAGCCCTCAGAAGTGGTCATTATTTTTGGTGGTGCATTAGGCGGGATGATTGCCGCCCAAGGTGGTAAGGGATTAAAGAGCGTCATGAAGGCTCTACCTCTGGTGTTCAAAAACTCCCCTTATAACAAGCCCTTTTATCTGGATCTATTTGCCTGCCTTTTCGAAATTCTGGCCAAAGTTCGTAAGGAAGGTTTGATGTCAATTGAGGGCGATGTTGAAGAGCCTGAAAACAGCCCGATTTTTAATAAATATGCCAAAATTTCAGGCGACCACCATGTGACAGAATTTATCTGTGATTATTTGCGGCTAATGGTGGGCGGTAATTTGAACGCCTTTGAAATTGAAAATTTGATGGATGTTGAAATTGACACCCATCATCATGAGGCCGAAGGCCCGGCCACCGCGCTAGCAAAACTGGCTGATGGTTTACCTGCATTTGGTATTGTTGCCGCCGTTATGGGGGTTGTACATACCATGGGTTCCTTGCATTTGCCACCTGGTGAATTAGGTAAATTGATTGGTGCTGCATTGGTAGGTACTTTTATGGGGATCTGGTTAGCGTATGGTTTCTTTGGCCCTCTTGCGCAAGGGCTGGAAATTAAAAATGCAGAAACGCACCAGGTTTTTGTCACAATCAAAGTCACTCTGCTGGCTAGCCTGAATGGTTATGCACCACAAGTCGCGATTGAATTTGGCCGGAAAGCCCTGTTCTCAACCGAACGGCCTAGCTTCCTCGAATTGGAAGAATACGTTAAAAATGCCAAAGGCAAGTGATACTTGCCTACCAAAGTGAGCGGATTGCGCCATGAGTGATGACTCCCAACGTCCGATAGTTGTAAAACGCATCAAAAAAGGTGGTCATGGCCATCATGGCGGGGCTTGGAAAATTGCATATGCCGATTTTGTGACGGCAATGATGGCGTTTTTCTTGCTGATGTGGATTTTAGGTTCTGTCTCAAAAGGTAATCTAAAAGGGATTGCCGATTATTTTTCCAATCCCTTGCAAGTTGCTAGTACGGGGGGGCAGGGGGCCGCGGAGTCGGAGTCCATCATTCAAGGCGGCGGTACAGACCTGACCAAAGAGCAGGGGCAGGTGCAAAAAGGTGCGCCACCTACCATTTCGGAAATTGCCAAGGATAAAAAGCGTCTCTCAGAGCTGAAACAAAAATTCGAAGCACTGATGGATAACAAGATCAAACAGAATTCTGCCTTGGCAAAATATAAGAACCAGCTCAAGCTTGATATGGTCTCCGAAGGGTTGCGGATTCAAATTGTCGACGAACAGAATCGTCCAATGTTCAAATCAGGCAGCTCGGAACTGGAAGATTTTGCTCGCGGGATTTTGCAGGAAATTGCCGAGTTATTAAACGAAGTACCCAATGCGGTCTCCCTATCGGGTCACACCGATAGTAGTAAATTTGCTGGTGGTGCGGCGGGTTTTACCAATTGGGAGCTATCATCCGAGCGGGCCAATGCATCGCGGCGTGAGCTGGTGCTTGGCGGCATTGAGTCTAACAAAGTACTGCGCGTCAATGGTTTTGGCGATGTCATTCCGCTGGATAAAGAGAATATCTATAACCCGATAAATCGCCGAATCAGCATCATTGTGCTTAATAAAGATGCAGAAAAAGATATTCGTGATCAGGCTGGACAAGACATTCCAGCCCCGGCGGATACAGCAGCCTCGGCTCCGAATCAGTAAATACAGCCTATGTCATTGAAGGCCAAACCGTGGCTGCGCTTCTTGCTTATTCAAGCCATCGCAATGATGGCTTTTGTGCTGCTGCAAATCATTAATTTTCCCTCATGGCTCTGTTTGTTGCTTGCAGTTAGTGTGTCAGCGACCTTGGCTCGATTTTTTCATGCCGAATCGTGGTGGCTTGGTATACATCTGGTGTTTTTACCGCTGATCGTTTTTGCCCAACAGCTGGCGTTACCGAGTTATATCTATCTGGCCGCTTTTCTAGTGAGCTGGATGATCTTTGGCGCTATTGCCAAGTCTCGCGTCCCTTTGTTTCTCACTGAGCGTGAAACATTGCTTATGCTGCGTGAAAAATTACCCTTTCAGGCCAAAGTGCTGGATATCGGTGCCGGCACTGGAACAGTCCTGCGTTATCTGCAGCAAGAACGTCCGGATTTGCAATTGTCGGGCATTGAATTGGCATGGTTTCCCTGGCTATGGGGGCGGATGACTTTAGCCCGGCAAATTAACTGGTTGAGAGGCGATTATCACAGCCTGAATTTTGCCGCATATGATTATATTTACGCTTACTTATCTCCGGCTGCGATGAGTGAACTATGGCACAAGGCCAGTCAAGAGATGCGCCCCGGCACTTATCTGATCAGTAATAGTTTTGACATCACCGAACGAGAGCCGGACGAAATTCTGCCACTTCATGACTGGAAAAATGGGACGTTACTGATATGGCGGATATAACCCATCAGCAACAGCACGAGTTGAGTCAACCTTTACCGATTTTACAGTCGTCCCGCAATCTCATCATTGCGATGCTCAAGCGGATGAATCGGATTAAGCCGAGTGAAATTGCTGATGTTGTCTTGCAAGACCCGCTGTTTACTGCGCAAGTACTGCGCATCGTCAATCATCGCGCCAGGACGCCACTGGCTGCTGATATTTCTGCAGTTGAAAGTGCGATTTTGCTACTGGGCGTAGAACCATTTTTGCATCGCTTTGCGCGCCATACAACGGTAGAAAGTCTGATGTTGCCTGAGCAACAGCAAGAATATGCGTCTTTGCTGCGTTGGGTATTCAATGCGCGTGTAATGCGACGGATCAGCAAAGACTTTGCAATCCAGCGTTATGACAGCAAAGTCGATGCCGTGCAGATTGCCGGCTTGCTGCGGGCATTGAAAAATATATTGCCACTGATCACGCCTTCTGTCAGTGAGACTGATCTGGTGTCCTTGCTAACCGCATGGCAATTTCCCACCGCCATTGTCGAGTTGCTGGGACCCATGCCCGAACCAACGCCGCGGTACGCGCTGCAGAAAGCCCTATTTTCGGTAATGGATTGCCTTGAAAAAGGCTGGTGGTTGCCGCAAGTGCAGACGAATCTGCAAACGATTGCGCTGCTGTTAGGTAAAGAAAACGGCGATATCTGGCAGACTGTCGTTCGGATTTTGCTGGCACAAACACGAGAAATGACTGGAAAAACAAGCTTCTTCAGTGCCGCGCGTTGGCTGGTGATGCAGCCAGGTGAATGGCCAGTATCCGTCGTGAAACGCCAAGCACCTGCTCAGCAGCTTAGTCAGGAAGCAATCAAGCCAGCGCCACTTCCTGTCGAAGAACCATCTCACACATATAAGCCAGTCAAAATTGAAAAAGATCTTTTGCTCGAACGGATGAAAGCCTTGCATCAGGCCGGTGTTCAAGGCGCGCCGACCAATCAGGTGATGTCGCTGGCCATTCGTGCGATGGCTGATGGCCTGGGAATGCAGCGCATTGTTTTTGCGCTGTTTATGGCCGGGGAAAATGCTTTGCGTTTTCGCTATGTGCAAGGGCAGGGTATGGAAGGTCTGCGGCAGTTGGTGTTATCGCTTGACGAGATGCACCTATTCACCCGCCTATTGCAAAAACAGAGCAGTATATGGCTGAACACGACGAATTATCAGCAGTATCAGCCCATACTCCCTATTGAATTTAAGTCGCAACTGGATGCAAAGAGTTTTTGCTCCATGTCGATTTTTGTTGCCGACAAGCCGGTGGGCTTGTTGTATGCCGATCCGGGGCCGCAAGATCAGGTGAGCGAGCATCAGTACCAATATTTCAAGCAAATCAGCACCATGGTCAGCCGCGCTTTGGCGCATAATGCACGCCGATCTACCGCGGCCTGATGACTATGGAACTCATTACTTCAAATCAAAACGCGCACTACAAGCTGGCGCACAAGCTGGCACAATCGAGACGCGAGCGCGCCAAAACTGGCCTGATGCTGCTCGATGGCGTTCATTTGCTCGCCGCCTGGCTCGATGCCGGACATGCAGTCGACACGGTGCTGGTCAGCGTTGCGGGGCAATTCAAAATCGAGATTACCCGGTTATTGCAGCGACTTGAGTTGCAACAGTGCAAACGTTGGCAACTGAGTGATGCCTTATTTGAATCGATCAGCGACATGCCCAGTGCCAGCGGAATTCTGGCTCTGGTCAAAGTTCCCGATGTCCCCAGTGCGCAGCAAAGCGGATTTTGTTTACTGCTTGACGGCGTGCAAGATCCTGGCAATGTCGGCGCGATCTTGCGCACAGCTTATGCTGCGGGAGTTCAGCAAGTCTGGTTGTCCAGTGCCTGCTCCGATATCTGGTCGCCCAAAGTACTGCGCGCCGGCATGGGCGCACAAATGGTTTTGCCTTGCATTGAAAACGCCGATCTGCCACAACTGGCGCGCCAGTTTCGCGGCAAAATTGCCGCGACTTTACTGGATAGCAATGCACGGGATCTATATGACTGTGATTTGCGCGGCGATCTGGCTTTTGTGATGGGGTCGGAAGGGCAGGGTATTTCGCCTGAAATGGCCGCACTGGCGCAAATCAAAATTCTGATACCAATGCAAGCCGGCATTGAGTCACTGAATGTCGGCCACGCCAGTGCGATTTGTCTTTATGAAGCGATGCGGCAGAATCGCTAAAGGGTATATTGCTGCAGACTAATATTTTCATGACCTGCAGCGATATACCCTTTAGGGTAGCAATTGCCCGTCGACCATATGCATCACCCGCTGGCAGCGCTCTGCCAGACTGGCGTCGTGCGTGACAACAACAAATCCGGTACCCAGATCGCGCGCCAGTTCGATCATTAGCTCAAATACCGCAATCGCATTAGCGTGATCCAGATTGCCGGTCGGCTCATCAGCCAGCACACAATCAGGCTGGGTGACCAGCGCCCGGGCAATCGCAGCGCGTTGGCGCTCGCCGCCGGATAATTCGCCCGGTTTATGCAATGCTCTATGCCCCAGACCGACCCGTTCGAGCATTTGTTCGGCCTGAGCCAATGCCGCCGCTTTACCCATGCGACGAATCAGCAGTGGCATCGCCACATTTTCGGCTGCGGTGAATTCTGGCAGTAAATGATGAAACTGATATACGAAGCCCAGATGACGATTGCGCAACTGTCCACGCTCATTTTCGCTGAGCGCGAATGGATTTTTACCCATCAGCGTGACTTCGCCACTGCTCGGCTGATCCAGTGTGCCTAGGCAATGCAGCAAGGTTGATTTTCCCGAACCGGATGCGCCGACCAGCGCGACCATTTCGCCGCGTGCGAGCGAAAATTGCACCTCATGCAAAACGGGCGTGCTGACTTTGCCGCTCTGATAACTTTTGCACAAATTACTGGCGGATAAAATGAGTTGGGGTGCAGTCATGGATAGCTCGTTATTCATAGCGCAGCGCCTCGGCCGGATTGACCCTTGACGCGCGCCAGCTTGGGTACAGTGTGGCCAGCAAGGCCAGTAATAAGGAAATTAGCCCGATGCTGATGACATCGGCAGGGATGACCCGACTCGGCAATTCGCTGATCAGATACACGTCGGCTGACAAAATCTGGCTGCCGATCACGCGTTCGATGAACGGTACAATGGTGCCAATATTGAGTGCGACCAGTACGCCGCCAAGAACCCCACTCGCGGTGCCGATCACGCCTGACATCGCGCCCTGAACCAGAAAAATTTTCATAATCGACGTCGGCGAAGCACCCAGCGTGCGCAAAATGGCAATATCGGATTGCTTGTCGGTCACGACCATCACCAGCGTTGAGACTAAATTGAAAGCGGCAACGGCCACGATCAGCGTCAGGATGATAAACATCATGCGTTTTTCGATTTCGACGGCGCGGAAATAAGTCGGGTTTTCCTGACTCCAGTCGGCAACCAGCAAATCGGGCAGGCTGCGATTGATTTCACGCGCGACCATTCTGGCCTGAAACAGATCGTCGAGTTTGATGCGAACGCCGCTGATGCCTTGCCCTGTGCGATAAAGCTTTTGCGCATCGCTGATATGAAGCAGCGCCAGATTAGCGTCATAAGGGTAGTAATCCGCTTTGAAAATTCCGACGACGGTCAACTGGCGCAAACGCGGAATCAGCCCGGCCGGCGTGACTTGCCCCTGCGGCGTAATCAGCGTGACCCTATCGCCGACCATGACACCCAGTTCCTGAGCCAGATTCCAGCCCAGAATTACTGAAAAATCGCCCGCTTTGAGCGTACTGGCCGAGCCGACCAGCATTTTGTCGGTGATTTCGCTGACCTTGGGTTCTTGCTGCGGTTCGATGCCGCGAACCAGTACGCCTTTGACCTGGCTGCCATTGGTAAACAGACCCTGACCCAGCACGTACGGTGCTACGCCTGTAACGTGCGGATTCTGTGCTGCGGTTTGCGCTGCTTGTTGCCAGTGATCAAGGTTGTTGCTCGGGCTGGAAATCGTGATATGCGACGCCATCGCAAGGATGCGGTTGCGGACTTCTTCCTGAAAGCCGTTCATGACAGACAGCACAATAATCAACGCAGCAACGCCCAGTGCAATGCCGACCATCGAAACCAGCGAAATAAACGAAATAAAGCTGTTCCGTCGCTTGGCGCGGGTATAACGCAAACCTATGAGTAATTCGTACATAAAATCGCCGAAAGTCAGAGTGACGGCAGTTTAGCACAGTGATGTCGAGAGCAGATTTCAGCGTTTTGGCCGCACCGGCAGTGGTTGTGGCCGAGGCAGCAGGTTAGGACGCCTGTCCCGATTCGGGTCACCATACACATTGTCGAGATTGGAAGGTCGGCAAAATTCGGGGTCGCGATTGGGGTTGTCCATACTGCAATTTTCAGTCGCGGGCAGGTTAGGGTCGACCTTGTAAGGCGCGGGGCTGATCGCGACATCGGTGCGTGCCGGAGAGGCCGGTGCGGTTTCAAAGCTCGCGGAGGCTTTGGGGGCGATGGCAGGTCCTTTGATGCTGTTGCTCGGTAGATTGGTCAGGATTTGCTGAGTACCCGTCGTGCAGGGGGTATCTTGATAGAGGGTTTTTCCTGCCTTGTCTTTACACTTATACACCTGGCCGGCAT
Source organism: Chitinibacter sp. S2-10 (assembly GCF_046530675.1). Taxonomy (GTDB): domain Bacteria; phylum Pseudomonadota; class Gammaproteobacteria; order Burkholderiales; family Chitinibacteraceae; genus Chitinibacter. The sequence continues at coordinate 2,737,368 of NZ_CP172558.1, read as the reverse complement.
AGAGGTTGACGCTGCACATCAGCAGCAAAAGCACTAATGATTTCATGGTGATCACCTCGTATGATCTGAGCCTCGATGGCTGACCGATGTTGCTTGACTTACTTACAGACAGGAATTAGGTTTAAAACAGTTGTTTAGAAGTTGTTGCGAATGATTTAGCTTCTGAGACGAAATATTGCTACAGGGGGCAATATGGAAACCGCTAAAAGTATCGACGCATCAACCCGGATTCTGAATGCAGCTGAACAGCTGTTTACCGAACACGGTTTCAATGGCACTTCAATGCGACAAATTACCGCCATTGCCCAGGTCAATATTGCCGCAGTCAATTACTACTTTGGTTCCAAGGACGGGCTATTTCAAGAAGTATTTGAACGTCGCGCCGAGCCTTTTGTCCGGCTCTCACTCAGCAAACTGGACGAGCTGGCCAATGCCGATGACGACCCAGTCGAATCTGTTGTTCAGGCCTTTCTGGCTGCGGCGCTTGAGCTGAGCCGTCATCCCGAATACGGCGGTTTGGCTTTTGTGAAATTGCTGGCCCGCAGTTATATCGAACCTAATCTGATTCTGAAAGAACAAATTCCACAACGCTATGGCGAGCTTAGCCGCCGTTATCAAGCGGCGCTGGAGCGCGCCTTGCCTCACTTGTCTGCCAGGGAAGTCGCCTGGCGTTTTCATTTTATGACTAGCGTCATTTTCAATGCCTTTGCCGGCAATCAGGTTTTGCGGCTGTTTACCGCACAAACCGTAGTCAATGCCCGCGATCCGCAATATGTAGCAGACATGTTATTGCCTTTTCTGGTCGCCGGCTTGCAATGCCCGGCGGCTGAACCTGGCTAGGAGACCATGATGACAGCGCTGATCTGTATTTTTACGGTAATCATCATCTTGGGGGCGCTGGCATATTTTCGCTCCCCTTTGTGGCTGAACTCGCTACTGATTTTGCTGGGTGTGGCCTATAGCGTTTTTGCTCAGGGTACTTCGGTTTTCTGGCTATGGCTGCTACTGGCGCTGGCGTTGGTGCTCAATTTCAAACCGCTGCGTCAAAAGCTGGTAACCGGGCCGCTGTTTGGTGTTTTTTGCAAAATCACGCCAGCAATGTCGCAAACCGAGCAGGAAGCCGTCAACGCCGGTACGGTCTGGTGGGATAGGGAATTATTCAGCGGCAAGCCCAATTTTGAGCTGCTGCATGGCTATCCGGCACCCAAATTGAGTCCTGACGAAGAAGCGTTTTTAAATGGCCCGGTACAAACGCTGTGTGCGATGCTCGACGACTGGGAAATTACGCAAAATCACAAAGACTTGCCGCCAGAAGCTTGGGAATACATCAAACAGCAAGGCTTTCTCGGCATGATTATCCCGAAGGAATATGGCGGCAAAGCTTTTTCCAATTACGCGCATGCCCGGGTGGTCACCAAAATTGCGACGCGCTCGTGCACGGCTGCAGTGACGGTGATGGTGCCAAATTCGCTGGGGCCGGGCGAGTTGCTGCAGCATTATGGCACTGAAGAACAAAAGAACTACTATCTGCCACGACTGGCGCGAGGCGAGGAAATTCCGTGTTTTGCGCTGACCAGCCCGGAAGCCGGTTCGGATGCGGGCGGGATTCCCGATTTCGGAATTGTCACCCGAGGCAACTACACCGATCTGCGCACCGGCCAGCAGCACGAAAATGTGCTCGGTATACGCCTGAGCTGGGAAAAGCGCTATATCACGCTGGGACCCGTTGCGACGATTCTGGGACTGGCTTTCAAGCTGTATGACCCGGATCATCTGATCGGTACCAAAGACGAAATCGGCATTACCTGCGCACTGATTCCGACCCGGCATGAAGGTGTTCACATCGGCCGCCGCCATTACCCCGGAACCAGTACTTTCCAGAACGGACCTAACTGGGGCAAGGACGTCTTTATTCCGATGGATTGGGTGATCGGCGGGCAGGGCTATGTCGGGCAGGGCTGGCGCATGCTCGTTGAATGCTTGTCGGTTGGGCGCTGTATTTCATTGCCGGCGATGTCGGTCGCTACCGGCAAACTGGCGGCATATACCACCGGCGCTTATGCGCGGATTCGCAGTCAGTTTGGATTATCAATTGGCCGTTTTGAAGGTGTTGATGAGGTGCTGGGACGTATCGGTGCTTACACCTACCAGATGGATGCAGCGCAAAGACTGGCATTGACCGCGCTTGATCTGGGCGAAAAACCCTCGGTGCTGTCGGGTATTCTGAAATACCACAATACTGAAAGAATGCGCAAAACGCTCAATGATGCGATGGACGTACACGGCGGAAAAGCGGTATGTATCGGCCCGCGTAACTATCTGGCATTGGCTTACCAGGCTATACCCGTCGCGATTACTGTTGAAGGCGCCAATATTCTGACGCGCAACATGATTATTTTCGGTCAGGGTGCGATCCGCAGCCACCCCTATGTATTGAGAGAATTGCTCGCGGCAAAAAACCGCGATCTGGCGGCATTTGACGACGCGGTAATTGGCCATATCGGCTTTGCCATTTCAAATAAAGTTCGCGCATTCTGGCTGGGACTGACCGGAGCCCGTTTTGTCAGCGTGCCAGCCTCCGCGCCAACGGCGCAAAATTACCGCGATATTGTGCGTTTTTCGAGCGCTTTTGCTTTTCTGGCCGATTTCGGGATGGCCACACTCGGTGGCAGTTTGAAATTCAAGGAAAAACTCTCGGCGCGGCTAGGCGATATGCTCTCGAACCTGTATATCGCGACCGCGGCGCTGAAAAAATTCCGCGACGATGGTGAACCCAAGGAAGATCGCCCCTTAGTGCGCTGGGCCGTTGAGACCGCGTTGTACGATTGTCAGGAGGCAATGAATGGTTTTTTGCAAAATCACCCCAATCGGCTGCTGGCCTGGTGTGTGCGGCGTGTCGTTTTCCCGCTGGGAATGACATTGCGGGCGCCGGCTGATCGGGTCGGGACTCGAATCGCGCGCGCACTGATGGAGCCCGGCGCGATGCGTGACCGGCTGGTTGAATTCATGTACCGCTCCGAAAATGAAAAAGACCCGGTCGGCGTGCTTGAATTTGCACTCAAAGCGGTGATCGAAACCGAAGGGCTGGAAAGCAAATTGCGCCGAGCCCAGCGTGAAGGCGTGCTCACGGCGTTCAGCGCCAGCGAGCGCTTGCAGCAAGCTCTGGCAGCGGGGCTGATTGATCAGGATGAGTTTCTGGCTGTGGCTCGTGCCCGCAGGCTTAAACGCGAAGTCATCATGGTCGACGATTTTGATTCGCAGCTACAGCATCCGGACCCGGATGCAATCCGTCGCAACATTGTCTGAACCGTCGCAACCGGACGGCCGAAACAAACCATTGAGGTGAATATGACCATCAGTAATCTGGCAATGTCCAATTCCACCGTATCAAGTCAGTCTCCCTCCCACCTGCACATTCGCACTGTGGCGGTGCTGGGCGCCGGGGTGATGGGCGCGCAGATTGCCGCTCAGCTGGCTAATGCGGGAATTCGCACTTACCTGTTTGATTTGCCGAGCCCGTCAGGTGAGCAGTCAGGTGAATTGAACGCTATCGCGATCAAGGCAATCGAGAATCTGGGCAAAATCAAACCTGCGCCCTTGATGTCATCCGCGCGGCTTGATGCCATCAGCCCGGCTAACTATGGCAGCGACCTGGCTTTGCTCGGACAGTGCGATCTGGTGATCGAGGCAATAGCCGAACGCGCCGACTGGAAAGCCGAGTTGTACGCCAAAATCGCGCCGCATCTTGCTGCGCATGCGATTCTGGCGAGCAATACGTCGGGTCTGTCGATTGCACAACTGGCTGACAGTGTTCCCGACGCCTTGCGCCCGCGCTTTTGCGGCATCCATTTTTTCAACCCGCCACGCTATATGTATCTGGTTGAACTGATTCCCACGCCTGCGCTACAGGCTGATACCCTCGATCAACTGGAAACATTTCTGACGCTACGGCTAGGCAAAGGCGTCGTTCGCGCCAAAGACACGCCCAATTTCATCGCCAACCGGATCGGCGTTTTTTCTTTGCTGGCAACGATACATCATGCACAGGCTTTCGGTATCCGGCTGGATGTTGTTGACGATCTGACCGGCCGCAGACTCGGACGACCGAAATCGGCCACACTGCGCACCGCCGACGTGGTCGGTCTGGATACGTTTGCGCATGTGGTCAAAACCATGACCGATAAACTGGCCGACGATCCCTGGCATGCGCTGTTTGCCACGCCGGACTGGATGCAGCAACTGATTGCCGCAGGGGCGCTGGGGCAGAAAACCCGGCAGGGCATTTACAAAAAAGACGGCAAGGATTTATTCGTTCTTGATCCAGCGACAGGCGAGTACATGCCCGCCGGGCAAGGGGCGAGTGACGAAGTCAAAGCTTTGCTGAAAATCGCCGATCCGGCGGTGCGGATCAAGGCCTTGCGCGAATCGGATCACCGAGAGGCGCAATTTGTCTGGGCGTGCTTGCGCGATGTCTGGCATTACATCGCGGTACAGCTCGAACACATTGCTGATCATGCACGCGATGTTGATCTGGCGATCCGTTGGGGCTTTGGCTGGGAAATGGGGCCGTTCGAATTGTGGCAGGCTGCTGGTTGGCGCGAAGTCGCGCAAGCGATTGCTGCGGATATTGCAGCGGGTAAAACCTTGAGCCGCGCCCAATTGCCTGCCTGGGTGATGCAGCAGCAAGCGGTGCATACGCCGCAAGGCTCCTTCAAAGCAGTCAGCGCCGCCAGCGGCCAAATGATTGCCCGATCTGCGCTGCCGGTCTATCAGCGCCAGCTCTATCCACCGCGTTTGCTCGGCGAAGGAGAGGCTGACTGGGGCGAAACCTTGTTCGCCAACGACAGCGTTCGAATGTGGCTGCCGCCGCAGTCCAGTGGCGGCAATGATGTTCCGGTGCTGTCATTTACGACCAAAGCACACTGTATTGGTTCTGGGGTATTGGCTGGAGTGCAAGAAGCAATAAGGATTGCAGAGCAATACTATCCGGGGTTAGTAATCTGGCAGCCGGAAGCGCCTTTCTCGGTCGGAGCTGATTTGCTCAGTATGGGGCCCGCTTTCATGAGCGGTGATTATGCGGCGATCGCCAGCATGGTCGCCGAATTCCAGAAAACGTCGCAAGCAATCAAGTATGCCAAAGTGCCCGTGGTCGGCGCTGCACAAGGTTACGCTTTTGGCGGCGGTTGCGAATTTCTGATGCACTGCGCGCGCGTCGTTGCGCACGTTGAAACGTATATCGGTCTGGTTGAAGTCGGCGTCGGCTTGTTGCCTGCAGGCGGCGGCTGCAAGGAATTTGCGCTGCGGGCGGCCAAGCTGGCGCGCAACGGCAATATTCTGGAAAGCCTGAAAGATTTCTATCTGGCAATGGCCACCGCCAAAGTCGGCAGTAGTGCTGAGGAAGGCCAGCAAATCGGCTATTTGCGCGAATCCGATCTGATCGTGATGAACGTCAACGAGCTGCTTTACATTGCGCAAGCCCAAGTACGCGCCATGGCTGCGGCAGCTTATCGCGCACCGCTGCCGCCCAAGTCATTCGCTGTCGCCGGGCGATCAGGCGCGGCCACCATCCGCGCGCAACTGGTCAACCTACTCGAAGGCGGTTTTATTTCGAAATATGACTATCACATCGCGCTGCAAATCGCCGAAGTCGTTACTGGCGGTGATGTTGAAGCCGGGACGCTGGTCAATGAAGACTGGATTTTGAAGCTGGAACGCGAACGGTTTATGGCGCTGCTGAAAAAAGGCAAAACGCAGGAGCGCATCATGCATATGCTTGAATTTAATAAACCCTTGCGCAACTGAGGAGCATCACGATGAAACAAGTTCAAGAAGCTTATATCGTCGCCGCAGTCCGCTCCCCGGTCGGTAAAGCGCCGCGCGGGATGCTGAAAAATGTTCGTCCGGACGATCTGCTGGCGCATGTATTGCGCGCGGCACTTGATCGGCTGCCCACGCTGGATCGATCCTTGATTGAAGACGTTATTGTCGGCTGCGCAATGCCCGAGGGCGAGCAGGGGATGAACGTCGCGCGGATAGGCACGCTGTTGGCCGGGCTGCCCAATACCGTCGCCGGCATGACGATCAACCGCTTTTGCTCCAGCGGACTCAATGCGATTGCGCTGGCTGCAGACCGGATCCGGCTCGGCGAGGCCGACGTGATGATCGCCGCCGGCGTCGAGTCGATGTCGATGGTGCCAATGGGCGGTAATAAATTATCGCTAGGCAGCTCGATTTTCGAGCGCGAAGAAAATATCGCGATTGCCTATGGCATGGGGCTAACAGCAGAAAAAGTCGCTACCCAGTGGGGGATTAGCCGTGAAGACCAAGATATATTTGCCCTGCAATCACATACCCGTGCTTTGGCTGCTCTGGCAGAGGGGCGATTTGCTGATGAAATCGCACCGCTGGACGTCACGTACCGCGTTCCCAATCTGGCGAGCGGCGAAGTCGAGTTGCTCAATAAATCGCTGTTTCACGACGAAGGACCACGTGCCGATACCAGCCTTGAAACTCTGGCCAAACTCAAAACGGTTTTTTCAGCTAAGGGCAGCGTCACCGCAGGCAATAGCTCGCAAATGTCCGACGGCGCAGCTGCATTGGTGCTGGTTTCAGAAAAAATCCTCAAACAATTTGATTTGCAGCCGTTGGCCAAATTCATCAATTTTGCCATTCGCGGCGTTGCGCCAGAAATCATGGGCATTGGCCCGAAAGAAGCGATTCCGGCGGCACTAAAAATGGCGGGTCTGACGCTGGCGCAAATGGAGTGGATCGAGTTGAACGAGGCTTTTGCCGCGCAAGCACTGGCGGTGAGTCGTGATCTCGGGCTGGATATGAATCTCGTCAATCCGAATGGCGGAGCGATTGCGCTGGGTCATCCTTTGGGGGCGACGGGGGCGATACGCGCAGCAACGCTGATTCATGGTCTGCGTCGTCAGAGCAAGTCAGGGGTTTATGGCATGGTGAGCATGTGTATTGGCACCGGAATGGGCGCTGCCGGCATCTTCCAGAGCGTGTAAAAAACCTTGATTTTAGCCACAATCAACCCGCCATTGTGCGGGTTTTTTTGTTTGCTTGATGCAGTATTTATTCGTAGTATAGCTACATTATTGTGTCGGTTTGTTTTGTTGCGACTACAAAAAAATCCTTTATAAACTGTATGTATTGCTATTTTACGTAGTCAATGTGAAAATTTGTTACAAATATAAAGGTAGTAATGCTACATAAATTCTTGCATTTATTTCGTAGTTTTGTTAAAGTTTGCTCATCGAAAGATTAAACCAAAGCGATCTGATGATCAGTCGCTCAATAGCAAGGAGATAGACCATGCGTTCAATGATGAAATTCTCAAAAACAGTAGAAAACTACCTGAAACTGTACGTGCAAGCCCACGGCTGGACGATGAGCCTGCCACGTTAAGTAGCGAAACATAAGCGCTCCCGCTGCCTTGCTGCGCGGAGTGACCTGGGGCCAAAGCTTTTTTGCTGTGATATCCCGATTTTTACGAGCTTGATCAGCGTGAATTATTGTGGTGATTAAGTTTCAAGTAGTGCTGTAGCAAAGCCGCCTTTGGCGGATTCGACTCCATCCTCCTGTGCCCGGTTAGGCCAAGATCGCAAGATTTTGGATTGACCGGGTTTTTTTTTGCTGCGCTCATCACGCGATTTGCATCAAGCATGACGGTTTCTAGATTCAAGCCGGCTCAATCTTGGTAAAGTACGGTTTTTGCCTGACGGGTCACTTGTGCGTACGCTGACACTCATTGCGCTGTTTGCCATTACCGGCACTGCCTTGGCGGCGGATGAAGCGGTGCAAACCGAGACGCCGAGCGTCGATTTGCCACAGAATGAACAGGGTGAGCCGACGAAAAATTCGCCATTTCATTATCAGATCCGGCTCGAAGCGCCGTCTGAAGCGCGCTCGCTGCTTGAAAAACATCTCAATATTTTCAAATGGCAGCAAAGGCTGAGCCCCGAATTATTGCAGCGCGAACTCGATGCCATTCCGGATATCGCGAGTGAGCTGTTGGCCACCGAAGGTTATTTCGACGCCAAAGTCACCACGCGCTATGATAGTGAGAAAAGCATAGGGTATGTCGATGTAGAGCTTGGTGAGCCTACGCTGGTGAGCAATACCTCGGTTCAGCTGCAGGGCGCGATTACCGAAAACCAGCAATATTTCACGACACTGAGCGAGCGATTGAACCGTCGCGGTGAGGCGCTTGAGGATGAAAAATTCAGTCAGTCAGCGTGGGACGATTTTAAAAAACGATCTTTGCAATCGGTTCAGGCCAGACATTATCCTGCAGCCAAGCTGGTTTTTAGCGAAGCGCTGATCGATCCAGTAAGCAAAACTGCGCAATTTAATCTGGTCATTGATAGTGGCCCTGCTTATGTTTTTGGTGCTTACACACTCAATGGCCTGTCGCGTTATCCCGCCAAAATCGTCACTGACCGGGTCAAAATTGCCGAAGGCGCACCGTACCAGCGTTCGGCTCTGGTCGATTTGCAAACCGAATTGCAGAATATGCCGCATTTCGGCTCGGCACTGGTTGATGTCGAGCTGACCGAGCTTGCTCCGGATGGAAACGCGATCGCGCCGATCCGGATTGATGTGCAGGAAGTGCCATTGCAACGGCTCAATGCGGGTTTGGGTTTTAGTACCAATACCGGGGTCAAATCCGAGCTGGCTTACCGTTATCTGGATTTGTTCGAGCGAGGCTGGATATTCGACAGCCGTTTGCGGCTAGAGCAGCTCGAACAAGCGCTTGAGCTGGGGGTGACTTTCCCCAGAACGCAGCATGACTGGGAGCATCGCGTCTGGGCTTCGTATCTGCATCAGGATCTTGAGGGCGTTGATTCAAGCTTGTACAAAACCGGCATTTCCCGTCTGTATAAAACCGATGACGATGAACGCAGTTTTGATTTGCAATATCAAATGGAGCAACGCAGCTATCAGGACGGTACCGAAGAATTTCCGGAATCGCTGACTTTGAATCACATCTGGAAAATCCGTCAGCTCGATAATCGTAATAATCCACGCAATGGCTATATGAGCCAGTTTGAAGTCGGCGGTGCGCTGGGGCAGTTTTTTAGTGATGCCAGCTTCCTGCGTGTTTTTGGCCGCGGTGCCTACTACGCCCGGATTGGTCGCCAGGGGCAGTTTGTCGGGCAGGCGAGTCTGGGGCAGACTTTTTCGGAACATCCGGAAGGCATTACCAGTGACTGGCTGTTCCGTGCCGGTGGCTCGGGCAGTGTTCGCGGTTATGATTACCAGTCGCTGGGGATTCAGAGCAATGGATCGACTTTGGGCGGACAGGTCACTGCAACGGCTTCGCTCGAATATCAGCATCCGCTCGTCAAGGACTGGCGTGGCGCCGTTTTTGTCGATCATGGTGGTGCTGGGGCAGACTGGAATACGCTGAATGCGGTGACCGGCGTTGGCGTCGGTGCACGCTGGAACAGTCCGGTCGGTCAGGTCGGGATTGATCTGGCTTATGGCGTTGATTACGAACAATTTAGGGTTCACTTTGCGATGGGCTTGGTCTTTTGATGGCACCAATTCACTCAACGGATACCCCCCAAGCGGATTCATCGCAGGCAGATCCCGCGCAGGCAGCACAGCCAGCGCTGTCCAAGCCACGTTATGGCTTTGTTCGTCGCCTGCTGCGCGCGGTATTCTGGAGCACGCTGATTACTTTCAGCGTCATTGCAACGGCGATTTTTGCTTTGCTCAGCTGGTTTAATTCGAGCGATGGTCGCTATTGGCTGGTCGATGCGATCAATCACAGTGGCGTTGCGACGGTGCACTCCATCGAGGGCTCTTTCTGGTCCGAATTGACCATCAATCAACTCAAGATTAAAACCGAGTCAGTTAGCATCGCGCTTGATCGAGGGGTATTGGAGTGGGAGCCATATTTAATATTGCTTAGAGATGTAAACCTATCCAGGGTATCTATGGGCGAGCTGGCTATTCAAACGATTCCGGCCGCCATTGATCAGCCACCGAGCCCGCCGCCGACCAGTTTGTCGCTACCGTTCGGGATTCATCTGGATCAGCTGACGATTGCGCGACTGACAATCAACGGCGCGATACTGAGCGACATTGCCGGCAGCATTTCCAGCAATGGTCGCTTTCACCGACTCAATCTGCAGCAGTTGCGCCTGCCGCAAGGCAGTCTGTCAGCTGCACTGAATATCACCGGCAAAGCGCCATTTCAAAGTGCCGGCTCGTTTGTTTTTTCCGGCCAGCTCGAAGCTCAGGCGGTGCGGGCTTTTGGCAAGGTTGAAGGCCCTTTGCGCCAATTGCAGATTGCCACCCAAATTACAAACGAACGACTCAACGGCCATGTCGATCTGCAGGCCGATGTGTTTGCCCCGTACGCCTATCAGATGGTGCAGCACGGCGAATTGGCAATCAAAGGCCTGAATCCGGCCTTGTGGCATTCGGCTGCGCCGCAGGCAATGCTGGACATTTCAGCCAAATTCATTCCGGTCAAAAACGGCGTCAACGGGCAGTTGACCCTGACCAATCAATCCGCCGGGCCATTTGATCAGCACAAACTGCCATTGCACGCGATTCTGGCCGAATTTGCCCTGCGCGATCAGCAGCTTGATATTTCGCGCCTGCAGCTTGACCTGCCAGCCGACGCGCAATCCTTTGGCCGGATTGACGCTCAGGGGCGGATTACGCAAGGGCAGCTGGATTTGCAAATCAAGGCGCAACATATCAATCCGCAGCAACTGTATTCGCTGCAAACGCAAGGCGATATGAGTGGCGAACTGGCACTGGCAGGCCCGTGGCTGGCGCCGGGCATAAAAGGTGAAATTAACGATTTGCAGCGCAAAGCAAAACTGGCGCTCGATATTGGCTGGATCAATCCTGCCAAAGAACGCCGTCTGGCGATTCGCCAGGCGCAACTGAGCCGGGGCAAAATGCAGATTGACGCCAAAGGCGAATTCAATCTGCTCGATAAAAACGATTTCGCGCTTGAACTTGAATTGCAAAACTTCAATCCAGCCGAGTTTGCTGCAATACCTGCTGGTAGTATTTCAGCCAAAGCCAATTTAAAAGGGGCTTTGCAGCCCGTACCCCTCGTTGATTTGCAATATGACATCAGCCGTAGCCAGTTTAACCAGCAAGTGCTGGCTGGCAGTGGCCGGGTCAAGCTTGAAGCAAATCGCCTGAGCCAGAGCGATCTGTGGCTGACACTGGGCAGCAACCGGCTGAGCGCCAAGGGGGCATTGGGGCTGGCAAATGATCAGTTGCAAGTCGGTGTACAAATGAGCAATCTGGCGCAACTGGGCGCTGGATTTCAGGGGCGGCTTGACGGCGAGGTAACGCTGTCGGGCGAGCTGATGCAGCCGAAAGTTAGTGGCCAGCTTGATCTTGCCCAACTGACGACGCCATTTGGCCTGAAAGCGCAACAGGGGAACATCAGTTTGGCGCTTGACCCCAAAGGCGCGTTGAATCTGGATGCACGGCTGGAAAAACTGCAGCTGGAGCAAAGTCAGCTCGATCATGCCAATCTGACGATCAGCGGAACCATGCAACAACACGAGCTGTCGGCTAAAACGAGTGGTAAATGGCAACAATGGCCACTGTCGCTTGAGCTACGCGCCCGCGGTGGTTTGTCGGCGCAGCAACGCTGGCAGGGGCAGATTCTGTCGCTGGCAGGTCAGGCCGGATTGCCATTCAAACTCGGCAATTCACCCAATCTCACTGTGTCGGCCAACAGCTTTGATCTGGCTGCCAGCCAGCTTCAGCTCGGCAGCGATGCTGCGCCCAGCCTGATCCAGCTGCAGAAAACACACTGGCAACCCGGCAGTTTTGACTCACAAGGCCGGATTGAAAAGCTGTCACTTGCGCCATGGCTGACTTTGTTCAAAGTCGATAACCCGACAGGTGACTTGCAACTGGCCGGCGACTGGAATCTCAAACAAACCGCCGTGCTCAATGGCGAGTTCAATCTGCATCGTCTGGCTGGCGATGTGCAGATCAAGGAAGGCTCAAAAACCGCGCTGGCGCTGGCTTTGCAGAAACTGACGCTGTCCGGCCAGATTGTGATGAATAAAATCGCCTGGCAATCCGAGCTGGCCAGCGCTCAGTTGGGGTCTTTGAGCATGATGGGCGATACGCTGCTGATCGATGGCACGATGGCCGATCACGCTCCGCTCAATCTGGCTTTGAAAGGCAGCTTGCCCAAGTTGGCGGTCTTTTCACCGTTGCTGGGATCGAATGTGAAACTGGCGGGCAAACTCGATCTTGATATTCGCCGCTCCGGCACCGTGAATCAGCCGCAGCTGGCCGGTTTTGCTCGGATTGACGGTCTGGCTTATAGCGATGCGAATATGGGGGTCAAATTGCAGGAAGGGGCACTTGAGCTGGCGCTGGATCAGCAAAAGATTAGCTTAAAAACCTTCCGCGCCCGTGGTGCCGGCAAGGGTGAGTTGACCGGTTCGGGTGAAATCAGCCTGAATAACCGGATGGCCAATGGTTATTTGCAATTGAACGCCAAGCGCTTTGCTGCGATTAGCAAACCGGACATGTTGCTGGTTCTGAGCGGGCAGGGGCGCGTCAACGTCAAGGATAATCTCGCCGAAGTCATTGGCGATTTTAAAGCCGACGAAGGCGACATTCAGTTTCAGTCTTCCGACGTTCCCCTGCTGTCTGCCGATGTTCGCGTTGTCGGACGTGAAAAACCAGCATCTGAAGCCCCACCGCTGAAGCTGCAGATGCAACTGGATTTTGATCTGGGCAAAAACTTCGTTTTCCGCGGCTATGGCCTTGATACGCATCTGGAAGGCAGGTTGCGGCTCAAAGCCATGCCGAATCAGGCACTGACTGCCACTGGCGCCATCAATGCCATCGAGGGTGAATACAAGGCGTATGGGCAGAAACTGGAAATCGAGCGTGGCATTTTGTCATTTCAGGGGGCAATCGATAATCCATCGCTCGATATTCTGGCGATCCGGCGAGGTCAGGCCGTTGAGGCTGGTGTCAAAGTGCAAGGAACTGCTTATTCGCCCAAGCTGACGCTGTATTCAGAGCCGAATGTACCCGATGCCGAGAAAATTTCCTGGCTGCTGTTTGGTCATGGCAGTGACAGCATGGAAAAATCGGATGGCGCGCTGGTGTTGCAATTACTTAATGCAATGGCCGGCAGTGGCGGCGGCCAGAGCCTGAGCGATGAAATTCTGGGTAATCTGGGGATTGATGAGGTCGGTTACAAATCCAGAGATGAAAGTGACGGCAGTAAAACGCAGGTCGTGACGGTGAGTAAAAGACTGAGCAAAAACCTGCGCGTGGCACTGGAAAAAAGTTTCAACGGCCTGAGTGATGCAGTGAGCTTTACGCTGCAGCTCTCGCGTAACTGGTCGGTGGTTTCCCGTGTTGGTGTCGATGACAGTGCGCTTGATGTGAAATATACGATTGATTTTGACTAGATGATGGGTATTGCTCTGAATTGCTTGCTGTAAAATGTGTGTAGACATATACACCTTGGTGGTATTGATTCAGCCATTGTGCGGTGGCGTGCGCGCAATCAGCAGATTGATGACATGCCGCGCACCGGCTTGTTTCAAGGCTTTGGCCGCAGCTTGCAGGCTGGCGCCACTGGTCATTACATCATCGACGACGATAATCGTTTTGCCGCTACAGTTTTCCTGACAATCGAATGCGCCGCGCAGATTTTTCCAGCGGGCATTGGCGCTCAGTCTTGCTTGATGTTCGGTATCGCTAACCCGGTAGAGTAGATCGGTTCGCAGTGGAATTCCCCATTGCTGGCTGACAGGGCGCGCGATTTCCAGCGCCTGATTAAAGCCGCGCTCTTGCAGACGCTTGTTGTGCAAGGGCAAAGGGACGATCAGATCGGCGTCAATTTGATCGATCTGGGTTAGCAGCAACTGGGTCAGCGTCGGAAAAATATGCCATTGCTGGGCAAATTTGGCTGCATGAATCAATGATTTGACCGGCTCGACATATAAGAACCGTGCATGGCTTTGATCGTAAGCGGGTGGTTTTCTCTGGCATGAACCGCAGCGTAATCCCCGCGTTCCGGGGCGTGCGCATTGCGGACAGCTGTCTTGCGCTGGCCAGTCGCTGAGCTGGGCAAGACACGCCGCACAGAGATGACGTGAATGACGATCTGCAATCAGGCGAGCGCAAAGCAGACATTGCACCGGAATCAAGTTGTTTAAAAAACGGCTGAATAAATTTGACAAGTCATCCTCCCGCTCGGACAATCCCTCCAGAATAGAATTTATCAGGATAATCTGCCGCATGAGTCAAGCCACCTGCACCGGATCGCAACCCATTCAAACGATCGAATTCAAACGCCATACGCCGCATCCCGAGCAAGACCTGTGGTCACGCGAAGCAATTGAAGCGCTTTTTGATTTACCGCTCAATGATTTGCTGTTTCAGGCGCAAGTGGTTCATCGCGAAAATTTCGACCCCAATAAAGTGCAATTATCAACGCTGCTGTCGGTAAAAACCGGCGGTTGCTCGGAAGATTGCGGCTATTGCTCGCAATCGAAACGCTATGACACCGGGCTGGAAGCGCAAAAACTGATGGACGCCGATGAGGTGATCGCCGCCGCCGCAATTGCCAAAGAGAATGGTTCGTCGCGTTTCTGCATGGGCGCAGCGTGGCGCGGCCCGAAAAATCGTGATCTGGAAGAAGTCAAAAAAATGATCGCTGGCGTTAAAGCGCTGGGGCTGGAAACCTGTGCGACTTTTGGCATGCTCAAAGACGGGCAGGCCGAGCAATTGCGCGATGCGGGTCTCGATTATTACAACCACAATCTCGATACTTCCGAAGAAAAATACAGCGACATCGTCAGCACGCATAGCTACGCTGATCGTCTTGATACGCTGGGTAAGGCGCGTAAAGCCGGGCTGAATGTGTGCAGCGGCGGGATTGTCGGTCTAGGCGAAACGCGGCTTGATCGTGTTGGCCTGATTGGTCAGCTGGCCAATCTCGATCCGCAACCCGATTCGGTGCCGATCAATAATCTGGTGCAAATCGATGGCACGCCGCTCGATGGCTCGGAAAAAGTCGACTGGACCGAGTTTGTGCGCACGATTGCCGTCGCACGAATCACGATGCCCAAATCATTCGTGCGGCTGTCGGCAGGCCGTCAGCAAATGCCCGAGGCGATGCAGGCTTTGTGTTTCCTCGCTGGTGCAAATTCGATATTCTACGGTGATAAATTGCTGACAACGGGCAACCCGGAAGTGGAAGGCGACAAAGCGCTATTCAAAAAACTGAATCTGCAGCCTTTGTGATATCCAAGTGGGGTATAGCTCTCTGGCTTAATTCCTTTCTAGGCTTGGGGCATATACCAGGTGCAATAAAAAACCACGCTACACAGCGTGGTTTTTTGTGTCCAGCATTCTCGCAAATGCGAGGCGCCCTCTCAAGGAGAGGGCGGGGGGAGTGGGTATAAAACATGAGGCTGCAAGGCTTGCATTCAGGTTTCCAGGGCTCGGCTTAGCCGAGACCTGCTCTATTAACCCCCACAGTTCGTGCAGCTTAGCCGCGTACTTTCTTGATCACTTGTAGCAATTGCTCAACCGCAGCATCAGGTTTGCCTGATTTCATCGCGTCGGCAATGCAGTCCTGAGTTTGCTGTTCCAGCAGGATCAGACCCAGCGCGTCGAGCGCCGAGCGTGCAGCAGCAACTTGATTCAAAACTTCGCTGCTGGTGCGGTCTTCTTCGATCATGCGGGTAATGCCTGAAACCTGTCCGACGATACGGTTCAGACGTTTGATCAGTTGGTCTTTGTTAGGGCGTTCCTGCTTGGCGTTTGATGTCATATCCAGCTTCCTCGATGTGGGTTTCCAGCTCTGCGCGGCTGGTTTGCGTGGCGTCGTACACAATGCGTGCCTTGCCGGGGTTTAAGGTGACGGTGGCACTTTGCACCCCCGCAACCGCTTCCAAAACACGCGTTACACTGGCTGTGCAGCCACCGCAACTCATGCCTTCGATTTCTATTTCAATGTGTTCCATTGACTGTCCTACCATTTGGTGCGCTTTAACAGCAACGCGTTGACGATGACCGATACCGATGACATGGCCATCGCCGCACCGGCGATCACCGGGCTGAGCAGACCCAGAGCGGCCAGCGGAATCGCCAGAACGTTGTAAATAAATGCAAAAAACAGGTTTTGCCGGATTTTGCGCAAGGTTGCTTTGGATAAGGCAATCGCAGTGCCGATATGGGCAATGTCATTGTTCATCAATGTAATATCGGCTGTTTCCAGCGCCACGCTGGCACCGCTTTTCATCGCAAAGCTGACGTCCGCAGCGGCCAGTGCGGGGGCGTCGTTGATACCGTCACCCGCCATTGCTACCCGTTTGCCGGATTGTTTAAGCTTCAATAAGGTCTGATATTTATCATCCGGACTGCATTGGGATTGAAACTGCATGATTCCCAGTTTATTGGCGACCAGTGCAGCGCTATGTTGATGATCGCCAGTCAGCATGATGACTTCAACACCGTGGCTTTGCAGTTCGGAAATTGCTGAAAAACTGCTGGCTCGGATTTCATCCTGCAAAATAAATAGCGCAGCAGGGTGGGTATCAACTGCTAGCGCAATGACAGTATAGCCCTCTGACTGATACCGGGTAATGGTATTTTCAAAATCGGCATGTGGATAAACCCAATCAGGCCGCCCCAGTTGCAAAATATGCCCGGCGACTGAGCCGCTAATTCCAAAACCGGTTGCGACACTGATTTGTTCGGCCATCAACAGCGGGGCAGTGCACGCATTCTGAAAGGCATGAGCCAAAGGGTGTTGCGAAGCGACTTCCAGACTGGCGGCCCAAAGCAAAAGTGCTTCGCTGTCATAGTGATTTGAATCGAGCAGCTCGGTGCGAATCAGTTGGGGGCGCCCCAGCGTCAGCGTCCCGGTTTTATCAACAATGAGCGTATCTATTTCACTGGCCAGTTCGAGCGCTGTCGCATTACGAAACAAAATGCCGTGCTGTGCGCCAAGCCCGACGCCGACCATCACCGCTGCGGGGGTTGCCAATCCGAGTGCACAGGGGCAGGCGATGACCAGCACGGTAACGGCATTGATCAGCGCAATCTGCAATTCGTGTGTCGCAAAATAATTGCCCAGCAGTGTCAGCAAGGCAATCGCCAGAATGGCCGGAACAAACAGTGCAGAAACCCGGTCAGCCAGTTGTTGGATTGGCGCTTTGCTACCCTGAGCTTGAGAAACGAGACGGATAATGGCTGCAAGCTGGGTCTGACTGCCCACTGCGGTTGCCTTGAGCTGAGCGCTGCCGGATAGATTGCGCGTTCCGGCAAACAGCGTATCGCCCGTTTTTTTATGGATGCTGGCCGATTCTCCTGTCAGCATGGCTTCATCCATATCCACTTCGCCCTGAACGATTTGACCATCAATCGGGCAGGATTCGCCATAGCGCAACTGAACCAGGTCTCCTGGAGCGATCTGGCTAATCGGGCATTCCAGCCATTGCCCGTTTTTTTGTACCTGAGCCGTTTGTGGTTGCAAGGAAAGCAGTGCCGTGAGTGCCGATCCGGTTTGCTGTTTGGCCCGAGCTTCCAGCCATTTTCCAATCAAGACCAGCGTAATCACGCTGGCACTGGCTTCAAAATAGAGCGAACTTTGCTCGTCAAACAGGCTCCAGACACTCAGTCCCCACGCGGCACTGGTGCCTAGAGCAACCAGGACATCCATATTGGCGGCGCCACCACGCAAGGCTAGATAAGCACCCCGATAAAACCGTGCACCAGCGACAAATTGAACCACGGATGCGAGGGTAAATTGCAGTATGGGGTTTAGCACATGGTGCTGACCAAATAGCATGGCCAACATGGCATAAAAAAACGGCAAGGTGCACAGCAGCGCGAGCAGCAAGGTCCAAGGTAACGAGGCCTTGCTGCTGAATCGCGTTTTTTGAGGCGTATTTTGTGCAGATTGGCTGGCTCTATAGCCCGCTTTTTCAATGACAGCTTGGAAATCACTCGCCTGGTATAAGCCTTTCGGCGCAGTGATCTGCGCTGATTCGGTTGCAAAATTAACCGTCGCGCTAAAAACGGCCAATTGATTCAACTGCTTTTCGATACGAGCCGCGCAAGCGACGCAACTCATTCCGTCAATCTGGAAAGTAAAATTGTCGGTTGGAATATGAAATCCAGCCTGAGCAACGACGCGATCAATGGTCTGCAGTTGACTGGCTTGCGCCGATATCTGTGCTTGCTCACTGGCAAAATTGACGCTTGCTTGCACGTCGTCGACGCGGTTGAGCAGTTTTTCCAGCCGCTGGGCGCAGGCGGCACAGTTCATCCCCTCAATAGGTATATTGAGAAGTGGTTGGTCAGAATTGGCGTTTGGCTGATTACCCATGGGGGTATAGTAGCCACAATACCCAATACCGGCAAGGGGTATACGCAGCATCGTATTGAATTGAAATTGTTTTTCTTCGTGCGGGTGGCAAAGTACGCGAAGAAATGTTATTGCTTAGTATTGGCAATGGGTAATGATTACCGATGCCAAATAGCTTCATCTGACATGCACAGTGTAAGTGCACATGCCGGCAAGGTGCGTGGTTTTATCATGCTTAAGCACCTGCACTGTCTGTTACTTTACGCCTTATTTGAAAGCTTTTTCCCTGTTGCTTAAACTCAAAGTACTCCTAGATTACATTTCATAATTTTGTCGTATTAGGGCGTTTGATTGGCTTCGAATACTTGTTTCCTTACAGGGGAGCGATTATGCTGGGCAAGGCGCTTATTAAATCGGGTTTCAACTTGTGAATTTTTCTTTTTTGCAGCGCATCGGGCGTATTTATAGCGCCAATCGCCTTGCCTGGCAGCTGGTTCTGGCTGTGTTCGCATCAGGCTTGGTCGTGAGTGTCGCAATGAGCCTGTTTTTGCTTAAACAGGAATATGACCGCAGCTTGTTGCAAGCAAAAATCGATTTACAAACGCTTGGGCAAAGCGTTACCCAGCAACTGGCCAGCAATTTGTGGCTGGTCAATACCGATGCGATTCACGGGCAACTGAACTCTCTCTTGCAAACTCGGGTCGTTAAGCATGTCTTGCTGACAGAAAACGATGGGCAGCAGTATGGTGCAGGCGCGTCG
Organism: Chitinibacter sp. S2-10; assembly: GCF_046530675.1. Lineage (GTDB taxonomy): Bacteria > Pseudomonadota > Gammaproteobacteria > Burkholderiales > Chitinibacteraceae > Chitinibacter. The sequence goes on along the minus strand of NZ_CP172558.1, from coordinate 2,718,250 downwards.
TTAAATTCAAAGGACAATGTTGTCAGCGAGTCTTTTCCGGTGATTTATTTACACCCGCTGACCAACAAGGAAGTCGTGCTCGGTGAGTTGAAAATCAGCACGACACTGGCCGAGGTTGAATCACGTTTATATTTGCAATTTCTGCGCTTTTTGATCGTGCAGGGCTTGGGGATGGCTGCTGCATCCATTTTCTTTCTGATTCTGTATCACCGTCTGATTGCCCGGCATTTGAGCCATGTCTCTGATTACACCCGGCATTTCAATTACCAGCAACTTTCCGAACCGCTGAAATTATCCCGCATTACACAGCAAAACGATGAAATGCAAACTTTGGTCGATGCCATCAACGAAATGCGTCGCAATATTCGTCGTGGTCATGAAGAGCGCGAAGAGGCTCAGCGTGCGCTGTACCTTGAAAAAGAATTGGCTGAGGTTACGTTAATTTCGATTACCGATGCGATTCTGACGACGGATAGTGATTTCAAAATCAAGCTGATCAACCCTGCTGCAGAGGCACTGACAGGTTGGGAGGTTGCTGATGCACGTGGGCGTGAAGTTGCAGATCTGCTTTGCCTGGGGGGGGATTTAACGCCTGATGAATTGCATAAAGTGCTGTTGCGCGCTCGAGATCTGCTCAAGCCACAAAATGGTCAGAAGGCCATGTTGCTCAATCGTGAAGGGGCAAAACTGAATGTTGAGTATGCAGTTGCACCGATTTCCGATCAAGATGGACAGGTCGTTGGCTTGGTTCTGGTGTTGCACGATGTAACCAAATCACAAGCGCTGACTGAGAAGCTCGCTTATCAAGCAGAACATGATTATCTGACCGGTTTGACCAACCGCCGTGGATTTGAAAACGCGCTTAATGAAGCACACCAGCAAGTAAAAAATGGGGGAGACCCTCAGGTGTTGATGCTGCTTGATCTGGATCAGTTCAAGCTGGTGAATGATACTTGCGGGCATTTGGCCGGCGATGAGTTATTGCGTCATGTCACTTCGCTATTGCAAGGCTTGATGCTGCCTTCGCGATCTATTTTGGGTCGGCTGGGAGGGGATGAGTTCGGCGTTTTGCTGTCTCAAACCAGTGATGATGAGGCGCAGGTATTGGCTGAACGCATTTTGCATGCGCTTGCGCAATTTCGTTTTGTTTGGCAAGAAAGGCCTCACGGCGTTACCGTGAGTATCGGACTCGTTAAACTGGATCAACGCTGTGCAACGCCTCAGGAGGCGATGAGTAAAGCTGATGTAGCCTGCTTTGCCGCCAAAGATGCGGGGCGTAATCAATTAAGCTGGTATAGCAGCGATGATCAGAATTTGCAGGAACGGCACAACGAAATCCAGTTGCTGGTGACACTGAAGGAAGCCATTGAACAAAACCGTTTCCAGCTGTATGCCCAACCAATTATGCCTATGGATCAGAGCCGGCAAGAGGCTCACCACCTGGAAATCCTATTGCGGCTGATCGATTCCAGTGGTCGTGTGATTCCGCCTGGCGCATTTATTCCTGCCGCAGAACGCTACGATATGATGGCGCAAGTGGATAAGTGGGTGGTCGAGAACAGTATTCAATACTTAGCGGAGCGAATGAAAAAAGGTGAAGATTTGCCGCATCTGGCAATCAATCTGTCCGGAAAATCTCTCAATAAGCAGACTTTGGCGTTTATTTTGCAACAACTGGATCGAACTCAGGTTCCAGCAGAGTCGATCAGCTTTGAAATCACCGAAACCGCAGCGATTTCCAATTTGAAAGAATCATCCATTTTTATCGAAACCTTGCGAACGCGTGGCTGCAAGTTTGCACTGGACGACTTTGGCAGCGGCTTCTCATCATTCAATTATCTGAAAACGCTACCGGTTGATTTCCTGAAAATCGATGGCTCGCTGGTGACTGATATTGCGGAAGATAAAGTCAGCCGCCAGATGGTGATTGCCGTAAACGGTATCGCCCATAGCCTGGGTATCCGTACGATTGCCGAGTTTGTAGAAACCGAAGCGATTCTGGCCGAACTGGACGAAATCGGCGTGGATTATGCACAAGGCTATTTTTTCGGCAAGCCGCAACCTTTGCTTTAAATGCGAAAAGGGCGGTGATTGAACCGCCCTTAACACATCAGAAGTGAACCTCAATCGCCTGTGCACCGAGCCAGTCTTTCAGCTCGGCAAGCAGTTCATCGCGCAATAGCGCCCGCCATTGCTGACCCAAACGAATCTCACAGCTTGCCGCGCTATTACGATATTTTATGTCTACAGCACAACCTTCCTCAGCAGAATGAGCCGCCAGAATGGCTTTAAGTTTGTCAGCATTGCCCTGACTGCCAACATCAATTTTCAAGGAGCGGGCAAAGTGGCTGCGGGTTTCTGCGATATCGAAAACCCGATCAGCGATAATGCGCTGTCCACCCGAGAAACGGTCTTCCGACACCTTGGCTTCAATGACCAGGAGCGCATCTTCTTTTAACTTGGTGCGATTGGCTTCAAACGAGTCAGAGAAAAGCGATACTTCAACTTTGCCATAACCGTCATCGAGCTGCAAAAAGCACATCCGTCCCCGTTCGCCGTTTTTAACCCGCATGCCAGCGACAATCCCGGCAATAAATTGCGGTTCGCGCTGGTTTTGCAGTCGATCAAGCCGTGTCTTAATCAAACCCTTGATCGCCTTGGCGTGCGCGTCAAATGGGTGGCCTGAAAGATAAAAGCCTATCGCCGTTTTTTCTTCAGCGAGCTTGATTTTATCGTCCCAGAGCGGCACTTCAATCATTTCAAATTGCGGTGCAGCAGTGGGTTCGAGCAGATCAAACAAGCTGATTTGATTGGCATTGGCATTTTCTGCTTCGGCAACCGCCATCGCTTGCTCGACGTTCGCCATCAGGCGCGCACGGTGCGGGTCAATCGCGTCAAAAGCACCGCCACGGATCAGCGCTTCGAGTACGCGTTTATTGACTTCTTTTTTGTCGGTACGGCTGCACAGATCGTAAATTGATGTGAACGGGCCGTTTTTCTCGCGCTCGGCGACAATCATATTAACCGCGCCTTCACCAACGCCTTTGATTGCACCCAGCGCATAACGGATTTGCCGTTTGCCGACTGGCATAAAGCGATAAAAGCTTTGATTGACGTCGGGCGGCAGGATTTCGAGTTTGTTTTTCTCGAGACAATCGTCAAAAAACACTTTGAGCTGATCGGTATTGTCGAGCTCGGACGACATCGTCGCCGCCATAAACGCAGCAGTGTGATGTGCTTTGAGCCACGCCGTGTGATATGACACCACTGCGTACGCCGCCGTATGCGACTTGTTAAAGCCGTATTCGGCAAACTTCGTCATCAAGTCAAACAGCTGCTCGGCGAGTGCCGGATCGTAACCTTTTTGGGCAGCACCTTCGGCAATCGTCGCACGGTGTTTGGCCATTTCTTCGGGCTTTTTCTTACCCATCGCACGGCGCAACATATCGGCGCCACCGAGCGTGTAGCCGCCGATAATCTGCGAAATCTGCATTACCTGTTCTTGGTAAACGATAACGCCGTAAGTCGGCTCCAGACATTTTTCCAGATCAGGGTGGAAGTAGTCGGGCTGCTCGATGCCTTTTTTCCGGTTGATAAAGGTGTCAACCATGCCCGAACCGAGTGGCCCCGGACGGTAGAGTGCCAACACGGCGATGATGTCCTCAAAACGGTCGGGAGCGAGCTTTTCGAGCAAGCGCTTCATGCCGTCCGACTCGACCTGGAATACGCCGGTCGTATTGGCATCGCGGAAAACCTGATACGCAGCCTGATCGTCAAAACCTAGACTCATCAGATCCAGGTATTCGCCGGTCTGGTTTTTAATGTATTGCAGCGCCAGCTCGATAATCGTCAGGTTGCGCAGACCCAAGAAGTCAAACTTCACGAGTCCAACCGATTCAACGTCGTCTTTATCGAGCATTGAGACTGGAGAAGCATCTTCACCTGCGGCCTGGTATACCGGGCAGAAGTCGGTAATCCGCCCCGGAGCGATCAATACCCCCCCCGCATGCATACCGATATTGCGCGTCAGGCCTTCGAGCGTTTTGGCCAGATCCCACAATTCTTTGAGCTCTTCTTCGCGCTCCAGACGGCTGGCTAATTCGGGCACCATTTCAATCGCGTCGTCCAGGCTGTATTGCTTACCCGGTGCAGCGGGAATCAGTTTGGAAACGCCATCACAGAACATATAGGGCAAATCAAGCACACGGCCAACGTCGCGCACAACGGCTTTGGCTGCCATCGTACCGAAAGTCGCGATCTGGCTGACGGCTTCAGCGCCGTATTTTTCACGAACGTACTCGATCACACGCCAGCGATTTTCCTGGCAGAAGTCGATATCGAAGTCGGGCATCGAAACGCGTTCTGGATTCAGAAAACGCTCGAACAGCAGGGCGTAAGCCGTTGGGTCGATGTCGGTAATGCCCAGGCTATATGCAACGAGCGAACCCGCACCCGAGCCACGACCAGGCCCCACCGGGCAGCCGTTGACTTTGCCCCAGGCAATAAAGTCGGCAACGATCAGAAAGTAGCCGGGAAAGCCCATCTGGACGATGGTGTCGGTTTCGAATTTGAGTCGTTCGTAGTAGCGCGGCCGCTCGGCCTCGCGCTTGGCTTCATCGGGGTATAGCTGCGCAAGCCGCATCTCCAAGCCGCGTTTAGCTTCATACACCAGAAAATCATCCAGCGTCATGCCATCGGGCGTCGGAAACAGCGGCAGATAATTTTTGCCCAGCACAATATTCAAATTGCAGCTTTGCGCAATGGTCACGCTATTGGCGAGCGCTTCGGGCAAGTCTGAAAATAGCGCCTGCATTTCTGCAATGGATTTGAAGTATTGCTCTTCGGTAAAACGCTTGGGGCGGCGCTTATCGGCCATTACAAAGCCTTCTGCAATGCAGGTACGCGCTTCGTGGGCTTTAAAGTCTTCGCGATTCATAAACTGAATCGGATGTGTCGCGACGACAGGCAGATTAAGTTGTTCGGCAATATCGAGGTGGCCTTGCAGGCTTTTCTCGCTGCTGGCGTTGCCGGTACGCTGGATTTCCAGGTAGAAATTATTTGGAAACAGCGCCGACCACCAGCGTGCGGCATCGAGTGCTGCTGCGTCATTATTGGCGAGAATTTGTCCGCCAATTTCGCCCAGTTCGGCACCCGAAAGACAAATGAGCCCGCTATTGTCGCCTTGCATCAGCCATTCTTTTTTCAGCTCACCACGACCGCGATATTGATTGCTTTTGTACGCTTGCGTCAGTAATTCGCATAAACGGCCATAACCGGCGCGATTTTTGCAAATGAGTAAAATCCGTTGCGCTTTATCGCGGTCGTCTTCATTTTCTACCCAGGCATCAAGACCGACGATGGGCTTGAGTCCGGCATTTCGACAAGCTTTATAGTGCTTGACCATGCCAAACAGGTTCATCAGATCGGAAACGCCTATCGCCGGCATTTGCTCGGATTTGGCACGCTTGACCGCATCATCAAGCCGAACAATACCGTCGGTCACGGAAAATTCGGAATGGAGGCGTAAATGGATAAAGGAAGGAGCATTCATGCCGATATTTTATCATTAGCGCCTCAGCACCGTTTGCTGATTTGTGGCTTCAATTTATGCTTGTTGCACGGGCGATGTTTTTTTGCGGCGAAGGGGAGGAGTTTATGGATGCGAGTATGGTCAGTGCGGCTAGCAATGCCACTGATGGCAGTGTACAGGGGCTTGCGTCAATCATGATGCTGCGCAAATCAATGGATATTCAGGCTCAGGGAGCGATGACCCTGCTTGAAGCCTTGCCGGCTGTGCCGAGCAACAATCCGGCGCATTTGGGGCAGAATGTGGATGTGAAAGCCTGATCGAAAAACAGCCCAGTCTATACTGGGCTGTTTTCTGCTGGGTATTACTTTAAAGGGCTTATCTGGACTGGCTCATCGGGCAATACCTGCCATTCTTTAACCAGACGCCAGCTTGATTTCTCATCGGTTAATTCAATTTGCCAGCGCTCCAGCGCGAGACGTTGCGGTAATACCCCTTCATACATCATTGGCGAGATAGCCTTGAGCTTGATTTGCTGATCAATGCCAACCCGTGTCGGGTGAGATAGTTTGAGACGTAATTCACCCTGGATATTTTGATTGAGCATAATTCGAAGATTTTGCTGATTTTCTCCCAGTAAAACTTGTGCGTGAATACCTATCGCATTGGCATGTCGATCCAATGCCAGTCTCTCGTTAATTTTTTGCCCGTCCTTGTAATAACTATCGCTCACCAGTCCGTCCTGATTGGTATTGACCAGATAAATCATGTTGATGCCACCGACGATGGCGAGCGCGGGAAACAAAATCAGCAGCCAGACATGCGCGTGCTTGTACCAGGGTTTATTCACGTTTATTTCCAATTAGTTTTGTCCAATAAAGGTCGCTTTTTCACGGCTGAAAATCGATTCGTCATCCAGTGCTTTGACCGTGAAATAAATTTCATGGCTGCCCGCTTTGGCGTGTTCGGGAGCAACTTGCAGTCGGATTGAGACATCCGTTGTTGCAGTAGGTTCCAGCTGGTACTGACCAGAGCCTTCGGCAACCACTTTGATCGAAGGCAGTCCTTCGGCACTGATGACATAGGTATGCGCTTTTTCACTGGCATTCTGGATTTGCACCAAATATGTATTTTCTAGCCAGCCGTCTTCTACTTCGCGCACCAGCGCCACGCGATCACGCTGGATATTCACTTTGATCGGTTGACGATGGACTAAGGAATAAGCGCTCACACCCAGAATAATGGCAAGCAACAGCGCGTACATCACGACGCGTGGTCGTTTGAGCTGCTTGGCGATATCGCGCTCTGGATATTTGTGTTCGAGCGCATTTTCGGTGGTGTAACGGATCAGTCCGCGCGGATATTGCATTTTGTCCATGATTTCATCGCAAGCATCAATGCAGGCCGCGCAGCCAATACATTCATATTGCAGACCTTCACGGATATCAATGCCAACCGGGCACACCTGGACACACATCGTGCAATCAATGCAGTCACCCAATCCGGCCGCCTTGTAATCCGAGCCTTTTTTGCGAGCGCCACGGCTTTCACCGCGTTCCTGATCGTAACTGATGATCAGAGTATCCGCATCAAACATGGCACTTTGAAAGCGGGCATAAGGGCACATGTATTTGCAGACCTGCTCGCGCAACCAGCCGGCATTGCCATACGTTGCAAATCCGTAAAACAGAATCCAGAACGATTCGTTGACTGTCAGCGTTATCGTCAGCATTTCCTGCCATAGCGTCTGAATGGGCGTGAAATAACCAACAAAAGTAAAGCCGGTCCAGAGCGAAAAAATGATCCAGAGGCTGTGTTTGATTGCTTTTAGCCGAAGTTTGCGTGTACTGAGCGGGGCGTGATCGAGTTTGATACGCGCGGCGCGATCACCCTCAACCCATTTTTCTATCCAGAGAAAAATCTCGGTGTAAACAGTTTGAGGGCAGGCGTATCCGCACCAAAGCCGTCCGCCTATCGTCGTCCAGGCAAACAGGCCAAAGGCTGACAGCAGTAGCAGGGCGGTCAGATAAATAAAATCTTGCGGCAGAAAAATCAGACCAAAAATATAAAACTTGCGCTCGACCAGATCGAACAGCAAGGCCTGTCTTTCGTTAATCTCGATCCAGGGCATGGCATAAAAAAAGAGCTGCGTGGCAATCACAAAAAAGATTCGCCATTTATTCCAGAAGCCATTGATCCAGCGCGGGTATATTTTTTTGTGTGCCGCGTACAACGTGATTTCTTCAAGCTCGCCATCGTCTTTGACGTTGACCACATTGACTGGAATATCTTTGAGTTTTTGGCTCATTCTGCACTCCCGTAAAACATTCATTAAACGGCAATCCGTTAAATCAAGGTTCTATATCCAAATTGAATCAATGTAAAACGGGCAGGAAATTCCTGCCCGTTTATTAAAACTGCGATTTCTTACTTTTTGTCTTGGCTTAAGCCGTAGACATAAGCAGACAGCAGGTGAACCTTGCCATCGCCCAGAAACTCTTTCCAGGCTGGCATCTGATTGATACGGCCGTTGGTGACTGTTTCAACGATGGTGGCTTCAGAACCGCCATAGAGCCAGGTTTTATCGGTCAGATTAGGTGCGCCGATAGTCTGACTGCCTTTACCTTCTGCACCATGACATGCCACACAAACCTGTTTGAACGTTTCTGCCCCGCGTGAGGCACGCACCTCGTTAAAGGCCGGGTTGCCAGAGATTTTCAAAACGTAATTTGCGACGTCACGGACTTTCTCTTCACCAAAAGCGGCACCAAATGCCGGCATCTGGCCTTTGCGACCAGTGGCGATAGTCTGCTGAATTTTCTCTGGTGAGCCACCATACAGCCAGTCATGGTCGGTCAGGTTTGGAAAACCCTTGGCGCCACGTGCATCCGAGCCGTGGCACTGTACGCAGTAAGTCTGGAACAAGCGTTTGCCCATTTCATTGGCTTCTTTGTCCTGCGCAACAGCGGTTACCGGCATGGCCAGATATTTGTCATATAAAGCCTGGTATTTTGCATCGGCTTTGGCGACTTCTTCCTGGTGCTGACCTTCCTGAGTCCAGCCTTTGGCATTACCAAAAACCACCAGACCCGGATACAGGGCGAGATAGCCAACAGCAAAGACGATGGTCAGGACAAACATCCCAACCCACCAGCCTGGCAGTGGATTGTTGTACTCTTCCAGATCACCATCCCAGACGTGGCCAGTAACTTGTGCTTTTTCGCCCTTTTTAAGCTTGACCTTCATTTGTGTGAGTAAAACATACGCACAGAAGACAATGCCCAAAATTGCAATTGCAGCAATGAAGTAGCCCCAGAAACTGCTAGTAAAGTCTGTCATTCTCTATTCTCCGTTAGCCGATTTGGACTGCTTGCCCGACGGCGGTAGATCGTCGTCGAGGAACGGCTGTTGCGCGGCTTCATCAAAGTGATTTTTGCTGTTTTTGCTAAAAGCCCAAAGGCAGATGGCAATAAACAAAATAAAACCGATTACCGTCACCATGACACGAGCGTCGTTCTGCAGATCCATCGTGCTTACCTTTTATTTTTCAGTGCTAGGCCCAGACCTTGCAAGTAGGCAATGACTGCTTCCATCTCAGTTTTGCCTTCCACTTCTTTACTTGCATTCGCAATATCTGCATCGGTATAAGGCACGCCCAGTTTACGCAATGCTTCCAATTTTTTCGGCGTCATCGCAGCGTCAATCGTGCTGCTGGCAAGCCATGGGAAAGCAGGCATATTTGACTCTGGCACCACATCACGCGGGTTCATCAAATGAGCGCGATGCCATTCATCCGAGTAGCGCTGGCCAACACGCGCCAGATCAGGCCCTGTACGCTTTGAACCCCACTGAAACGGGTGGTCGTAAACCGATTCGCCAGCCACAGAGTAGTGACCGTAGCGCTCAGTTTCCGAACGGAAAGGGCGGATCATTTGCGAGTGACAGTTGTAGCAACCTTCGCGGATATAAATGTCGCGACCTTCCAGGCGCAGCGCGCTGTAAGGTTTAACACCAGCGATAGGTTGAGTGACTGTCTTGCTGAACATCAGCGGCAAAATCTCTACGAACATCGCAACACTGACCGTCAGCAGTGTCATGATGATCAAAGCCGCGACGTTTTCCTCGATCAGTTTCTGAATTTTATTCATTTTTATTCCTTTCCTAATCAGGCGTGTGCAGCAACGGCTGGGATTTTGGCATCAACGGCTTTGCCGTCAAATACAGTACGCAGTACGTTGTACAACATCAAAACCATGCCTGACAGGTACATCAGACCACCCAGGAAACGGATGAAATAGTACGGATATGAAGCTTTGACTGCATCAATGAAGGCATAAGTCAAAGTGCCATCGGTATTGATTGCACGCCACATCAAACCTTGCGTTACACCGGAAATCCACATTGAAGCGATATACAGCACGACGCCCAATGTCGCGATCCAGAAGTGAACTTCAATCAGTTTCACCGACCACATTTGTTCACGACCGAACAGACGCGGGATCAGATAGTAAATTGAACCAATGGTAATCATCGCAACCCAGCCCAGCGCACCCGAGTGAACGTGACCTACAGTCCAGTCAGTGTAATGGCTCAAGGCGTTGACCGACTTGATCGCCATCATCGGGCCTTCGAATGTTGACATGCCGTAGAACGACAGCGCGGTTACCATGAATTTCAGGATCGGGTCAGTCCGCAGTTTGTGCCACGCACCAGACAGCGTCATGATGCCGTTAATCATGCCGCCCCAGCTCGGAGCCAGCAGAATCAGCGAGAAAACCATGCCGAGTGACTGAGTCCAGTCTGGCAGTGCGGTGTAATGCAGGTGGTGAGGACCAGCCCACATATAAGTGAAAATCAGGGCCCAGAAGTGAACGACAGACAGGCGATACGAATAAACCGGACGGCCTGCTTGCTTGGGAATGAAGTAATACATCATGCCCAGGAAGGCAGCGGTCAGGAAGAAGCCCACTGCATTGTGACCGTACCACCATTGCACCATCGCATCGACAGCACCTGAATACGCCGAGTATGACTTCATGCCGCTGACAGGCATGGCAGCGCTATTGACCAGATGCAACAGGGCAACGGCCAGAATAAAGGCACCGTAGAACCAGTTGGCTACATAGATGTGTTTAACTTTGCGGATCGCGATCGTGCCAAAGAAAACGACGGCATAAGCCACCCAAACCACAGTAATCAGAATGTCGATAGGCCACTCCAGTTCGGCATATTCTTTGCCGCTGGTATAGCCCAGAGGCAAAGTAATTGCGGCCAGAACGATGACCAGCTGCCAGCCCCAGAAAGTAAAGGCGGCCAGCTTGTCGCTGATCAGACGCACATTACAGGTACGCTGTACGACATAGTATGAAGTGGCAAACAGACCACAGCCGCCAAAAGCAAAAATAACTGCATTGGTGTGAAGTGGACGTAAACGACCAAAGTGAAAGTAAGGCCCGATATTCAATTCTGGCCAGTACATTTGGGCGGCGCAAATTACGCCAACCAGCATGCCGACAATGCCCCAGACGACCGTCATGATGGCAAATTGCCGCACCACTTTGTAATTGTATGTGGCTTGGTTTTCCATTACAGCGCTCCGATTGATCTCCAACTGCTTGGAATTAAAATTAAAATTATTTTTAAAAAGAAATAATTACAATTTAGCTTTCAAACAAAAGCCAAATGCAATTTTTGTCTGAAGGATTACCTCCAAACAGGTACAAAAGTGCCAACCTGACTATACACAGACACAATTGCTCTGCGTTTGATTAACATCAAATGGCCTTGCCGACAATTTGGCCGCGATTTTACCTTGTTGCTGGCACTCAGTCAGGGTTTTTTTCCATTGTGCGACTCTTGTCCGGAGTGTTTGGCGATCCTGAGTCATCATCATGCAAGATACTCCAGCCCGGCCCTTCCAGATCGTCACTCTGTCCGCTGCGGATAAACCACCAAAAAACCAGGCCGATCCCGACACTGATCAATACCGAAAGCGGAATGAGCAAATAAAGACTTTCCATTGATTTTATTCAACTCTTTTTAATTAAAGACGGCGCAATCAGTCGCAAGGCATTCAAAACAACCAGCAAGGAGCTCACTGCCATGCCAAGGCTGGCCAGCCAGGGCGTAATCCAGCCCATAACCGCAATCGGTAAGGCCACCAGATTGTAGCCCAGAGCCCAGAGCAGGTTTTCCTGAATGATTTTTCGACATTTTTTTGCCAGCAACAAGGCTTGAGGCAGGCTGCTTAACTGATTGTTCAGTAGCACCATATCACCAGCAGCCTGCGCGATATCCACACCGGCACCCATTGCAATCGATACATTGGCCAGTGCCAGTACCGGCGCATCGTTGACGCCATCACCCAGCATCAGCACGCGATGACCTTTGCTTTGCAGAGCCTGAATATAGGCCACTTTACTTTCCGGGTTTGCTGACGCACGCACCCGGGTAATTCCCAGCTCGCTTGCAACGTGATTGACGATGGGAAGTTGATCTCCCGACAGTAAATGCACCGTATAACGACTAGCCTGAAGCGCCGCAATGACTTGGCCCGCTTCCGGCCGAATCTGATCGGCGAGGATGAAAGCGGCCATGATGGCGGTGCTGTTGGCCAGATAAATCAGCGTACCGGCCTCGTGCTGGGTCAAGTCGGGTTCGTGAAAGCCCAGTTGCTGAGTGATAAAGCTGCTTGAGCCTAGCCAATACGATTCGTCATTGATTTTGCCGGCGACACCACCGCCGGGAAAATTTATGAATTCGCTGACTGCAGGAGTGTCAATCTGGGCTTGCTGCTGAAATGCCCGGGCAATCGGATGCTCTGACCGGCTTTCCAGCGCGATGGCAATCTGCAATGCCTCATTCGCGGCACCGACCAGCGCAATGGTTTTGACCAGACACGGCTCGCCAAAAGTTAGCGTACCGGTTTTATCGAAAACGATATCGGTGATATTAGCCAGATTTTCCAAGCAGTTTGCCCGGGTCAGCAAAATACCGAGTTGAGCCAGATGTCCTGTGACTGCGGTCAGAGCCGCGGGTGTTGCCAGCGACAAGGCGCAGGGACAGGAAATCACCAGCACGGCGACGGTATAGGGCAGTGCGTGGATGGCGTCGTTGACTGACCAGTACCAGTAACACGCAGCCGCAACGAGCAGCAAACCGACGACAAAACCGCCAGCAATCCGGTCGGCCAGCTGCGCCAGATGTGGTTTTTGCTGCAGCGATTGGTCAAGCAAGCGCACCATGCTGCCGAGCCGGGTCTGGTTGCCGACGGCACGCACTTCAACGGTTAATGGCGAAATCAGATTCTGACTGCCAGCGATGACTTCGGAGCCCGACGATTTGGCAATTGGATGGCTTTCACCGCTCAGCATGGCTTCACTAACTTCACTGAGTCCGTCGATGACAAAACCGTCAACCGGAATGGTTTCACCGGCTTTGATCAGCACATGGTCGCCAGCCTGTAAATGATGAACCGCAATTTCATGGATGCTTTGATCGTGACTGACACGATGCGCAAAAGCGGGAACCAGCTTGACCAGCATTTCGGCCGCTGCGCCAGCACGACGCCGTGCTTTGAGTTCCAGATAGCGCCCGCCGAGCAGCAGGAAAACAAACATCGACACCGAGTCGAAATAGATTTCGCCATGCCCGGTGATCAGCGAATACAGGCTTGCGCCAAATGCAGCGATGACGCCAATACTGACGGGCAAATCCATTGCTGCACGACCGTGCCGCAGTTCGCGCCAGCTATTTTGATAAAACGGCCAGCACGAAAACAATACCACCGGCAGCGTCAGCAAGGCGCTGCTCCAATGCATCATTTTCAGCCAGACCGCTTCGATTTCACCTTCCGGAGCCAGATACATCGGCACGACAAACATCATGACCTGCATCATCGACAAACCGGCAACCCACAGCCGCAGCAAGGCCGATTTTCTTTGTTGCTGCCACTGCGCTTCATCGCGCTCATGATCATAAGGATGGGCGCGATAACCGATTGCAGCGATATGCTGCAAAATCGTCGAGAGTTTGACCTGATTATTATTCCAGCGAATCCGCGCGCGGTAAGTGCTGTAATTGATGCTGGCCGAAATCACCCCGGGCAGTCTGGCCAGATGCTGCTCATTAAGCCAGATGCACGCCGCACAGCTGATGCCTTCCAGAATCAGCGCCGCTTCGCGGATATCGCCATCGTCAGCGATCAGCTGGACAAAATCATTTTGCAGCAGGCTATCATCGTAGAGCTGCAATTGTTCACGAATTTCCTGAGGCAAGGGTTCGGTGCGGCTGGCACTTGCCGTGCGTTGCGCGTAATAACTCTCCAGTCCGCTATCGAGAATCGTTTCGGCGACCGCTTTGCAACCGGCGCAGCAGAGCGCCTGCTGCATTTTGCGATAGGAAATCGTAAATTCAGGTGGATCGCTGCAGTCGCTGCCGCAATGAAAACAGGGAAGGGCTGGGCTCATCTAACTGCTTATCCGTTGTGCTTTTTGGGGTATATGTTTGCAGGTCAGCTATTATTTTGTTTGCATTCAAATACACTACATGGGTATTTTGCTTGCGTGGTCACGAATGGTTTTCACAATCGCACGCAAACCATTACCGCGACTGGCAGACAGAAAACGCTGCATGCCACGCGCGTTGAGCCAGGCTTCAAAATCAAACTGGCTGATTTGCGCCGCGCTTTGTCGGTTGAATGCAGTCAGAACCAGCGCGAGCAGCCCTTTGACAATGCGCGAATCGCTGTCGGCGGCGATGTGTAGTTCATCACCAAATTCCGTTAACGCAAGCCAGGCCTGGCTTTCGCAGCCTGCCACTTTATTCTGGCTACTTTTTTGCTCGTCGGTCCAGTCCGGCAATTGGCGGGAAAGCTGAACCAATAGGCGGTTTTTGGCTTCCCAGCTGCTGGCATGATCTAGCTGCTGAGCCAGTTGATCCAGCGTGATGTCCCGGCCGAATGGATGATCGAAACGCGGATCGGCTATGCAGGCAGGCAAAAATGTCCCAGCATCGTTATCTCGCCTTGCCGTACTACTGGTACTGTCTTCGGCTTCGCTGTCTTGCTGGAAAATTTTTGGGTTACTTATCGATGGGCTCATTGCAATAAATCCAGAGTTTCAGCCAGCGCCACCAGAAACTGCGCGACATCGTCTGCCGTATTGTAAACGGCGAGCGAAGCGCGCAGCGTGCCAGAGATACCCAGGGTATGTATTAAGGGTTGAGCACAGTGGTGTCCTACTCGCACGGCAATACCCCTATCATCAAGAAACTGCGCGACATCATAGGGATGGGCATCGCGAAAACTCAGTGAAGCCAAGCTCACTTTATGCCGCGCACTGCCGTGAATGATCACGCCGTCGATCTGGCGCAAACCGGTTTCAAGCTGGCGGTGCAAAGCAGTTTCATGTTCGAGCGCAGCATGGCGATCCAGCGATGCCAGCCAGTCGAGCGCCGCGGCCAGACCGATGGCTTGCGCAATCGCCGGCGTTCCGGCTTCGAGTCTTTGCGGTGCTTGCGCGTAAGTCGTTCCGGCGAACGAAACGACATTAATCATTTCGCCACCGCCTTGCCAGGCTGGCAGCTCGCGCAAAATATCGTCCCGGATGTAGGCCACGCCGACTCCGGTTGGGCCATAAGCCTTGTGGCCGGAAAAAACATAAAAATCGCAGCCCAGCTGCTGAACGTCAACGCTCAGGTGTGCAATCGCTTGCGCGCCGTCGACGATTACTTTGCAATCATGCTGATGTGACAAGTCGCACATCATTTTGATGTCCTGGATACTGCCGATTGCATTGGACGCATGGCTGATTGCCAGCAGTTTTGCGCGTGGCGAAGCCAATAATTGCTGCAAATGAGCCAGATCAATTTCACCATCCGCGGTGATGTTCAATTGTTTGACGATCACGCCGTTGCGCTGCGCGAGCATTTGCCACGGTACGATATTGGCGTGGTGTTCGAGCGTTGAAACAATGATTTCATCGCCCGCGCGCAAACCCAGACCGAAAGTATTGGCAATCAGGTTGATCGCTTCGGTGGTGCCGCGAGTGAAAATGATTTCATCGCTGCTGCTGGCATTGATAAAGCGCGCGACGGTGCTGCGTGCGCCTTCGAAGGCATCGGTCGCCGCGACGGCAAGCCGGTGCGCGCCGCGATGCACATTGGCGTTGGCGTATTCGTAATAATGCCGCTCGGCGTCGAGTACCGAGAGCGGTTTTTGCGTCGTCGCCGCATTGTCCAGATAAACCAGCTCGGGGTAGTGGGCAAACAGCGGAAACTGCGACTTGATCGCTGCGACATCAAACATAAGCGTGGGCAAGGCAAGAAAGGATTGCCAATTGTATAATGCCAGCTCACCTTGACGCAGAAAAAATCCAGATGCCTTATAAACAGCCCGTTTCGATCCTGCTGATTATTCATACACCCGAGCTTGATGTGCTCTTGCTCGAGCGCAATGAATTTGGCAACGCCTGGCAGTCGGTGACCGGCAGTCGCGAAAATGACGAGGCGCTGATTGAAACGGCCAGACGCGAGCTGATGGAAGAAACCGGGATTCGCGTCGAACTCGAACAAATCCGTGACTGGCAGCAAAGCCAGGATTTTGAGATTTTCGAAATCTGGCGGCACCGCTATGCGCCGGGGGTGACGCACAATACCGAGCATGTGTTTAGCGTCGAGCTGGCGCAAGTGTGCGAAATCGAGATCGCCGCCAGAGAACATCAGCGCTATAAATGGGTTAACTGGCGGCAGGCCATTGAGATGGTTTTTTCGCCATCGAATGCCGAAGCGCTACGCCAATTGCCTGAACGCTGTCCAAGCCACTGACTTCAAGTTAATGAAACTTCGCCAATGAAACCAAGCCACAAGTCAGACCGCCGATTGGTGCTGGCTTCGTACAATATTCATAAAGGCTTGTCGCCGCTGAACCGGCGGCTGGTTTTGCATGATGTCCGTCAGGCGCTCAACCAGCTGGCCCCCGATCTGGTTTTTCTGCAGGAAGTGCAGGGCGTTCATCTGGAACACTCGCATCGCTTCGAGACTTGGCAAAACGCGCAGCACGAATATCTGGCAGGCGATTTGCTGCATAGCGCGTATGGCAAAAACGCACATTATCAGCTCGGGCATCACGGCAATGCCTTGCTATCGCGCTTTCCGATCTTGCACTGGCACAATCTGGATCTGACCTTGCACCGTTTCGAGCAACGCGGCGCATTGCACTGTCAAATCAAGGTTGCAAACAGAGAGCTGCACACGCTTTGTGTCCACCTGAATTTACGCGGCGGCGATAGGCGCAAACAGATTCAGCGGCTGATTAACTATGTCGCTCAGCATATTCCCGCCGAAGCGCCGCTGGTTCTGGCTGGCGATTTTAATGATTGGCGTGGTGAGCTGAGCGTGATGTTGTCGCAGCAATTGGGAATGAACGAAGCTTTTGAAACCCTGCATGGCGCGCCAGCGCGCAGCTTCCCGGTCCGTATGCCTTTACTGACGCTGGATCGGATTTATGTCCGTGGCTTTGATATCGTTCACGCCGAAGTATTGACGGGAGCACCGTGGCGATCTTTATCCGATCATGCGCCGCTTTTGACGATGCTCGATCACCCGAGCGCTGATCAGTCATGAAATTCGCGCTGAAACGACATAATCAGGTCACGCTTTTGCGCAACGGTGCCGAATATTTCCCCGCTTTGCTCACGCAAATTAAAGCCGCGCAGATTGAAATCCACCTCGAAAGCTATATTTTTCGCGCCGATGAAGTCGGTCAAGCTGTCGCGAGTGCCTTGATACAAGCTGCGCAACGCGGGGTGCGCGTTTCGGTTCTGCTCGACGGTTTTGGCTCGTATGATTTTCCTGAAACGCTCAAACAAGCACTGCTGGTCGCCGGAGTCCGCTTGCTGTTTTTCCGGCCTGAAGTGAAACGCTTTTCCTTGAACCGCGCCCGTCTGCGGCGCATGCATCGCAAATTGGCGTGTTTTGACGGCAAAGTGGCTTTTGTCGGCGGGATTAATATCCTGAGCGACTTTGACGGAGACGGTTTGCCGCCGCGTTACGACTATGCGGTGCAATGCATAGGTCCGGTCGTCAACGATATTCGCGCCACGTTGACACGGGAGTGGCGGCATAGTGCGTGGTCGCAATTGAAACACGGCTGGACGCAGCGGCTACACCTGAATACCCCTCCATCGTATATCGATGACGTACTTTCCCAGCTTGTTGTTCGTGACAATACCCGTAATAGGAATGCCATCGAGCGCGCCTATTTGCAGCAAATACGCGCCGCCAAATCTGAAATCATTATCGCCAACGCCTATTTTTTACCCGGTTACCGGATGCGGCAAGCACTGCTGCAGGCGGCGCAGCGCGGCGTCAATGTCGTGTTGCTATTACAGGACGAACGCGATCACGCGCTGCTGCAATATGCAAGCTGGGCTTTTTACCGCCCCTTGCTGAAAGCCGGTGTTGAGATTTTCCAGTACCGCGCCGGATTCATGCACGCCAAAGTTGCCATTTTTGACGCTGAATGGGCGACCGTCGGATCAAGCAATATTGACCCTTTTAGCCTGCTGCTGGCGCGTGAAGCCAACCTGTTTATTCATGATCCTGTCTTTGCCCGGCAACTGCGCAGTGATGTGCAGCAACATCTGCAAGAGGATGCCCGCGGGGTCTTGCCGCAGCACCTGCAACAAGCCAGCCTGGGCTTGCGAGCGCTGGTCTGGCTGTGTTTTGGTGTCGTGCGTTTGCTGATGGGTTTGTCGGGTTATGGCGGAAAAAAATACCTAGAGTGATTCTGCCGCTGAGCTGCAATTTGCCATGAAATGGCCAGAAGTATTGATCTATCCGCTTAGACTTAATGAGTCGGTGATCCATACGCGAGGAGGTGTCAGATGAAATTTATAGCGTGGATATGCTTGCTGTTTTGCTCTGTGGCCATGGCGGCGGGCGGAGGCGGTAGCAGTGGTGGCAATCAGACTGATACTTCGTCAGTGCAGCGACTCAAACAAGTTGAAGGAATGATCAAGACTGAGCAATGGCTCAGTGCCGAAGAACAACTGGCAAAACTGCGCCAACATGACGCCGAAAACGCCGATGTCTGGAACTGGTCAGGCTATGTTGCGCGGAAATCCGGACGGCTGGATGAGGCTTTTCCCCATTACGAACGCGCTTTGCAAATCAACCCCAAGCATCTGGGAGCGCATGAATATCTGGGCGAGGCTTATTTGCAGGCCAATCAGCTCGAAAAAGCACGTGAGCAGCTGGAAATCCTGCAAGGTCTTTGTGGCGAGTGCGAAGAGGCCAGAGAATTGGCCGAGGCCATTGGCCCGCAACCGGCCATCGAGTAGGGTATATAAATAAAGGCCAATTTTGAATTGGCCTTTGTGTTGATACGGGGCATGGGTATTAGTTGCGCTGGCTTTCTCCGCCCAGCGCATCGAGCAGTGCCGGAATAAAACCGCGTAATTCGCCGACCAGCAGCGCAAATTGCGATTCAAACAAGGCATCCTGCGTTTCTGCGTCCATGTCTTTAAGCTCGTCTTTGAGTACGTCGAGCATCGCCAGCGATTTGATTTCCAGCGCTTCGGTCAGTGTAAAAGTCAGCCGCTCGCCAAAAGCCAGACTCAATCGCGTCGCGATTTTGCCCGCATCCAGATGCTGACGGACTTCGTCGCAATCCATTACCTGACGTTTAAAGCGTGCAATCGAACCTTCGTCGCCCGGGACTTTAAGCTCGGCATCCTGACCCAGCGAGAATGCATTCGGCGTTTCAGTATTGAGCCAGTCTGTCATCGCGGCGGCAGGGCTGATTTCGGTGTCGATCAGTCGTGTCGGCAAACTGCCCAAGGTTTCGCGTAGCGTCGAGAGCAAAAACTCGGCCTTGGCCGCGCTCGCTGCATCGACAATCACCATGCCGTTTTCCAGATCGAGCAAGGCGCGCTGTACGCGGGAGCGGGTAAAGGCGCGTGGCGTCAGCTCTTCAACGATGCGGTCTTTCAGCTCGCGTTGTTCCTTGCGGCCGACTTTGCGCGACTCGGCAGCTTCGATCTGCTGGACACGATAATCGAGTTCATCCTTGATCACCGCAGCAGGCAGCACTTTTTCTTCGCTTTTGAGCGCGACGAGCACGGCATTCTGGCGCTCGAGCGCCATGCTGTCAGGCTCATGCCGCGCCGGCGCGACCCAGCCGTGCGAATCCATATCCATGCTGCCACACGGAACAAAAGGGCGCTTGGACAGCTCGCCAGCAATACTTGTGGCGCTAAGCGCATGGTCGGCAGAGAGACGATAGATTTGTAAATTGCGAAACCACAGCATGAAATCGACCTCGAAGAATGGCCGCAGATTGTAGCGCTCTGTACGGGATAGCAAAACTGATTTTTGCGCCGTGTGGATGCTTAAGTTTGTCTGCCCCCGTGTAGAATTGCGGAATGAAAACAGCAAACCAACTCGAACTGATTATTCCCGCCAGCCTGTGGCCCGATGCCAATAGCCGCAGCGCAGTCTGGCAGGGTCTGGAACTACCTGCTCTGGCGCGCCTGTATGGCAAAGCGCGTATAGCTCGCCAAGCCCGCAATACCTCATTGGCGCCATCATTGACGGGGCATGGCTTTGACAATTATCTGGCTCAGCTATTTGGCCTCTCACAGCTGCAGCATGCGCCGCAACGATTGGCTGCGCTGGACGGTGCGGGCGAAGATATTGACTCCGGTTTTTGGCTGTGTGCCGATCCGGTCAGCTTGCGCGTAGATCGCGACCATCTCACCCCCATCGGCGAACCGTTTCTGAATATCACACAATCCGAAGCCGATGAGCTGATCGCCGCGCTCAATCGCCTGTATCAGCCCGATGGCTATCGGTTTATTGCGCCGCAAGCTGATCGCTGGCTGGTGCGCTTTCCCGCGGCGCCGACGCTGACTTTTACGCCGATCAAACAGGCGCTGGGGCGAAATTTGAACGACGTTCTGCCGACAGGCGAAGGTGCGCTGAAATTTAACGCCTTGCAAAATGAAATGCAGATGTTGCTCTATGCTCATCCGGTCAACGACAGGCGTGATGCGGCAGGCCTGCCCTTGATTAACAGTGTCTGGCTATGGGGCGGTGGCGAATATCCGTTTCCACAACCGCCCACACCACAGCGCGCCATTTTTGGTCGTGATGCGCTGGTGCAAGCGATGTCGGGTCAGCGTGATTATCCGACACAGTTTGACGAATTAAGTCATACCGATGCGGTCGTTATTCTGGATGAGCTTGAACTGCACGCCATTTATGGCGCGGGCTATGACTGGCAGCAGACCTGGTTGCGCTGGGAAAAACACTGGTTTGCACCTGCACTGGCGGCTTTGCAGTCGGGCAAGCTGAGCAGTTTGACACTGACATTCACCGACATTAACGAACAGCGCGTCGTAAAAAAATCCAATCTGTGGCGTTTCTGGCGACGTGATGCTTTGCCAATTCATTCGAAGAAGTCAGGAGAGCCGCATGTCGCTGATTAAAACCCGCGCCGTTCCAGCCACGCTGGAAAAAAACCTGCTGGCCGCCGGTTTCAACCCTTTACAGGCCCGGCTATATGCAGCGCGTGGAATTCAGAATCCGCTAGAGCTGGAGCATGAACTCAAGCATTTGCTGCCATTTACGTTACTAAAAAATGCGCCTGAAATGGGCGCACGGCTCGCCGATGCGATTGAACAAGGCAAGCGCCTGTTGATTGTTGGCGATTATGACGCTGATGGCGCGACGGCGACGACGCTGGCGATGAAAGGCTTGGCCGCGTTTTCTGTAAACAGTCGGGCTAAAGTAGATTTTATCGTGCCGAATCGTTTTGAATACGGCTATGGCTTAACGCCCGAAATCGTCGAGCTGGCGCGCAGCAAATCGCCCGACATCATTATCACCGTCGATAACGGCATCGCCAGCCACGCCGGTGTTGAGGCGGCCAAAGCGCATGGCATCGAAGTGCTGATTACCGATCACCACCTGCCCGCCGACACGCTACCCGATGCGCTGATTGTCAACCCGAATCAGGGCGATTGCCCGTTTCCGAGCAAGAATCTGGCCGGTGTTGGCGTGATGTTTTATGTGCTGATGGCATTGCGTGCAGCACTGCGTGAACGGGGCGCGTTTGCGGAAAAAACCGAACCCAATCTGGCGCAATGGCTCGATATTGTCGCACTCGGCACCGTCGCCGATGTCGTCAAACTCGACGCGAATAACCGCATTCTGGTCGAGCAAGGTCTGAAACGGATGCGCGCCGGCCGCGCTTGCCCCGGCATTATGGCGCTGTTTACTGCTGCGGGGCGTTTTTATGGCCGCGCCAGCTGCTTCGATCTGGGTTTTACGCTCGGACCGCGTTTGAACGCCGCGGGTCGGCTCGACGATATGAGTTTTGGTATCAATACGCTGCTCGCCACCAGCGAAGAAGTGGCTTTGCCGCAGGCGAAAGAGCTCGATCAGCTCAATCGCTCACGCCGTGAAATCGAGCAAGGTATGCGCGAAGAGGCCGAACGCGCGTTAATCAATGTCGACGTGGCTGATCGCTACAGCATCAGCCTCTATCAGGCCGACTGGCATCAGGGCGTGGTCGGGATTGTCGCTTCGCGCGTCAAAGATCAGTTCCACCGCCCGACTTTGGTCTTTGCCGACGGCAGCAATGGAAGGGGTAGCGATGACGACGAAATCAAAGGCTCGGGTCGTTCGATTCCGAGCCTGCATTTGCGCGATGCGCTCGATCTGGTGTCCAAGCGCCATCCGAATCTGATCAAAAAATTCGGCGGTCACGCGATGGCGGCGGGGTTGACTTTGCTGCGCAAGGACTTTGCCGCGTTTGAAGCGGCTTTTGAAGCGGTTTGTCGTGAATTGCTCGATGAAACGCAGCTCACTCGCATCATCGAAACCGACGGCGAATTACCCAGCCGCGATTTGCAGATCGCCACCGCCGAATTGCTCGACAAGCAGGTCTGGGGGCAGGGCTTTCCAGCGCCGCTGTTTAGCGGGCAATTCCGTGTCGTCGAGCAGCGGATTGTGGGCGAAAAACACAGCAAACTGAAATTAGCAAACAAAGAGGGTATCTTGCTGGAGGCAATGCGATTTAACTGGTCTGAGCCTATACCCCGTGATATTCATGCCGTGTATAAAATCAGCGTCAATGAATTTCGCGGCGAACGGATATTGCAGTTACAGTTAGATTATTGCGAACCAGCGTAAGGGTTTTCCGGATGCGAATTTTGTTCTGCTGTGTACTGCTGCTATCGATGAATGTTCAGGCCGGGCTGTTGCTTTCAGCCTCTGAGGCGGCGAGCCGCGAGCAACTGGCGTGTCAGCCCACCGAAATTCTGGGCGTACTCGAATGCGAACAGCTGCCAGCACCGGCGGCCCCTGTTGGCAATGCGCCTGAAATCAAAGCGCCCGAATACGTGGCCAATAGCGGCGATGACATCGGCGCGCAAGCCACTGAAGCGCCGATGCTACCGGTACTTGATCCTTTACCTAGCCGGATGCAGGTCGGGCCGCTGACTGTGGCGTGGGATATCTGGTTTGGTACTAGCGCGCTCTGGTGGGAAGTCTGGGATAACGAGCAGCTGCGTTATCGCGGTAGCGATTTTTCCCGCCGCATCAAGGATGCTGCAGTCGGCGTCGTCTCGACCAGTACGCAGTCTGATGGCGCCGAAATTGAAAATGTCGGCGTTGAAAACCAGCAGCAGTCGGTGCAAAGCGGTGTATTCCAGATTGCCAAAATCAAACCGGGCGAGCACCAGTTTGCCATCCGCCTTTGTAATGGCACGCTTGAATCACCCGTTTGCACCGAAGCCCGTGCGAGTCTCTGGGTCGACGCTGGTAATGACAATGCGGAAAACGGCGATACGGTTGGAACGCAAACTCCGGGAGCGCCAGCGCTGGCGTGGATTCCACAAGTCACCACTGATGGCAAAGTCACGGTGGCGTGGAACCTGTGGTGGGGGCAAACCGGTACGCACTGGGAAGTGCTCAATCACGGCAAAGTCATTCACCGTTCGGATAAATTTAGCGAAGCGACCGAAACCAGCCAGGCAGGTCAGGTCGAAGTGCCGCTGCCCAATGGCGAGCACCAGATTTCAGTTCGCTTGTGCAGCGCACTCAAATGCAGCAGCTCGGACACCCTGAAAATCGATGCGATGCTCGGACCCGATTTATCACCAGCCAAGCCCCAGCTGGCCGTGTACACGCCTGAAGACGTCGATCTGGGTGGCGATATATTACCTAGTCAGATTTTGCTGAGCTGGAAAACGACCGAGCCCGGCATTGTGCCGGATCGCTGGCTGTTAATCGATTCGACGAGCCGCGAAGTGTTGTTTAGCCAGAAAATCAAAGTCGATTGTGGCAACGGGATCTGGTGTGGCAGCTGGCAAGGCGTACCGGCAACACGCCCGGCAAGCTGGAAAATCAAACTGTGCCAAGCCAAAAAATGCACCGATAGTGATGTGATCGATGTGCCGGGGCTTGAGGTGGAAGCCAAGCCATGAAACTTAGCCAGCGCAATGGCGAATATTTGTTTGTCTATGGCACATTAAAGCGTGGTTTTAGCAATCATCATTACCTTAAAACTGCCAGGTATATTGATGAAGCCAAGACACAGCAGGCGTTTGCGCTGTATACCATCGAATATCCGTTTCTGGCCAAGACGCCCATCTTGTATCAGGTGCAAGGCGAGTTGTACCTGATTGATAACGATGATCTGGTGCAAGTCGATTTGCTTGAGCAGCACCCCGACGACTATTGCCGCGAACTGATCGAAGTTGTGACCTCGGGTGGGCAGATAGTGAACGCTTGGACTTATTTTCATCCCCACCCACAGGGACGCCTGCTCGAACACGGCCTGTTTATTGAGCAATGATCGTTGATCGGCAGTATGCGTTTGATATTCGTAGGCGCGGGCTTGCTCGCGAAGCGGTGCGCAGGCAGGTTTCTACGCCTTAAAACGTCAACAGAGCCTAATCTGCAAAAATATTCCTGAATTTATGACTGCTCGCCTTGGCGCTTTGCTTGGCTTTTTTGCTCGCCAGATCAAAAGGCAACGGCTCGCCGGTTTGAATGAGCTCCAGTTGCTGTTCTGTTCCGTCGACCGTGATGCGGTATTTGCCTAAATTAGACAGCAGGTGCATCGCGTAAAGATTATCGTAATCACGATAGCTGTCCTGACTTTTGGCAAAGTCGAGCGACAGCACCGATGGGAAGCGATTAGGCAGGTCTTTAAAAGCGATCAGTTCTTCTTCCAGCGGGTCGACGTAGTTTGAGGCAGCAAATTTCTGGTAAAGCACAGTGTCGAGACGATAGCCGCGTTGCTGCCATTGTTTGATCAGTTTGAGCGCCATTTCGGTCGGTAAATTGGCGTTCAGCGCCGCATTGACTTTAGTCCCCAGCTTTCTTGGGCTGCTGATCGCAAGTTTTTCGTAGCCTGCGCCGTATTTGAAAGCGCTGCCTATGGTTTTGGCGCAATTCAAATCCATATAGCCATATTTGACTTCGCCGCGCTGATATTCGGTATCGCTCGCCTTGCGCTGAAAGTCGGCATTGATGCGGGAAAAATAGGCGGCGAGCGCCTGTTTTTCAGTTTCAGGCACACCATAAATGCGGATGCCAATCACCGAGCGTTTATACACCTCGCCAAAATCGAGCCCGAACGATGCCTTGTCACCCAGCGACGAAGTGGTTTTAAACAGGTATTCCATTTTGGGAATACTGATCATCAAGTCATCGACATAACGCTGATCCTGATGTTCAGCAGCGTGATCGGCATAAAAATTGGCCGAATAGACAGTGTCGTCTGTTGCAGCAGCCTGACGAATCGCCAGCGCCAGATGACCGGCCGAACCACCTTTGGAAGTCCCAAAACTGATCAGCAGCTCCATATCGTACGGATTTTGCCGCAAGAGATGATTGATCGCCGCAATATTGCCCGGCTCGGCACCGCCGGGCGTCGCAAATTCAGCGGCCAAGCACACACCAGACAACACAACGAGCGTGATTGCACGGCAGAACTTGATCAACATGGGGCATCCTTTTTACTGATCATGCCTTTTCTTCAGAAACGCCTTAAAACATGCTATTTGCAGGAGCGGGCGAGCCCGCTCCGAAATGAGGCTTAGCAGAAGTAATTCAACACACCTTCCATACCCACGGTGTTGATCACATACGGCGCTTCGGCCTGAACTTTTGGCTTGGCGTGCAAGGCGACGCCGAATCCGGCGGCATGCAGCATAGGCAGATCGTTCGCACCATCGCCCATTGCGACGACCTGATTACCGCTTAAGCCCAGCATTTCACGATGCGCAATCAGCTCATTGCGTTTACGTTCGGCATTAACAATATCGCCGACGACGCGGCCGGTCAGTTTGCCGTTTTCAACCTCCAATACATTCGCAATCGCATAATCGAGGCCGAGCCTGGTTTTGAGTTTTTCGGTGAAGAATGTAAAGCCGCCGGAAATCAGCAGCGATTTGGCACCGGCCTGTTTAAATCCGGCCAGCATGGTTTCGGCGCCGGGCATCAGTTGCAGGCGTTCTTCGTAAACGCGGTTCAGCGCCGTCTCGTCCAAGCCCGCCAACAGCGCGACACGGCGCGTCAGGCTTTCGTTGAAATCGAGCTCGCCACGCATCGCGGCGGCGGTAATTTCGGCGACTTGCGGTTTGATGCCAAACATATCGGCGATTTCGTCGATGCATTCGATCGTGATCAGCGTTGAATCCATGTCCATCACGATCAGGCCAATGTCACGAACGCCGATATCTTCGGGGATAAACGCATAATCGAGCTGGTTCGACTCGCAAAAATCAGCAACGGCTTCGTCGTTTTCGATTTCAGCACCGTGCAGCTTGAAAGCGTGTTGGGAATGCTGATGCACGGTTTCGATGCTGTGCGCGCCGGACAGGCGGGCGAGCTGTTTCAGATGTTGGGTTTCGATGTGCGGGGCTTGGATAACAAGGCGATACATGGCAATTCTCAGCGAAGTGGTGGCTCTGATTGAGCCGTTAAATGTTGATAAATCGTGGCAAACAAGGCTGCGACCATTGCGCCTAGCAGCGTTTCAATCAGCCTGGCTTCGGCGGTGAGCTGGGCTGCGTGACCGTGCAAGCCCATCAGCGCCAGAATGATATAGACGATAAAAGTTACCAGTGCGGCGACATAGAGCAGGCCGTTGGCAAAGGCGACCGGAAATAGCGAGCCCGAAACAATCGCCAGCGCCAACAAGATCCAGCTCGAGTTGACCGGAAAAATCAGAAACCAGGCCAACACGGAGGCAAGCAATACGCCAGCCACCCTTAACCAGATCGTCGATGTCGTTCGGTTGGGTTCGGGGCGGAAAACCATCAGTGTGGTAATCGCAGCGATATAGGGCGCATACAATTTGAGCGTCTCTGCAACGAGCAAACTGAATCCGCAAGCCAGCGCCAGAAAAATGCCGAAAGTCAGCCCGGCTCTTTGTCCTTGCCGAATCCGGAGCCAGTCGCTGCGCCAGTGGGGCGGTTCGGGCAGCGCGACCGGATTATTCGACCGGGGGGCAAAAGCAGCGCTGATTGCAATAGTCAGTAGCGCGCCGAGCAGATACATTGGCAAAATGGCGCTGCTGATCTGGCTACCCGGATAACCAATCAGATAGGCACCGCCCATCATCCGCAGTTTCAAATCCAGCGCAAAACCGCCAGCCAGGTGACTGCCCGCCAGACTGACAATCAGCACGATGCCTGCAAACCACAGCAGCCAGTGCTCGTTCAAGGCCAGGCTCAGGCTCGCCGCGAGCAAGATCAGCGTATTGCCGATCAGCATGCTTTCCAGCCTGAGCTTGCGGGTCGCGCCAATATCCATAAACAGGCTGACAATAATGCCAAAACCGGCAAAACCGGCGGCCTGCAGCTGATGATGTGCAATCAGCCAGCCCATCGGTAAACCGAATGCCAGCGCGCCGAGCAGCATGCGCGGACGGGCAAACGAGTTTCCGGCGGGTTTGAGCAAGGCGAGCCAGGCTTTGAGGTCGGACATCAAGTCAATCACCGATCAGGCGCCGTGACACTTTTTGTATTTTTTGCCCGAACCGCAATGGCAAGGGTCATTGCGACCGATTTTCGGCTCTTCGCGAACAACTTGTTCGACCTTGCCGAATTTTTCTTCGAGCACGTAATACATCACATCTTCGATATGCCACGGCAATTCGGCAACGCGATCCTGGCGTTCTTTAATGGTGAGTAATGCATCGGCCTCGGCTGCTGTTTCATCGCCAGGAGACTGGTCGGCTTCATCGCCTTCCGAGGCGGCCAGCGCCAGAATTTTCCCTACCGAACTGTCGAGCTCATCATTGGCTTCTAGCAGCGCGTCCCATTTTTGCGCGCGCGCTTCGATCCCTGCGTAGAAGCCCGAAGCCCAGTAAACACCCGAGGTTTCCTGCCATTTTTCATCCTGATCTTCATCGGACAAAATCACCGGCACATACAGCGGATTTTCACCCGGATTGTCACGGCGATTCACCGAAAACGCCGCTTTAATGCTGGCTGCGTGCTGGCGAATCAGGCCGAAGATTTCGTCGGCCTCAGCGTGATCGTCAAATTCGGGCGGCGTACCGGCAAAAATGGCAGGCAGCCATTCTTCTTCCGGCACTTCTTCGGGGCCAATCGCCAGCGCGACCAGAAAACCGTCGAGCATTTCAATGTCCATCGTTTCCGGCGGCGTACGCGGCGACATCAGGAAACTGTCGAGAAATTCGAGCTGATCGTCGGTGAGCAGCTTAGTGGGTGATGGTGTGTTCATAGGTGAGTTTCCAGTGGGACAGATCAGTGGTGAGCCACTCGCTAAAATCGGTGAACTTGGCGCGAAAACCATGCGCGAGGAAAAACAGTCTTGACGTATTACTGCTGTAAATCTGCAAACACTCAATGCCCAGGCACTGTGCGTTGAGCGCCAGCTCGGCCAGCAAGGCTCGGCCTATGCTGCGGCGTTGCCAGCTGGCTTTGACGTAAAACAGCTTGATTTCACCGTCGCGGTTCAATTGTGCCAACCCGGCGATTTCATTGCCGACCTGGCAAACGATGGTAATGGCATGAGCCGCTTCAGGCTCGGTCAAAAGGGCTAGTGCAGCCTCGCTCCAACTGGCCACAAATTCGCTCTGATCGCCATGATCCAGCGGATCGCTGTTTTCAATCGCGTCAATAATGGTTTCACGGCAGGCAGTCAGATCCTGATCTTGCAGGGGTCGAATAATCATTAGCATGACGCGATTATACCGCTTTGTCGGGCAGCGCGATGCTGAGCGATGGAAACGGCACAGGGTTGGCAAAATTACATTGAACTGTTGCTCGTGTTGTGCGATGTTCTGCATCCGGTAAGCACCGGATAGCCGGACGAGGCGATCCGGGTATGATGTGGGCGGGCAGGGCGTGTGAAGCCGGTTTGGTTCATAGGGTTCTCGCAGGAGCCGCGTTTAGGTGCACTGCGTCTAGCTGCGATAGCCATCGTCATTCGCGACTGAAGTCGCACCGACAGTGCCCATATTTTGCGTTTTCTAAAGCAGCCTAATCAGGAATTATTTAAGGGTATATATCTAAAGGCATTGATATTAAATGGCTGCATAGATATACCCATGTGAGGTTTTGTGACTTATCCAAAAGTGGTTGCCATTGGTGGCGGGACAGGGCTGGCTTCATTGCTGCGCGGACTGAAACATTTCCCGGTTCAAATCACCGCGATTGTGACCGTTGCCGACGATGGTGGCTCGTCCGGCCGCTTGCAGCGTGACTGGCAGATTCCGCCGCCGGGCGATATTCGCAATGTGCTGATTGCGCTATCGGAAACCGAAGATATTTTCCGCCAACTGCTGGGCTTTCGATTTCAGTCGGCCAACGGCTCGCATGCGCTGGACGGCCACTCGATGGGTAATCTCTTGCTGACGGCGCTGTTTACGATTTCCGATGGCGATTTTGTCAAAGCGGTCGAGCATCTGGGCGAAATTTTGCGGATCAAGGGACGGGTTTTGCCCGTCAGCCCCGAAGCGGCGGTCTTGCATGCCGAGCTGGAAAACGGGCAACAGGTCTGTGGCGAATCGCAAATTGCCACTTATGACGCCAAAGTGTGCCGCGTTTTTTACGATCAGCCCGTCAAAGCCGAACCCCAGGCCGTTGCCGCGATTCGTGATGCTGATGTCATCGTTTTCGGCCCCGGTAGCCTGTATACCAGCGTACTGCCCAATCTGCTGGTCGGCGAAGTGGCGGCGGCGATCAACGCCAATACCCGCGCCGATAAAGTCTACATCTGCAATATCATGACCGAGCACGGTGAAACCGATGGTATGAGCGCCAGCGCGCATTTGCAGGCGATACTCGATCATGGCATCGCGCAGGTCGGCAAAATCATCGTCAACGACGAAGCCATTCCGCCTGACTATCTGGCGCGCTACCACGCCGAAGACGCCGAACCTGTCGTCAACGACTTTGCCCAACTGGCAGCGCAGGGCGTTGAAGTCATTCGTTCGCGAATTGCCGATCTGCGTCAGGAAGGCGTACGCCACGACGCGATCAAAACTGCCGCCAGCGTTTACAGTATTGCGCTCAGTCACCAGCGTTGAAGGGGAAGAGGTTGCGCAAGCCGGAGGTTGATTCAAGGAAATAAGGGCTTGAGCGGCAGTGGTAATCAATGACGGCGTTATGTGCGCAAATCAAGATTTGTATGCTTTCTCAGGCTGCGCAGTTGGATGAATGTGATTGGGTGTGAGTAAATGATCAACACGTTTGAGTACTGCATTAGCGGTCTGAAGATATTCTTTAATCGCCGAGCTTAAATCATCAGAATAATTAGCGATATGCAATGCCATTATCATCACCCATTCAATCAATTTTCATGAATAAGGTATCGGCACTCAATGTTGCTTCTTTAGAAATTAGGTATCACGAATTGATGTGCTTCGTGCGGCTGGGCGATTGATCAAAGACACATCAAAAAATAGGCGGATTCTCTGTGGATTTTTTTAATCAATACATATTTCCAACGCTGATTTTAGGGTCATTTGCGGGCTCACTGTTGTATATGATTTGCGCAAGATTGGTTTACGATCATCTGCACGAGCATTATCGCGATGCTTTGCCAGAGAAAAACGTCATTGCCTTTGGCGACGCCGATGATGGAATGGGGGCTTATATCGCTGCGGTATGGTATGCATCCAGAACCGGCAGCTATAAACGCATCCAGAGCAATACCTGGCGGCATTTTTATACCGCAACGCGAGTGCTGGGCGCATTGACCGGCGCATGCCTAGTTTTGCTATTGAGTTCATTTTTCTTTTGGAACGAACTGAAAGCATTGCTGGAGTGATGCATAAAATATCCTGATTAGGTATAGGTAACTATCTCAGCCCATCAGTAAAGTGTTATTTGGAGCGACATAAGCCGCTCCTGATGACGCCGAGATAAATCACTAAGGTTGTACGAAGGCTGCAACAAATTCACCATCAGCGGGCGCAAGCAGTTTTGCCAATGTGACCAAAGCGGCGCATTTGCTGCTTGCTTAATTGATGCCAAGGTAAGCGTTGAGTGCGCTATTTAAAGTCGGGTACTTGAAACAATATCCTTCAGCGAGCAGTCTTTTTGGGGCTACGCGCTGGCCTTTGGTGAACAAGCGACCCATTTCTCCCGCGAGAAAGTGAATGATGAAAGCTGGTGTTGTAATAAAAGTCGGGCGGTGCAGAGTCTGGCCTACTGCTTTGGCAAACTGGGCTTGCGTTGGTGCTTCTGGCGCAGTGAGGTTGTACACACCATTCATGCTGTCATCAAAAACGGCTCTTAAAATCACCGCAATCACATCATCGCGATGCACCCAGCTCATGACTTGCCGACCATCTCCCATCCGGCCACCGAGGCCGAAATAGTAAGGGGTGATCAGCTTCGGTAATGCACCACCTTTCGCATCGTGTGAGCAAAATACCAGGCCAAGCCGCAATCTCACGACACGCACATTCAAGTCTTCAGCTTTGAGCGCCGCTGCTTCCCATTTTTGGCAGAGCTCCGACATAAATTCGTTTTGTGGTGGTGCCGTTTCATCGAGCTCTTCGTTATCCCGGCAGCCGTAGTAGCCTATGGCCGAACCATTGACCAAAACGGCAGGTTTTCTGGCTGCCCGATTCATCCACGACATGAGCCCTTCAGTCGTCCCGACGCGGCTGGAGATCAAGACTTGTTTGCGCGCTGCGGACCAACGAGGTCCAACGACCGGGCTTCCCGCCAGATTGATCACTGCATCAAAGACCTGATCGCTGCCAAGTTCATCCCAGTTGCTAAAAGCGGTGACTTTGCCGCCAAATTTTGCGGTGATAGCGGCAGGCTGACGGCTAAACAGGCTCACGCGGTGTCCTGCGGCGATGAGCTGCTTCACCAGTTCACTGCCAATAAAGCCACTGCCGCCGGTTACAAGAAAATGCTGATTTAAAGTCATGGCAAAGTCCTTTGTCATTGAAAATAGAGTAAGAGCGGTTCAAACCATTTCCACTTAAAACGGTTTGCTGACCATCAACCAATACACGACGATCAGGCTGATGAATGCAGGGAAACCAAGTACGGTCCAGATTTTTTCATAGCGCCAGTACAGCGCGGGTAGCGGTTTATTGTTGCTGGCTGCGATTTGCGCCATATCGCGCATTTTTAGTTGCAGCCAGACCACAGGCAACCAGCAGGCTCCGGCCAGCGCGTACAAAATCAGCGAACTCATCAGCCATTGCGCAGTCAGTGGATAACCCAGCCAGTGAGCCATCAACAAGCCTGAAATCGGCTGGAAAATCACCGCAGGCGTTGTAAACCACCAGTCGGCACGAGCAACCCAACGAGTAATTACCGCAATGGCTTGGACATTGCCGCTGCGATTGGTAACGAACATATAAAACGCCGTGCCAAAGCCGGTGCCAAACATGAGCGTTGCCGACAGAATATGCAGCCATTTAACGAGCAGATAGTGCTCCATGGGTTAAATCCTTAACGAGGTTTGAGTTGATCAAACAGATATATCAAGGCCAGAATCGGCAGGTTTTTCAACAGTGGGCCAAACGGGTGATACAGAAATTGTGGCAAGCAGATTGCAATAATCAGGCTGTAAAAAAGAACCAGAGCCAGTTGCAGCCGCCAAGCTCGATTAAGCAGGCACAGAACGCCAAAAGCCGCGTCAATGGCAATCGAACTGTAAAACAGTAGGGGCTGCCAGGGCGGAGCAATACCGACTTGCTCCAGCAAGGCGTAACTGTCAGCTCTCGGAAAAAACCAGCTCACCAGCGCGGTGATTATCCATACTGCAGCCAAAGAAAAACGCAGTAAAGGCAGCAGCCAAGCGAGCAATGCCGCCTGTTTCACAGCGTCCTGCGATGCATCGGGTTGCGCGGCTTTCGGAGTACGACTCAATATGGCGGAAAATGGCTTCACATCGGCCGTATTGCCAGCGCGCAGCATGCTTAAGCTATCGCGATTGAATAGTGCATTTGGCAGGTATTTAGTTGCATGTATTGCCAGATATTGCATCCATTCATATACCCCTACATTCACTGTTTTTCTCAGCCCCATCGCGTGACGAAGTTGTTGCCACCATTGATTGAGTGTCATGGCTTGTGGACCGACGACGTTGATGATGTGCCGTATCCCACAGGATGATTCAACGAGCTTGACCAAAAGCGCAATTACGTCATCCAGATGCACAGGTTGTACTTGCCCAATTCCTTGCATATCAGGCAAAACCGGAAAGCTGGCGAGACTGCAAAAAAACCGGCTACTTTTACCATTGGGCGAATAAATCAGCGAAGGACGGATAATGCTCCAGTCCAGCGAACTTGCCTGCAAAGCGGCATCGGCAATGCCTTTGCTACGCCAATACGGCGTTGCGGCATCAACTGCTGCGCCCAGCGCCGAAATTTGAATCACGCGAGCCAAGCCGCATTGTTCGCAAGCCTTGAATAAGGCCTGTGGTGCATTGATATGCAGATCGGCAAACGACTGAGTTGCCGACTCTGAAAATATTCCGACCGCATTAACGACCACGTCGATATTGTTCAACAGCGGCAACCAGTCAGCGACCGAAGTGAGCTGGCGAAAATCGCCATCAATGCGATCAGTTGCGTCTGATCGGCTAAGTATTGACACCGGATGCCCATGCTGACGAAGTGTATGAGCCAGTGCTGAGCCGATTAAACCACTACCGCCCAGGATGAGAACTCTCATGTAATTTCCTTTTCAGTATCGGGTTGTGGTACCAGCCGTCTCCAGACGATTTTGGCAATGATGGCAATGGCAGCCAAATGTCCGAACAGCAGCCAGATCATTGTTTTTCTTAACGATTCGACCAGGCCATAGTCCAGGCGACTGGCAAAAACAAGTACCAGCAGGAGGGGAATCAGTAGCTGTAATGCGGACAGCGTGTGTTGCCAGTAATGCGCGCCACTGCCGGGGCAATTTTCACGTAGCAAGGGGCCGATGGCGCGCTGTAACCAGAGAATAGCCAGTAAACTACAGCACAAACTGAGGCTGATGACGGCGAGAAAATAGCTGATTTCCGACATGGTTTCTTCCTTTATTTCTGTGAAAAGAGAAATATATGAGCGAATTTTTACAATTTACAGACGCCATCAGTACAGCGTGGCGCAAAGCCGAGCAAAGCGCTGATTCGGTAACGATGTCGTGCGACCCAAGCATAAAGCCGCGCTGCAGCAGGGCGGCTGATCTTCCACAGTAATGGGCCAGTCCACCAGCCATGACCAATTGCCTGATAGAGCGCAGCAATGGCATCAACGCCAATCAGCATCTGGCCATCATCGCGACGGATATGCAGCAGTTGCTGCATTTCTCCTATATCCAGGCCATTCAAGTCAGCGTGCGGATTGCTAATATCAATGGCGCTAAAGCAGTTTTCAGTATCGAGCCGCAATAAACGCAGTATTTCAAAACGGCACATTGGGCAGGCATCATCATAAAAAATCTCATAGCGTGGCATGGTCAATCTCCTATGTGTGAAGAAAAATTCAGGCATCATCTTTGCTGCTAAAAATTGAAGCGAGCTGGCCTAGCTTGCTGCCCATCTTGAGCAACTTGATGACGGTACTCGGTGGCAAATTTTTAAAATCATCGTAGCCAGACAGCAATAGCTCCAAAAATTCGAGGACTTGATCCATCTTTTGCCGTGTGGCCGCTTCAATTTCATGATCGGTTTCGGCTTCAATCGCGCATTCACGCAATACCGTGAGCGTTGGATCCAGTTCGCGTTTTTTGCGCTCTTCAGCAATGACATGGAAAATTTCCCAAACATCCTGCAGCGCAACGAAATGATCGCGGCGGTCGCCAAACTCATGCTGCACCCGAACCAGCCCCCAGCTTTGTAGCTCCTTTAGGCTATTGCTGACGTTAGAGCGAGCAACATTTAGCGTCTCCATGATTTCGTCGGCAGTCATTGGACTATTGGCCAAAAAGAGCAGGGCGTGAATTTGAGAAACAGTGCGGTTGACGCCCCAGCGCGTTCCCATTTCACCCCAATGGACAATGTATTTTTGCATGGTTGGGCTAAGTTTCATTCTTAATTCCTTTATTTCTGTCTTTACAGAAATTAAAGACCTTAAGTTCAGTCTATGCAAGATTTATTTGCATCGGTGTATCTAATAAAACTGCATTTCGCCCATCAGCCAGACCCGCAGAAATTGCAGAAAGACCCATTTCTGTCTTCCTATAGCAGCCTTTGCTGCTGTTGACTTCAGGCTGACAGCGAAGTCTGATAAAGTGGTCGGTATTCTCCTTTACCCACCGTTCTCATCTTCCCCATGCGCCAGCCTGCGATTGCTCCTTTTTGGGAGCGCTTTCCTTTCTTTTTTGCCTACCCGTTCAGATTTGATTCGCTACTGAGCCTCTCCTTGCTGTCGATGGCTTTCTGGCTGCTCAATCACGTGATCGACGGCGGGATCATTTCTTTAGTGCTGAGTGGACTGCTGTTCGTTGCACTGCTGCGGCATGCGTTCAAAGTATTGGAGCGTATCGCTCTGGGTAAGGCGGATGAGCAGGCCTGGCTGGAAAACACGCAAGAGCACCCCTACCGGCCATACAAGCAGTTTCTGGTGTTGCTCATCGGCGCTGCGCTGATTCCCTTGCTGGCAGGTCTGGTCGGCAGTGCCTTTGGCGAGCTGATGGGGCAGGTTGCGCTGATTGTGGTTTCACTGGCTTTGCTGCTGCTTATTCCGGCCAGCATCATGGTGCTGGCTTTGACTGATGATTTAGCCGAATCGATGAATCCGGAAGAGTTATGGCGGGTCATGCGCGCTATCGGCTTGCCCTATCTGGGTATGTGGGGCTGCCTGAGCCTGCTGACGGGCAGTGGCGCAGCGGCTTCTTCCTTGCTGCTGCCGCGTTTGCCCGAAGCGATCACACCGCTGTTGTTCTTCTTTATCAATATGTATTTCGTGATCGTGATGTACGCCTTGATGGGCTATGTGCTGCACCAGTATCACGAAGCGCTTGGGATCGAGCAGGCTGGCGGCACGCAGGCGCAAAATACCAAGGGTGACAAACCCGACGCACGCAGCCAGCTTGCCCAGGCCGGTGAGCTGGTGCGGGCTGGGCAAGTCGGCGAGGCCATCCGTTTGCTGGCCGCTGCTGTGCAGGCTAATCCGCAGGATCTAAGCTTGCGCGAAGGCTATTTCAAATTGCTGCTGGCATCCGAGCCACATCGAGCTGAGCTGCCGCGCGAAGCGGATCGCTATTTGTCGATCCTTCTGCAGCAAAAGCGCGACGACCTTGGTTTGCGCGTGCTGGAATCCGTTCGCCGCCTTCATCCGGCATATCTGCCGGCGGATGGGCATGTGCGCGCCGCGCTCGGCCGGGCGGCGCTCAATGCGCATCGGCACGATCTGACGCTGGCGCTGGTTAAAGGGTTTGATCAGCAGTTTGGCAACCATGCGGCGCTGCCGGAAGTGCTGCTGCTGGGCGCACGGCTCGCCTCCGAGCATCTGCGCAACGATGCACAGGCGCTCAAAATCCTCGACATGCTGCTACAGCGCTTTCCAAACCACGCCGTTCGCGATGAAGCGCTGCAATTGCAAACGGTGATCCAGCGCTTGCAGCAGGTGTGAGTGGGTATATGTCGCTAGCCTTTTAGTATAAAGAGCTACAAAATAATACCCATAGCTTTGGTGAAGTGTGCTTTGTTCATCAACTCTCCGAAAGCAATGCCGAATATGGTAACGCAAGCGAGCCATGAATGCCGCGTGAAGGGTTTTGCCGGAAGGAGAAATGACAGTTATGAGCATTCAAAATGATGTCTTTTCACATCTTGAGTCATTGATTCGATGGGGGAGTTTGGATTCAATTCGTCAACAGGAATTTTTCTCAATTTTGCAGGCTCAGCCCAATCTTGCATGTGATTGCGATGGGGATGGCACATCTCTGCTGATGATAGCAGCAGACGCTGGAAACAAGGCCACAATAGAAACCTTATGCAACTTTGGGGCAAACGTAGATGCAGTAAGCGCTGGTGGAGAGACTGCATTAATTAATGCTATTCGGTGGTCGGCGGAGGAAGATTTTGATGGAAAAATGCGCCATGAAATCGTGGAGCTGTTGCTTGAATCTGGAGCAGATACGAATCTAATTGGTTTTCAGGGATGCAGTGCATTGCATTGGGCGGTTATTGAAGGCGATCCTTCTACTGTCGAAATTTTATTGCACTACGCGGGAAGTATTGACTCTGAGATTGTTGATCGCAATCCAATGACGGCGATGGCTCTCCTTCTATCTGGTCGATTTAAAGGGACTGCTGCGCAGCGTGAGGTTATTGCCGGACTTCTGGACGACAAAAAGGCGCGCCAACGATAACGACGCGCCAATCAAACTACGCAATGCGCAGAGCTCGTAGCTCCGAAAAAGCGTAGCGAATTCGGAGGCTTGCGCCGCGTTCTCATTTCTCCGATTTCGCTGCGCTCAATACTTGCCATGGGTATTCTCATGCAGATCAATCTGGCATTGAAACTGATGAATATACCCATGCAATAATTTGATTTGTGCAGCATTTTCATACGCACGATAACGCACTGATCGCCTCTACTGAGGTTTGCGAACGAGCCTGGCTTCGGGCGAGTCCGGGTATTGCCGGATGAGTGTGCGCCAGCAGGATAATGCACGGTCGGCGTTACCTGCCCGCTGGAAACCCTGACCTAGCCGGTAGAGTTGGGCGGACAGGCCGACGTGATGACTGGCTTTGCGGATTAGCATAGACAGCAGCATTTCTGCGGGATGCAGCAAGCCCGCGTCGATCCAGCTTACCGCATGGCGCATCCAGTCGCTGGTCGCCAGTTTTGGTAATGGTGCTTTCAGGTCAAGCAGTTGCTGCCAGGCCTCGGCGGTGAGCGCCACACCCGGATTGTGGCGCAAGACCAGATGACAGGCGCGCTGGCGCAGTCCGGTATCGGCTTGCATTTTCGCAGTCTGGTAAAAATCCGTGAGCAACTGATGATCGGCCGGATCAGCTTCCGCCAGCTTGGCCAGCAGTCGGGCGGCAGGTTCAAACTGCAATTGCGCGAGCAGCTTTTCGGCTTGCGCTTGCTGTTTGCGACGTTCCGCATTGCTTTCTTCGGCAATCACGTGATCGGCAGTCTGCCAGCCGCGCTGCCAGCGATACAGCGTGGCGAGTAGCGCGCCGGTCAATAGTCCGCAGAAGTGGGCGTAGTAGTTCACATTGCTGCCGGGATTCATCGCTTTTTGCAGCAATTCCTTGCCGAGCCAGACCAGCAGCATCAACAGCGCCGAAGCTTGCAGCGTTCCCATGTAGAAAAACACAAAATAAAAGAAGCGGATTTTTCTCAGACCGTAAATGACGACGAACATCGCCATTACACCGGCTATCGCCCCCGATGCACCGAGCGAGCCGATAAAGCTGTCCGAGGTCAGAATCAGATCGGCACTGGTAGCGCCCAGCCCGGCGAGCAGATAAAAGGCCAGATAGCGCCGGCCACCAAGAGCGGCCTCGACGGTATAGCCGACAATAAAAAGCACGACCATATTGCCGAGCAGGTGGTCGATGCTGCCATGCATAAACATATGCATCAGCAGGCTGTACCAGGTCGGATTGGCCGGCTTGAGGATAAAACGGTCGGTGAAGCTTTGGGCGAGGATGTCCTCGAATTCGGCGCGTTGTTTTTTCCAATCTGCCCAGCGTGGTTCTTCGCGTTTGACGATTTCGTCATTGTGCAGGCGGCGCATGAAATCTTCGTCGGCCTGCATACGCAGCAAAGTGAAATGCTCGCCCGCTTTGTGTGATTTCAGCTCCTCCGCTTGTGCGGACTTGCCGGTCTGATTCAAATGCTCAAGGTAGCGTGGCAGCTCGAGTTGATCGAGTTTTTGCGAATAATAAAGGGTATAGGCCTTTTCCTCGATAGGCTCGTCGCTAAGCTGCAAGAACAGATAAATAAAGCAGCACAGCATGATGATGCCCAGCGTCACCCAGGGAGGGCGACGCCAGTCGGGCGCTGAGGGTAAGGGCAGAATCAGCATAAGGCGCTATGGCTTCCCTTATTCTTCGGCGGCAGCTTGGCTACCGAGCAGCGTTTGGGTAACTACTTCCTTCTCTATCCATTCCGGATCAAAGGTGTTGTGTTTCTGGTTGCCGACCACGACCAGCGGCACCACAGAATCACCGATGCGTTCGAACTCGCTGCGGCAGGCTGGGGAAGTCTCGATATTGCAGTCGTCGTAGGCGTAGTCCGGATTATCGCTAAACCAGTCACGCGCCTCAACGCATGGCTCGTCATTGCTGGTGCAATACAGCGTGATCGTAGCGTGTTGTGCTGCCTGCTTGTCAGTTGGCAAGCCCGGCAAACGATTTTGCTTGGCGCCGATACCGCCGCTAATGAGCGACAAAGAGAAAACTACAGCACCGAGGTAGCCCAGGCCGGTATTGCGCTCATTCGGAAACCCAAAGCCATTGCCCTTTTTGTCACCTGGCCAGATGATCAGCCAGAGCGTAAAGACCATCGTGAGCAGGCTGCTCAAATTAAACAGCAGCGAAGAGCCGGATGTTGAGAGCTTGTAGGCGCCATAACCCTGTAGCAGGACAATCGGGATCAGGATCAGCTGCCACCAGCCGCTGCGATCCATATCGTGCAGACGCAGCGTACTCAGGCGAATCAGATAGCCGAGAAACAGCAAGCCAAAGAAACCGACGCCGACCCAGTTGCGAATCATCCCCAGCGGAATCATCAGGCCGAAAACCAGACCGGCGAGCAGCATGGCACCCACCGCATAAGCCATGTAACGGACACGGCAGAGGCGGCCTTCGAAGCTCATCGCCCTGAAAGGCGGTGTGTCTTCGGCGTAGTCTTCCTGATTGATGTCAGGTGCGAGCTGGCTGGCACGCAGCGGCTGGCCATTGGGCGAAGCGGTGATTGCCGGTTTAGTTGTCGCTTGCGCCTGTGCAGCGGCAAAACGCGGCATATCCACGCTGCACTCCCGGCAAAGCGTGCGTTTGGGCTGCAGGGCGCCGCATTTCGGGCAATTGATCTGCTCCGGCTCGCTCACCAGCGTGATCGGCGCTGCGGCTGTGGTATTGATGGAAGCGGGTGCCGGGCTTGGCGCTGAATTGGGCACTGAACTGGGTGTCGCGCCAAACAGCGAAGGAAAGAGCAGATTATCGTCATCGGCTGGCGCGGACTGAGCCGCTGGCAGTGGGGTCGGTGTGCTTGGCTCAGCTTTGATCGGTGCTGGTGGAATGGGCTGTGCCGACGCAGCTACTTCATCTTCCATCTCGACAACAATACCGATACGCGACAGATTTTCGGCGTAGCGCGGGAAGTCGGCGCGGGGCAGATTGCGTTTGAGCGTGACTGGCGAGCCGGAAAACAGTGACTGTGCCTGGGCAAGCGGGATTTTCAGTACCGCGGCGAGACGTGGTGCCACTTCCTCTTGGCGCTGGCCTGCCTGTAACTCACCTCTGAAAACAATCCGGATCATATCGTTCATTGAATAGGGGAAATAAACGATGATCCGGATAATTGTTGACTCAGTCAAACTAATGCAAGGTTTTCTGCGTTTAGTGCGTCAGCTGGCGGCAGGCGCGCAAATCGATGCGTCTGGGAAAGGCACATCAAGCCACCGTGAGCATCACAGCGTTGCCGTAAATGACCAGTGCGGATTGGGACGAGTACAATGACTACTTTGATGGCTGCTGCGCCATTTGCTCTGGAGTCGCTGATGATACGTCTGGCTGTGGTGGGTACGAACTGGATTACCCAACGTTTTGTCGATGCTGCGCATGAAACGGGGCGGATAAAGCTGACTGCAGTGTATTCGCGCACGCTGCAGAAAGCCGAAGCCTTTGGATCGCAATATTCACAATTTGGAGCGCAGGTCGCGCATTATTTCGACTCCCTGGAGGCGCTCGCCCAATCCGACCTGATTGACGCCGTATACATCGCCAGCCCCAATTCATTGCATGTGCAGCAGACTGTACTGTTTCTCAACCATCAAAAACATGTGATCTGTGAAAAGCCGCTGGCTTCCAATGTGCGCGAAGCACAAGCGGTGCTCGATTGTGCCCGCAAAAATCAGGTGGTCTTGCTCGAAGCCTTTATGGGCGCGCATCTGCCCAACTTCCTGGCGATCCAGCAGACCTTGCCCCGGCTCGGACGGCTGCGGAAAGTATTTTTTAACTATTGCCAGTATTCGTCCCGATACGCTGCCTATCTGGAAGGGAAAAACCCGAATACGTTTAATCCGGCGTTTTCCAATGGCTCGATCATGGATATTGGCTATTACTGCCTCGCCACGGCCGTGGCCTTATGGGGCGAGCCAAAATCAGTCTTTGCGACGGCGAACTTGCTGGAAAGTGGCGTTGATGGTCATGGCACGGTTTGCCTTGATTACGGCGATTTTGACGCGGTGCTGGTGCATTCCAAAGTATCGGATTCGCTGATCCCCAGCGAAATCCAGGGCGAAGAGGGCACGCTGACGATAGGCAAAATTTCTCAATGTCTGGACGTCAAATTCACGCCGCGTGGTGGAGCCGAGCAAGCCATCAATCAGGCGCAATGCAGCAACACCATGCGCTATGAGGCTGAAAGCTTTGCCGATTTGATCGCCGCCGGGCAAGTGGCGCATCGCGGACTTGAAACTTCGCTGATCGTAGCCAAATTGCTCACCGAAATTCGCCGCCAGACCGGCGTGATTTTTCCGGCGGATCTTAATTGAAACCAAAGCGAAAGGGCTTTATAGCTTGGTGCTGAGTTTGCGAAGCCCAACAGGTAAACGTTGGGCTTCGTGCCTTAGAACCAACCTACCTATCCCGAGGTGTCGAGGTGAAAAGCAGCGCTTTCCAGCTGCCGATTGAGTGGCAGGGCTGAATTACTTTTCTCCAGAGGACGTATATTCAACCTCGCTCACAACACCGTTTGCATCAAAGGCAACAATCAGCGCTTTGCTATAGAACTTCATGTTGAAGACATTTCCCTTCGCATGGCTGTAACTATAAACAAACCCCGTATCCGTTTTGCTCTTTAGTAGAGGGTAGATAGCCTCTCCATTGGGCTTTCCAAGCAAGGATACAACATCGGCGCGAGTTGATTTTCCCTTGGTAATGGCCGGAATTTTAGTTTCATCAAATTCTGTCGCATCATCGGGAAAGGAGCTTACAAACTCTTTGCCCACAAGCAAATCGCTTAAAGTAGAAAAAATCATGGCACGCGCTGGAACGACACCAGGGTAGCGTCCGGTTCCAGCCCCTTCAGCGTAGGCGTAGCGGACAATACGAATCTTTTCATCATTCTTCAGCATTTCTCCTGTTTGAAGCGGCGAGCCCATGACGCGAGTCACGTCGGCAGAAGTCGATTTTCCGACAATCAGGGCAGTAGGGTCGGGTTGCTTGAAGTTTGTGCCGGCACAGCCAGACAGCACGATGGCAAAAACAATAGCAGGTAAGAGTCGGATAGTGTTCATAACGGATTCAACCAAGAGTTGGCAGCAATAAATCAGAATTCTTCAAGGTGGCTGCGATCACACAGGAATAGGGGGCGGGACAGATAATCTCCGTTGCTCACGGAGCTCGCAATTGTACATTGCTGGTAAGTTATTTGAAGTTTTTTGTAATCACTAGAGGTGAGCGTCAATCTGGCATACAGCAACTAAGAGGAAAGTTAATAATTCAACTTCCAATTTTATTAGGGGGTTTTTTTGATGGGCTATGAGATACATGAGCTTTATTGATATACCTATCACCTCACGGTTCTGAGCAAATTTAACAACGCCTCATTATCCAGCTTGCCTGATGCATCGCCGCCTTCGAGCAGCGAGTCAGCCAAGTCACGCTTGTCACTGTGCAGCGCAACGATTTGCTCTTCAATCGTTCCTTCGGCCACCAGCCGGTAAATCGTCACCGGGCGTTGTTGACCCATCCGGTGCGCGCGGTCCGACGCCTGATCTTCGACGGCCGGATTCCACCACGGATCAAGGTGGATGACATAATCGGCGGCGGTCAGGTTCAGTCCCGATCCGCCGGCTTTCAGGCTGATCAGAAACACATCGCCAATCCCGGCCTGAAAATCGTTGACGGCTTTTTGCCGCTGTTTGACCGGCGTCGCGCCATCGAGATACTGATAAGCAATGCCTTGCCCGTCCAGCCATTCGCGCACGATGCTCAAATGATCGACAAACTGGCTGAAAACCAGCGCTTTGTGGCCATTGTCGAGCAGCTCTTCGGTTATTTCGGCAAAGGCGGCGAGCTTGCTGCCGGCGAGCTGACTGTCTTTCATCACCAGTTTCGGGTTGCAGCAGAATCGGCGCAATTTGGTGATTTCGGCGAGCACCTGCAGCGGTTTGTTGCCCTCGTCCGGGTTCATGCTGTCAATTTTTTCAACCGCTTGCTGGCGTAGCGCTTCGTACAAATGCAGCTCTTCGCGCGATAGCGCGACTTTGTGCGTGATTTCGGTGCGCGATGGCAGCTCGCTCAGTACCTGCGTTTTGGTCCGGCGCAACATGAAAGGCTGGATCAGCTGTTTCAGTGCGGCGCGCGCACGCTGGCTGCCTTTGGGGTCGGTCTGGCTGTTTGCAATCGGCGTTGCAAAGCGTTGGTTGAATTTGTCCTGCGAGCCGAGCAGTGCCGGATTAATGAAACGGAACAGATTCCATAGCTCGCCCAGATGGTTTTCCATCGGTGTGCCGGTGGCGATCATTTTAAAGTCGGCGTTCAGGCTCATCGCGGCCTGACTGCGGCGCGTCTGGCTGTTTTTAATCGCCTGTGCTTCATCGAGTACGACGGTATGCCAGTGCGCGGTGGCAAAGGCTTCGGCGTCTTGCTGGAATAGCCCGTAGCTGACGATGATCAAATCAAAAGGTGACAAGTCACCCAAAGAGCGTTCGTTTTGATAATTACGAATCTTGAGTGTGGGTGCAAATTTAGCCGCCTCGGCCTGCCAGTTGATCGCGACCGAAGTCGGTGCGACAACCAGCGCCGGGCCGTTTGGCGCGCGCTCCAGCAGTAGGGCGAGTGTTTGTACCGTTTTGCCCAATCCCATATCGTCGGCCAGACACGCACCGACGCCCCAGTGGGCGAGGCGCGATAACCACTGGAAGCCTTCGAGCTGGTAATCGCGGAGCGTGGCTTGTAAGGTCGATGGGACTTTGGGTTGGTGCTGCGCCAGACTGTCGAGTTTGGCCAGATGCGCTTGCCACGCCTTGT
The DNA here is from genome assembly GCF_046530675.1 of Chitinibacter sp. S2-10. Taxonomy (GTDB): domain Bacteria; phylum Pseudomonadota; class Gammaproteobacteria; order Burkholderiales; family Chitinibacteraceae; genus Chitinibacter. Next base: position 2,674,047 of record NZ_CP172558.1, on the reverse strand, counting down.
CGGCGGCGACTTCACCGGCTTCGGAAGCCAGCTCGGCCAGCGCATTGCTGGCGAGCAGATTCATTTTCAAACCGTCGCGACTGTCGTCGGCCAATGTGCGCAGTTCTTCTAGCCGGCGGCGCAGATTGTCGGTCAGCGCCAGATAATCGTTGTCGCCGATCTGGATAAAACGCCCCGGCGACTTGTCCAGCAATTGCAATAGCTGGCGCAATTGCAGCACTTTGCCGTCGTCGAGCTCGATTTCACCGTTAACAACAAACCAGTCGCCTTGCTGCTTGATGCCCAGTTTCAATTGGCTCATGCTGCGCGAGGCTTTGAGGCGGAAGCGCTCGCCCTCGGGCCAGACCAGCTCGACGCCCGGCAGCTCGCGCAATTGGGCGAGCAATTCCAGACAGAGTTCGGGTGAATCAAGTTGCCAGTCGTTGCCTTCCAGCTCGGCATTGGCCAGCGCGGTGCAATGATTGAGTACGGCCTGATGCGCTGCTTTTTCGGCTTTCAGATCGCGCTCGGCCTGTACGGTGCGGCCTTCCAGCTCGCCAACGACATTGGCTGCGCCCTTGCCGGGGATAAACCAGCCACTCTCGGCAAGCGGACGAACCAGAAACTGCAGTCGCAAGCCGGTTTCGATTGGCAGCAAATGCGCGTGAATCAGCGGATTGGCTGCCACGCTTTCAAGATGGGCAGACAGCTCGGGCAAATCGGAGTGAATCGCAATCAGCGGCGCAATTGCGGTGATCGCGTCAACCAGGTGAGATTTGGCCTCGGCCGGTACAGTCAGCCCCTTGCCGAGAATGCCGGCGATCTGGGTGACTTCCGGTGTGATCTGGTAAACGGCGAGCCGGGTCGGCGTTTCTTTTTTCCAGCTGATCGTATTACCGGCGCTGATCGCCGGGTCAAGCTTGAGCGAGATTTTGCCGGCAGATTCTTTCAACTGCAGCGTGATTTCACCGGCAACAATGTCGATCCGCACATCGGGCGAATCGCTCCAGTACACGTAAGGATGGCCGACCAGATCGGGGAGCGCGGCTTCGCCATCAAGGGTATAGCCCGATTCGCCATAGTAGCCATAGTCTGTAGAGATATACCTGCTGATGCGTTTATCCTGTTCGGAGAGATAATTCAGGCTGACGTCGCCCTGCAACAGGCGCTTGAGCGCCACTGCACGACCCTTGCTCCAGACGCCTTTGGTGCTGACTTTCTGCTCGCGCGGTTCAAGCAGGATGCCACTGCGTCCTGCAGTCAAGAGCCAGGCCAGCCGGGTGCTGGCCGCCGGCGCGGTGTCGGGCGATTTATTGAACTGACTCAAGGCCAGCAATGCACGCTGCCAGGCCGGTTCAAGCTGGACGATGTCGATCAGCGGCGTCAGTCGATTTGCCGCATGCCAGCCGGGTGTGGCCCAGCGGGTGTCAAAATGCCGGTCGATGATCAGCGCCAGCTCTTCGCGCGCCCAGTCGTATTCCTGCCAGCTGGCAAGAATCAATTCCAGATGGGCTTGCCAGTCGGCAGGAAATTCGAATTCACCCCAGCTATGCAGCAGCAAATCAAACAGCGTATGCAGGCCACCCAGTGGTGGTGGCGCGTAGACCAGACGATTTTCACGCGGCGCAGCCGGGTTGATCAGCCGCTTGACCCAGTTCAGATGCGGCTCGTAAACCCGCGATTCATTGGCCCTGTCGCCCGCCTCGAATTGCATTTGCAGCGCTTTGAGCGCGGTCTGGTTTTGGCGTTGCGACAATAATGAGGCACTGTAAAACAGCCCGGCAAAGCCGGGAAGGGCGAGCTTGCGCTTGCCGGTTTCGCGTTTTAGAAAATCGAGCAGCGTATTGGCGATCCCGATGGCCTGCTCGTGGCGGTCTTCGGCGGTACATAGCGCCAGCCGCAACTCGCCTTCGGTTTCGGGATCGGCCATGTGCAAATATTTGAGGGTATTGCCCTGCAAACCACGCAGGAAGGACTGCCAAGCCATATACCCGGCCAACTCCTCATCACCTGCGAAAAGTTCGGCAAAGTGCTCGTCAATATAGGCGTACTGGGCTTTGCTACCGAGCAGAGCCAGATTGGCATAATGCAGATAATCGCCCAAGACGATGGACTGGATTTTGGGGCTCAGCTGGATAAACAGCTTTTTAGCGCTGGCATGGCCGAAAAAAGTGCGGGCCGGGTGATGCTCGAGCATATCACTGGTGACGCCCTGAATCGTCATGTGATACAGCGCCGAACCCAGCTGCTCCGGCGCGTTCAGCAGCGCAGCCTGCAATGCTTTTTGGGTAAAGGCTTGCCGGGCATCAGCTTGCCAGGGCTGGATATTGTTTCTTTGTTCCAGCGCGACGGAGAGCCATTGCTCCAGCTCGCCTATGCTTTTGAGATGAGCCAGAATATCCCAGCGCCAATCTTCGTTAATGCTGAAATTCTGACCCTGATTGTGAATGACCCTGGCCAGCATTAGCCGCCCAATGGCGGCCTTGATGTCGATCCGGTAGCCGCAACGCACCAGCATCATCCCGCCTGCAGTTTGTGACAGGTTCGGGCCGTAACAGGCATACATATACGCGACGGGCAGATCGGCCAGATCGATCTGATCCAGATTAAATGCGGTGTGTTTCATTCCGGTTTTCAGGCTTGTAATTCGTTAATCAGTTCTTTGACCCGCACCGCACGCAGCACGCTCTCTGGCCAGTTGCCTTCAACACGCAGCTTGTCCTGACCCGCCAGTTTGTAGTTTTTCTTGGTCTGGATCAGCGAAATGATTTTCATCGGCTCAACCGTGGTTTTCGGCAAGAAGTGCACGATGATCGCGGTGTCGGCCGCGTCGATTTTGCTGATTCCCAATGGGCCAGCCAGCATGCGCAGACGGTGGCAATCGAGCAGCACTTTGGCCGGATCGGGCAGCAAACCAAAGCGGTCGATCATTTCCTGATGGATGTCGTTCAGCTCATCATTGTTTTCAACGCTGGCGAGGCGTTTATACAGACTCAGACGCTCGTTCACATCGGGGCAATATTCATTCGGCAGCAGCGCTGGCGCATGCAGATTGATTTCGGTTGTGACGCCTAAAGGTTGCGACAAATCGGGTTCTTTACCTGCTTTCAGTGCTTTCACGGCTTGTTTGAGCATTTGCGAATACAGCGCAAAGCCGATTTCCTGCATTTCGCCCGATTGCGAATCGCCGAGCACTTCACCTGCACCGCGAATCTCCAGATCGTGCATCGCCAGATAGAAGCCAGAGCCCAGCTCTTCCATCATCTGGATCGCTTCAAGGCGTTTTTTGGCGTCTTTCGAGATGCCATCGACGTCAGGAACAAGCAGGTAGGCGTAGGCCTGATGGTGGCTACGACCAACACGGCCGCGCATCTGGTGCAATTGCGACAAGCCGAATTTGTCGGCGCGATTCATCAGAATCGTATTGGCGTTTGGAATATCAATGCCGTTTTCGATAATCGTCGTACACAGCAGCACGTTAAAACGCATTTGGTTAAAGTCGCGCATCACGTGTTCGAGATCAGTCGGGCGCATCTGGCCGTGGGCGACGCCGATGCGCGCTTCGGGCAGCAATAGCGCGAGTTTTTCGCGCATGTTTTCGATGGTTTCAACTTCATTGTGCAGGAAAAAAACCTGACCGCCGCGTTTGAGCTCACGTAAAACCGCTTCGCGAATAATGCCGTCCGAAAACTTGGCGACAAAGGTTTTGACCGCGAGGCGCTTATTGGGCGCTGTGGCAATCACCGAAAAGTCGCGCAAGCCTTCCAGACTCATCGCCAAGGTGCGCGGAATCGGCGTTGCGGTTAGTGTGAGCACGTCAACATTGGCGCGCAGCGCTTTGAGCTGCTCTTTCTGGCGCACGCCAAAACGGTGCTCTTCGTCGATAATCACGAGGCCGAGCTTGGCGAATTCGACATCGGGCTGCACCAGTTTATGCGTGCCGATCACAATATCGACCGAACCATCGGCGATGCCTTTGATCGCAGCAGCGGTTTCTTTGCCTGAGCGAAAGCGCGAGAGTTCAGCGACTTTGATCGGCCAGTCGGCGAAACGGTCGGCAAAATTTTGGTAATGCTGCTCGGCGAGCAAAGTCGTCGGCACCAGAACGGCGACCTGTTTGCCACCGGCAACGGCGGCAAAAGCAGCGCGCAGCGCGACTTCGGTTTTGCCAAAACCCACATCGCCACAGACCAATCTATCCATCGGCTGCGTTGTTCGCATATCGACCAGCACCGCTTCAATCGCGGCAGCCTGATCTGCAGTTTCTTCAAAGCCAAAACCGGCAGCAAAGGCTTGATAATCGTGATGGCTCCACTCAAAAGCATGGCCCTGACGCGCGGCGCGGCGCGCGTAGAGGTTGAGCAATTCGGCTGCGGTATCGCGGACTTGTTCGGCGGCTTTGCGCTTGGCCTTTTCCCATGTGCCTGAGCCGAGCTTGTGGACGTTGACGTTTTCGGTTGAGCCGCCCGAATAACGCGAAATGACGTGCAGCTGGCTCACCGGGACATACAGTTTGTCACCACCGGCGTATTCGATCAGCAGCAGTTCGGTTGCTCCGTCGCCCAAATCCATCGAAGTCAGCCCCATATAGCGGCCTATGCCATGCGCTTCGTGGACGACTGGATCGCCAATTTTGAGCTCGGACAGGTCGCGCAGCATCGCGTCGGTATTGCTGCGTTTTTGCTGCTTTTTGCCGCGTGACTGGATGACTGCCGGGTAGAGGTCGGCCTCGGTAATGACCGCCAGCGTCTCGGCCTGCCAGACAAAACCTCGGAAAATTGGTGCTGCAATAAGCTGGATTTTATTCTTGCTGGCTTTGGCTTCAACCCAGCTGTCGACCAGTTCCGGTTTAAAGCCGTATTCGGCGAAGAACTGCGACATCGTTTCGCGCCGACCGAGACTCTCGGCGACGAGCAACAAACGCCCCGGATAGTGGGCGGCAAAGTCGGTCAGCTTGGTGATCGGATTATCGCTACGGCGGTCGACGTCGAGCGCGGGCAGCGGTTGCGTGATGCTTGTAGTCCCTGAAGTCAACTCAATGCGGCGGTATTGCTTGATCTGGCCAAATAGTACGTCAGGGGCGAGAAACAGATCGCGCGGCGGCAGCAGCGGACGGTCTTTATCGCCGATATTGAGCTTGTGCCGTTCGGCAATATCCTGCCAGTATTGCTCTGCAGAGCCCGCCAGATCTCCGTGCAGAGCCAATACCCCTTCCTGTTTAAAATCAGTGCGTAGATAATCGAAGATTGTCGCGGTGGTATCAAAAAACAGCGGCAGGTAATACTCGATCCCGGCCGGAATAATGCCGTTGCTGATGTCTTTGTAGAGGCGCGCATTCGTCGGCGCGCCTTCGAATACTTCACGGAAGCGCTGGCGGAATTTGGTTTTTCCCGCGTCATCGGTCGGGAATTCGCGCGCCGGCAGCAGGCGAATCTCGGGTACCGGGTAGAGGCTGCGCTGCGTATCGACGTCAAAAGTGCGGATGGTTTCAATCTGATCATCAAACAGGTCAATCCGGAACGGCAGCGTGCTGCCCATCGGAAACAGGTCGATCAGCCCGCCGCGAATTGAAAACTCACCCGGCCCGTAAACCTGCGTGACATGGTGGTAACCGGCAAAAGCCATATCGGCACGCAATTGCTCGGCGTCGAGTTTTTCGCCTTTTTTCAGGAAAAACGTCGTGCCAGTCAGAAATTCAACCGGCGCAAACACGCCCATCGCAGTTTGCAGCGGCACCACCAGCACATCGGCCGCGCCTTGGCGCACTTGCCACAAGGCAGCGAGACGCTCGCTGATCAGGTCCGAATGCGGCGAGAAATGATCGTATGGCAGCGTTTCCCAGTCGGGTAACTGCACCACATTTTTTTCAGGTAAAAAGAACGCCATTTCGTCTTTCAAGCGCGCGGCTTCCTGTGCACTGGAGGTCAGCACTACGAGCAATTTGACTTCATTGGCGTACTCGGCGAGCAGGCGCGAATCGGCCGAGCCATGCGGCGTAGCAATCTGTAAACGTTGAGCGGAGGCAGAGACAGGGGGCAGGGCAGGCAGCGTCATGGCAGCTTTGATTGTTGAAGTTTTGGCCGATTATATCAGGCCGGACTCTGCGATGTTTGACGCTGAAGGTGGGTTACGATTCGCAAACTCGGTTTCATCTTAATGCTTGGTGGAAATGACCAGCGCAATGCCGCCCAGTATCGCGATGGCGGAAATGACCAGCCGCAGGCTGAGTATTTCACCCAGCAAAATTACGCCGCCCAGCGCGGCGAGCACCGGAACGCTCAGCTGCACCGTAGCCGCGCTGCTGGCGTTCAAATCACGCAGGACGGTATACCAGATTGCATAGCCCAGCCCCGAAGCAATTGCGCCCGACAGCAGCGCATAGACCAGCCCGGCCAATGGAATGGACAGTGGATGAAACAAGGCTTGAAACATGACAAGGACGATAGCAAAAACGCTGGCGCGGACAAAATTGCCCGCGGTCGCGCAAGTCGGGTCACCGCTGCCTTTGGCGCGCAAGGAATATATTCCCCAAGCCAGACCGGAAATCAGCATTAGCAACGCGCCTTGTAGCGGTGGCATCGTCAGGCCGGGCAGGAGCAGTACAATCAATCCGCCAATCGCACAGCTGATCCCCAGCCATTGCCGCGGCAAAAATCGTTCGCCTTGTCCAAAGCCATAAGCCAGCATCGTTGTTTGCACCGCACCGAATAGTAATAGCGCGCCGGTCGACGCCGGCAAGCTGAGGTAGGAAAACGAAAAACACGCCGCATAAGCAAACAGCGCCAGCGCCGAGCGCCAGTTCCCAGCCAGTTTGCCATCGCGGCCGCGAATAATCAGACTGAGCATCAGCGCGCCCGAAATCAGCCGGATGGTCGTGAAGCTGGCAGCGTCAATACTGGTCTGTTTGAGCGCGAGCCGGCACAGAATCGAGTTGGCGGCAAAGGCGATCATGGTGAGCGTCGTTAACAATAAAATACGCTGTTTCATATAAATGATTTGTCTCAATCAAGGCTGCACGATTTATACCCTGATGATTTCTCCTTTTAACGAATACAAAATGGTGAGGACATCGGATTTCACATCGTCACCCATGCCATTTTTGTCCAGTGCGGCCAGAATATCGTCCATGACCGCCAGGTACTCCTGTTCGCTGATATTCATTCCCTGATGCGTCGAGCGCATATCCTTGCCGGTGTAGGCTTCGGGGCCCCCGGATCCAACGCAGATAAATTCAAATGCCGTTTTTTTCAGATGATTCAGGTCTTTGACGTTTTCAAAACGGGGTTTCACGATGGGGTTGGCAAGGTGATTGGCAACAATGTCGTCGACAACCCTTCGGATACCGTCGGCTTTGCCTAACCGTTCATATAAGCTGGCCATGTTCATGCTCCTGTGGATTTTTGGAAGTTACAAGTATTTCGATAACAATCAAAATACTGTTTTGAGCCTATGCTTACCCATAATTTATGTGGGGCAAGTTTGGTTTTTCAGGTGATGGGAGGCATGACAGGGCGCGCACCACGCCGCAATGAGGGCCGCGATTGGGCTTATTGCTCATTTGAGCTAGAATAGCCGACTTTCTTTATGATCTTGCGGCGGCATACATCGTTTTGCCGCTCATTGTAAAAAGCTCCGGAGTCTTCAATGTCGTCAATCAGCCTCAGTCAGGCCAATCTTATCGAAGAATTGCAAGCGCGTGGCCTGGTCGCCCAATGTACTGATCAAGCCGCCTTGTCCGAATTATTGGCCAAAGAGTCTGTGACGCTGTATTGCGGTTTTGATCCGACGGCAGACAGTCTGCATATTGGTTCGCTGGTGCCGATTCTGGTCTTGAAGCGTTTCCAGCAATACGGCCACAAACCGATTGCGCTGGTGGGCGGCGCAACCGGCATGATTGGCGATCCGAGCTTTAAAGCGACCGAGCGCAAGCTCAATACGCCAGACGTGATCGCCAGCTGGGTCGACAAGATCCGCAAACAGGTCGAGCCGTTTTTGAATTTCGACGGCGACAACGCCGCGATCATGTCGAACAACTACGACTGGTTCGGCGGCATGGGCGCGCTCGAATTTTTGCGCGATATTGGCAAGTATTTCTCGGTCAATGTGATGATCAAGAAAGAAGCGGTGCAGCAGCGTATTGCGCGTGAAGATCAGGGCATTTCGTATACCGAATTTTCATACAGTCTGCTGCAAGGCTATGACTTCACCGAGCTGAACAAGCGCTACGATTGCAAATTGCAAATCGGCGGTTCGGATCAATGGGGCAATATCACGGCAGGGACTGATCTGACGCGTCGTCTGAATCAGACTCATGTGTTTGGTTTGACTTTGCCGCTGGTGACCAAGGCCGACGGCAGCAAATTTGGCAAAACCGAAACCGGCACGATCTGGCTCGACGCGAAAAAAACCTCGCCCTATGCTTTCTATCAGTTCTGGCTCAATAGCGCCGACGCTGATGTTTACAAATTCCTGAAATATTTCAGTTTCCTGTCTATCGCCGAGATCGACGCAATCGAAGAGGCCGACAAGACCAGCGGCAAAAAACCCGAAGCGCAACGCATTCTGGCCGAGCAAGTCACCGCGCTGGTGCATGGCGCGACGGCAGTCGAGGCCGCGCAACGCATCAGCCAGCATCTGTTCAGTGACAGTCTGGCGGCGTTGACGCAAAACGATTTCGAGCAGCTGGCGCAAGACGGCATGCCGAGCGTACAGATTGAAAAGTCGGTGGCTAATTTGATCGATGCGCTGGTGGCTGGTGGGCTGGCCAAGTCGAAAACCGAAGCGCGGACGTTTATTCAAAGCGGTGCGGTGATTGTGAACGGCCAGAAGGTTGAAAGTCTGGATTATACGTTTAGCGATGCTGATCGCTTGTTCGACGCATATACACTGCTTCGCCGCGGCAAGAAAAATTATGTTTTGCTGTGCTGGAAGTAATATGCAGGGGTATTTGTTTGTGGGCTAATTTGGCATTGCCTTTCAATCAAATACCCATGTTATGTATATAAAAACCCGCCAATTGGCGGGTTTTGTTTTTGGGCAATCAGAACGGATTAGCAGGTGTGCTGTCCGCCATTGATCGCCAGATTGGCACCCGTCATAAAGCCAGAGAGATCGGAAGCCAGATAGCTGATCAAGCCTGCGATTTCTTCCGGTTTGCCAAGACGGGCAACCGGGATATGCGCGATGATCTTGTTGCGTACATCTTCAGGAACGGCCATGACCATATCGGTTGCGATATAGCCCGGAGAGATCGTATTTACAGTTACGCCTTTACGCGCGACTTCCTGTGCCAGCGCCATGGTGAAACCGTGCATACCGGCTTTGGCGGCTGAATAGTTGGTCTGACCAAACTGACCTTTCTGACCGTTGATCGATGAAATATTGATCACACGACCCCAGCCGCGATCAGCCATGCTGTCAACAAACTGTTTGGATACATTGAATACCGAGTCCAGATTGGTGCTGATCACGGCATTCCAGTCGGTTTTGCCCAGTTTTTTGAAGCTGGCATCGCGGGTAATCCCGGCGTTATTGACCAGAACGTCAACCGGGCCGACTGCCGCAGTGATTTTTTCTGCCAGTGTGACGCAAGCATCATAATCAGTGACATCGCATTCAAAGGCCTGGAATTGATAACCAGCAGCCTGATTGTCGGCCAGCCATGCAGCTTCCTTGCCAGGGCGGGAATAAGTTGTGACGACGGTGAAGCCATCATCTGCCAATTTGCGACAGATAGCGGTTCCGATGCCGCCCATACCACCAGTGACGAGAGCTACTTTTGCCATTCTTGTATATCCTTGTTGGTTTTGAATTATTGCTTTGTTTCTTGCTTAAAACCTTTGTTAAGCTTGCGAAGGGTATCTAAGTGTTTACCCCCGTGTAAATCTAAATGAAATTTAAAGTGACAGAATGGATACACATCGATGACTAAAAATTCAAGAACAATCCTGATCAGCGGCTGCTCCAGCGGAATTGGTCTGGCCTGTGCGCTGGGATTACAGCAAAAAGGATGGCGGGTTTTTGCCAGTGCCCGCCAGATGGCCGATGTGCAAATGTTGGCCGAGCTCGGGCTTGAGAGCGTATTACTTGATGTTGCCGATAGCTCATCCATCAAGGCCGCAGTGCAAGCTGTGCTTGAAAAAACTGCCGGTCGGCTCGATGCGGTTTTTAATAATGCCGGCTTTGGTGTGCCGGGGGCGGTAGAGGATTTGAGTCGCGAAGCGATGCGTTTTCAGTTTGAAACCAATGTGTTCGGTGCTATCGAGCTGAGCAATGCGGTCTTGCCGGTTTTTCGCAAACAAGGTGCAGGACGCCTCATTTTTAATAGTTCGGTATTGGGCTTTGCTGCAATGCCTTATCGCGGCGCTTACAATGCCAGCAAATTTGCACTCGAAGGATTTGCCGATACTTTGCGTCAGGAGTTGCAAGGTAGCGGAATATGCGTCTCACTCATTGAGCCCGGGCCGATTGTCAGTCGCTTTCGCGCCAATGCTGCCGAGCAGTTCAAGCGCTGGATCGAGCCAGAAACGAGTTTTCATTGGCCGTCGTACAAGGTCATGCTATCGCGACTCAATAAAACCGGCCCGGCTGCGCCGTTTACCTTACCCGAACAGGCCGTGCTCGATGTATTGCTACATGCGCTGGACGAAAGCAAACCCCGTTTGCGTTACCGGGTAACCTTACCAAGCAAGATATTCTGGTATCTCAAGCGTTTGTTACCCACTCGTGTACTGGATCGTGTTTTGCTCCAAGCTTCGGGAGATGAGCCGGGTTTTGCATACCGCCGCAAGTAGGCTTATGGCGTGACTCCCCGTCAATATCGCCCGAACGCACAATATTTTTAATTTGTCCAGAATTGAGCTAGCCCCTGTGGTTCAGGTAGAATGCGGGATTCAAACTTGTGCGCTCTCAACAATGACCAAGTATATCTTCGTTACCGGTGGCGTTGTGTCTTCACTCGGCAAAGGCATCGCCGCCGCATCCCTGGCTTCGATTCTCGAATCCCGCGGCCTTAAAGTTACCATGATGAAACTGGATCCCTATATCAATGTGGATCCCGGCACGATGAGTCCCATGCAGCATGGTGAAGTATTCGTAACCGAAGATGGTGCCGAAACCGACTTGGATTTGGGGCACTACGAGCGTTTCATTACGTCCAAAATGCAGAAGCGCAATAATTTCACGACCGGTCAGATTTACGATTCCGTGATCAAAAAAGAGCGTCGTGGCGATTATCTCGGTAAAACCGTTCAGGTGATTCCACACATTACCGACGAAATGCGCCTGTTTATCGAACGGGGCTCGGAAGGCGCCGAAATCGCCGTGATCGAAGTCGGCGGTACCGTTGGTGATATCGAGTCGTTGCCGTTTCTGGAAGCCATCCGTCAGATGGGCGTCTTGCTGGGCAAAGAGAGCACCTGTTTTGTGCACCTCTCATACGTGCCTTATATCGCCGCAGCCGGTGAAATCAAAACCAAGCCGACGCAGCATAGCGTCAAGGAGCTGCGCGAAATCGGTATCCAGCCTGATGTGCTGATTTGCCGTGCCGACCGTATGGTGCCGGATGAAGAGCGTCGCAAAATTGCACTGTTCACCAATGTTTCAGAGAAAGCGGTGATTTCGTGTCCGGATCTGGATTCGATTTATAAAATCCCGCGCGTGCTCTCCGAGCAGGGCATCGACGACATTATTTGTAAACAATTTGGTTTGGACTTGCCTAAAGCCAATCTGTCGGTGTGGGATGGCATTGTTGACGCGATCCAGAATCCGAAACAAACCGTCAATATCGCCATGGTCGGCAAATACGTCGATCTGACCGAATCGTACAAATCGCTGATCGAAGCTTTGCGCCACGCCGGTATTCACACGCGTTCCGAAGTCAAAATTCATTTTGTTGACTCCGAATCGCTGGAAACCGAAGGCGCTGCATGCCTGAAAGACATGGACGCGATTCTGGTGCCGGGCGGATTTGGTAAACGCGGCGTTGAAGGCAAGATCGTTGCAGTGCGTTTCGCGCGTGAAAACAATATCCCGTATATGGGGATTTGTCTGGGCATGCAGATTGCATTGATCGAATTTGCCCGCGATCTGGCCGGCATGCCAGGCGCAAACTCGACCGAGTTTGATTTGGAAACCGAATATCCGGTGGTTGCTCTGATCGATGAGTGGGTTAACCACGACGGCAAAATCGAAACGCGCGATGAAAACTCGAATCTGGGCGGCACGATGCGCCTTGGCGCACAGGAATGTCGTCTTGAAACGGGTTCTCTGGCGAGCAAGATTTATGGCAATGAAGTCATCACTGAGCGCCACCGTCATCGCTATGAAGTGAACAATTACTATCTGACGCGTCTGGAAAGTGCTGGCCTGAAAATCAGCGGCAAATCAGTCGGTGCCGAGCAGCTGGTGGAAACCATCGAACTGCCGGAACATCGCTGGTTCTTTGCATGTCAATTCCATCCGGAATTTACGTCAACGCCACGCGATGGTCATCCATTGTTCAAGTCCTACATTGAAGCAGCGATTGCTTATGCCCGTGATAACGGTCGTGAAGGTCTGAGCTGCTAACACTTCGGGGTATTGCTCGCAAGGCAATACCCCTTGATGTCTCTAGGGTAATACTATTCGGGGTATATTATGAAACTGTGTGGATTTGATGTTGGTATCGATCAGCCTTTTTTTCTGATCGCAGGCCCTTGCGTCATTGAAAGCGAGCAAATGGCACTCGATACTGCGGGTCAACTGAAAGAAATTTGCGCGGCACTCAATATCCCATTTATCTATAAATCAAGCTTTGACAAAGCCAATCGTTCTTCAGGCAAATCATTTCGTGGCCTCGGGATCGATGAAGGTCTGCGTATCTTGTCCGAAGTGAAAAAGCAGATCGGTGTGCCGGTTTTGACCGATGTACACACCGAGGCTGAAGCGCCGATTGTGGCCAGCGTCGTAGACGTGCTGCAAACGCCAGCTTTTCTGGCGCGCCAAACCGACTTTATCCACGCCGTTTGTGCAACCGGCAAGCCGGTCAATATCAAAAAGGGTCAGTTCATGGCGCCTTGGGATATGAAACACGTGATTGCCAAAGGGCGTGAAGCCAATGGGGGTCTCGATAATCTAATGGTGTGTGATCGCGGCACTTCATTTGGCTACAACACACTGGTTAGCGATATGCGCGGCCTGATGGTGATGCGTGAAACCGGTTGTCCGGTCGTTTTTGATGCGACACATTCGGTGCAGCAACCAGGCGGGCAGGGTGATCGTTCGGGTGGTCAGCGCGAAATGGTGCCGGTTTTGGCACGCGCAGCTGTTGCGGCCGGGATCGCCGGACTGTTTATGGAAACGCATCCTAACCCTTGCGAAGCCTTGTCCGATGGCCCGAATGCTTTCCCATTGCCACGAATGAAAGAAATGCTGATCACGCTCAAGGACATTGATCGGGCAGTTAAGGCACACTCTTTCATTGAACACACGTTGTAATAAAGTTTCATAATTTTCTGGCAAATGAAGTAGTTTATATACGACATGGCCATAATTTTTGTTATATAGTCCCTTCTGTATTCAACCTAAAGAGGTGTAACGCCCATGAGCGCAATTGTTGAAGTTATTGCACGTGAAATTCTGGATTCTCGCGGCAACCCGACTGTAGAAGCTGATGTTTTGTTGGAATCGGGTGTTATGGGTCGTGCGGCTGTGCCGTCTGGCGCGTCGACTGGTGAGCGCGAAGCGCTGGAACTGCGTGACGGCGACAAAGCCCGTTATCTGGGTAAAGGTGTTTTGAAAGCGGTTGAAAACATCAACACCGAAATTTGCGAAGCGATTATCGGTCTTGACGCAGCTGACCAGGCTTTCATCGATCAAACGATGCTTGATCTGGATGGCACTGAAGACAAAGCACGCATGGGCGCGAACGCGATCCTGGCCGTATCAATGGCCGTTGCCAAAGCGGCTGCTGAAGAAGCAGGCTTGCCACTGTACCGCTATGTTGGCGGCTCAGGCCCGATGGCATTGCCAGTACCAATGATGAACGTCATCAATGGCGGCGAGCACGCATCAAACAGCCTGGATTTCCAAGAGTTGATGATTGTTCCAGTTGGCGCGCCAACTTTCCGCGAAGCACTGCGTTATGGCGCTGAAGTGTTCCACAATCTGAAAAAAATCATGCACGACAAAGGCATGCCAACTCAGGTAGGTGATGAAGGCGGTTTCGCTCCTGACGTTGCAGGTCCTGAAGAAGCGCTGGATCTGATCATGGCCGCGATTGAAAAAGCGGGCTACAAAGCCGGTACTGATTTCCGTATCGCCCTAGATTGCGCAGCGTCTGAATACTTTGACAAAGCGACTGGCAACTACGTATTCAAAAAATCAGGCGGCCGTACTTTCACTTCAACTGAAATGGTTGATTACCTCGAAAGCCTGGTGAACAAATACCCAATCATCTCGATTGAAGACGGCATGGGCGAGCGCGATTGGGACGGCTGGAAAGTGCTGACCGACCGTTTGGGCAAGAAAGTTCAGTTGGTAGGCGATGACTTGTTCGTTACTAACACCAAAATCTTGGCTGAAGGCATCAAAAAAGGCATTTGTAACTCGATCCTGATTAAAGTAAATCAAATCGGTTCTTTGACTGAAACGTTGGCTGCTGTTGAGCTGGCTAAACGCAGTGGTTACACTTCAGTGATGAGCCACCGCTCAGGCGAAACTGAAGACGCAACGATTGCTGATTTGGCGGTTGCAACGAACTGCATGCAGATCAAAACAGGTTCACTGAGCCGCTCTGATCGTATCGCCAAATACAACCAAATCTTGCGCATCGAAGAAGAATTGGGTGATGCAGCCGTTTACCCAGGTATCGGCGCTTTCTATCAGCTGAAAGGCTAATTGGTTTAAGCAACAGCGGTCACGCGGTGTTACGCCGCGGGCTGCAAGCTATAGTAAGATCAAAACCGGAGCCAGTGCTCCGGTTTTTTATATGAATGAATTTGCTCAGGCTTCCCCATTTCAATGCGAACTTTAGCGCTGATATTTGCTGTAATGATTATTGCCCTGCAATGGCCGCTATGGGTTGGCCGTGGCAGCTGGATGCGCGTTTGGCAGCTCGATAGCCAATTGACTCAGCGTCAGACTGAAAATGCCAAGCTCAAAGAGCGCAATCAAACGCTGGAGGCTGAGGTGAACGATTTGAAAACCGGCACTGACGCAATTGAAGAGCGCGCGCGTAATGAGCTGGGAATGATTCGTGCTGATGAAGTCTTTTTTCAGATTCTGGATCGCACGACGACGACAAGACCCGACGACATCCTGAATGACAAGAGCAGTTCTCTGGAGGCTACGGTCAAACCGTAAGCTGTACCGTAACATTATTTTAAAAAATGTTATCAACTCACATCTGTTATGCCTGACAGACATGCGTTATAGTATTCCTCATCCAAGGAGTACGCCATGTCCGAGCTGATTCAAGCCCCCCGTAAAACACTCTATATGCAGCTTGCCGAAGAAATGGCTCAAGCCATTGAAAGCGGCGTTTTGCGTGTTGGCGAAAAAATGCCTTCGATCCGCAAGCTATCGGGGCAGCGGCAACTCAGCCTGTCTACGGTCATGGAAGCCTACCGCGAGCTGGAAGATCAAGGTCTGATTGAAGCCAGGCCGCAATCGGGCTTTTATGTGCGCCAACGCCGCAATATGGCGATTCCTGATCTGACCGCGCCACCCAAAAATCCTTCGCACGTCTTTATTGACCCTTTGCTAACACCATCGGCCTTATGGCAAATCAATGGAGAAATTAAAGTCGATTTCGGCATGGCGGTTCTGTCACCCAAGCTGTTTCCCAATGCACAAATACAGCGACTGCTCTCGCAGTTGGGACGTCAGTATCCCGATCTGATTGCTGACTATGGCGAATCTAAGGGAGATCTTGAATTACGCCGCCAGATTTCCCGTCGCTCATTGCTCTCGGGCGGGCAGGTCGAAGCTGAAGAGGTCATCATTACCCAAGGTGGCATTGAAGCGCTGAATCTGTGTCTGCGTGCAGTCACCAAACCCGGTGATGTCGTCGCTATTGAGTCGCCAGCTTATTTCGGCCTGCTGCAAATTCTGGAAAGTTTCGAGCTCAAAGCGCTCGAAATTCCGACGCACGCGAAAACCGGGATTTCAATCGAGGCGCTGGAATTGGCGACGCGTAATGGTGAAATCAAAGCATGCGTATTGATTCCAAACTTTGCCAATCCACTGGGCAGTCTGATGCCGGATGAAAACAAGCAGCGCGTCGTGCAATTGCTTGAAGAACGCAATATTCCGCTGATCGAAGACGATATTTACGGCGAATTTTGCTACAGCGGTGACAGACCCATTCCAGCCAAAGTTTTCGATAAAACCGGCAATGTGATGCTGATTTCATCATTTACCAAAATTGTGGCGCCTGGATTTCGAATCGGCTGGGTCGTCGCCGGCAAATGGCAAAAGCAGATTGAGCAGCTGAAATTCATCAACACTTATTCGACGCCGGTTTTACTACAACGCACGATTGCCAAGTTTCTGGAAACCGGCGGTTATGACCATCATTTGCGACGGCTGCGCAAAAGCTGCGCCGAGCAGGTGCATCAGGCCGTCGATGCGATAGGTCGTTATTTTCCGGCTGATACACGGCTTAATATGCCACAAGGGGGGTATGTGCTGTGGGTCGAATTAAATAAAGGCATAGACACAATTACCCTGCTGCAAGAAGCCTTAATGGAAGGAATCAGCTTTACACCAGGCTCGTTGTTCTCGCCCAGCCACAGCTATCGCAATTGCTTGCGGATTTGCTGCGTTGAGCCGTGGACGACCCGCCATGAAAAAGCCATTGCCCGACTGGGCGAATTGGCTCAACGCCAGTTAGCCTCATTACGCGCTGTTGTTCCGGTGTAAAACGTGCTTATTGCTGCACGTTTTTCATCATAACCAGGCAGCTTTGCGGATGCGGTGTTTGGGCTTCTACGCAAGAATTTGAATAAGCCATATAACAGGGCGGATTCTGGCCTCGCTCATCAACCCAGACCACATCAAGCCGATCACCGCAGCGATCTTCGATCAGTGAGTTCATCTGCAACTGGGCTGCGATCAAAAAACCCTGATGGGGTTCGGAGCGTGAGCTGGCAGGAACGAGCGTAACTAGCGCTACAAAGAACATCGGAAGACGTGACATAGAGCCTCCTTCGATCAGCGAGCACCTGATAAATACATGTCGATGAAGAGAGGTCGATGTGTCTGCCGCTCAACAAGCGCCGATCAGTAATTTCACTATCGGCGCTTTTTGTGCGAGACGTAATTTTTTATCGCAAACGGTTAGACCATTCTGATTAACGGCTGCTACCTTGTGAAATCAAATGGTTTTGACCGACGGTTTATACCAGTGTTGTCGCAGTAACTCGGTCAAACGATAGTGTATGGCCTGCAGCAATGAGCTGACGAGATGAACCGGCTCCCTGCATTGCAATCGGCTCTCAGTCAGTGCCTCAATCACGACGGGCTCATTACTGCGGATTTGCCATTGCTCGCCGCGTTTCAGAATCACATCGACGCCATCATCGCTTAACCAGACCATTCCTGACTCGCATTCAATCCACAGCTGTGAATGGCCGCTCAGCGTTGACAGTTTGCTTTTTGATAGAAGCAGCGTATGCATGATGATTCTCCCGCTCAGTTCGCGCAATTGCGATAAGGAAAGAATACGCTTTAGCCGCAAATCGGTTTAGCTGCACAACTGTACTGTTTTTAAGATTGCAGTTGGCATGAATAGTCAAACTGTACCGGTATTTTTTAGGCATTACTGTTTTACAAAAATTGAAAGAATCAATCGGTAGCCTTGCCCCTGCGTAGCGTACGTAACTCAAAACGCGCCGGATCAAGTGCATTGAGCAGGCTGCGCTCAATGGGCAGGGGCTCCTGATTGAGCTGACAGGCGATGATTTCTGCCGCCAGCGCATGCCAGGTCATTCCGCGTGAACCCAGACCCAGCACGGCATACAAGCCTGGCTCGCGTGGCATCTGGAATAACTGATGTACTGCAGCACGCTGCGCCTGATCGGCAATCGGTGCATGCAAAGCGCCTACGAGCGGCAAACGATCAAGCGAATTGGGGCGCGCACAAACTCGAGTGTGGGTCTCATCAGTGGCTGGTGTTTTCAGCTCGGGCAAAATTTCTGTCAGCGCAGCCAGATTGGCATCACGAACCGCGGCAACATCAGGCGCCTGATACGCCGCAGCGCCCAGACTGCGCCAGCCATTGAATGCCGCGGTCAGATAGGCATTGCCCGAGCAGCTGGGCAAAGTCTCCGGGACAGATTGAGCCGGGATTTGCGTAACTGCGCGCCAAGTCTGGCTCAGCGGCAAATTGGCTTGCGGAATCAGTTGTATCGCGGCGGTGGCATTGGCCAAAATTAGTGTTCCGGTTTGTGCGAGGCTTTGTCCCTCGGCATCAAACAATTGCCAGTATCCTGCGCTCTCCTTCATAGAGGCTACTGGGGTATCTAACTGCAGATCAATGCCATATTTGGCTAGAGACAAATACCCCTTGCATAAACTGGGTGGATTCAGCCACAGCGCTTCAGAAAACCACCAGCCACCGCGCGCCGGACGAGTACCGAGTTTTTCCTCGGCTTGGTCGACATCGAGAAACTGCACCAACTCAGATGGAAAACCCAGCTCATTCACCGTTTCACGCATCAATGCCTCGTGAACTTCGTCCTTGGCGACTTGAAACTGCCCAGCCAGACCGAAATGCACCCCGTGCGCTGCCAATCCTTGCAATTGCTGGCGCGCGAGCGCAAATCCGGCGCGCGACAGCCGGGCGAGCGCATTATCGTCCTTGCTGAAAGTCGGGTGGGAGAGGCCGACATGATTTCCCGATGCATGTTGGGCAACCGCCTTATCCGCTTCAAAAATACGCACATGCCAGCCACGTTGAACCAGACTCGCAGCGACCGAACAACCCGCAATCCCGGCACCAATCACGATCGCCGATTTCTCATCACAATGCTGAGGCTTGCTTGGCACGACGAGCCGTGGTGGTTTGGGCAATCTGGCGCACTGGCCAGTCAGCATTTGGCGCTTGTTGGCAAAGCCCTGAACTTTCTGCACGGAAAAACCTGCTTCGGTCAGCCCGCGCCGTACATCGCCAGCCACAGTGTAAGTCGCCAGCGTCGTGTCGATTTTGCACAAGCGCCACAAGGCTTTGAAAACCGGCAAACACCACATCTGAGGATTTTTGCCCGGTGAAAACCCATCCAGATAAATTGCATCGACCTTGGCAACGACTTCATGCAGCATCGTCAGCACATCGCCGAACAACAAGGTCAGCGAAACACGACCATCATCGAGCCAGATGCGATGAAATCCCGGCGTCAGATGCGGCCAATGGCGTAATAAATTGCGCGAGAGTTCGGCCAAATCGGGGTATTGCTGATGCAAACGAGCCAGATCGTCGCGAGCAAAAGGAAATTGCTCGACTGAAATGAAATGCAGCCGCTCTGAACGCTGCGGATCATTGCGCCAGGCCTGCCAGGTGCTTAAAAAACTGATTCCCTGACCAAAGCCGGTTTCGATAATCGTGAAACAATCTCGTTCTTGCCAACGCTGCGGTAGCTGATTACCGGCCAGAAAAACCGCTTGCGCCTGTTGTTGCGCACCTTGAGCCGAGTGATAAATATCATCAAAACGGCTGGAATAGGGCGTACAGCCGTCGTCGGCAAATTCAAGTTGAGCAGGGGTGATGGTCATCAATTTTTGCTTGGATAAGGATTATGTGGCGGTTTCACCGTGTGTGCCGCGCAAGAATTCACGTCGGGCCAATACCGCGACAATGCCGCAAAGCAGGCAAATCAGTACAAAACTGCGGTTGCCCCAGTGGGCGTAGCTCCATTTTAACAGCTCGATGCCGAGTGAAAAAACGACCATATTGAACATGCCCAGCGCGGCAGCGACGGTGCCCTTGCTTTGCTCGCTGGCAAACAGCGTGAGCCGGTACAGTGCAGCATTAATGATCCCCATACCGATGGCGGCAAAGCCCATGCTCCAGACCAGCCAGCGCCAGTTGCCTGCATCGTGCAGCAGGTACAGCGCAGCGATCAAGCCTATCATCATCGGCCAGCTGCCTAAACGGATTAATCGATAAATCGGCACGTGGCTAACCAGTTTGGCGAGCAGCAGATTGCCGAAAATCAACCCGGAAAAAACCGGGATCTGCCACAGGCCGTAATCGAGCGTCGATAAACCGGCTTGCTGCATCAGAATCACCGGCGCGAGCGCAATCCAGCCCAATAGCGGAACACAGTTAAGCCCCAGCGCAAGCCCGCCATACACAAAGCGACGGTTCTGGTAGACCTGTTTATAGTCTTGCCATAGCAGTGAAATTTGCAATGGCGTCGCCAGTTTGGGCGAGGTTTCCGGCATTCGTAGCCACAGGCCGCTCAATGACAGCAGTGATACCAGCGCGACGACGATAAAAATCCAGCGCCAGTCGCCCAATTGCAATATGGCCGCACCAGCGACCGGGCCGATCAGCGGTGCAATCAGCGCCACATTGGCCATCAGCGCCATCACACGCACCGCCATAGTCTCGGAAAAACTCTCCTGTATTGCCGCGTAGCCCACGGCACCAATGAAGCACAGACCGATACCCTGCAGAAAACGGAAAAACAGAAAAGCCTCAAACGAGCTGACCCAGAGTATGCCGATGCACGCCAGTGTAAAAAACAGCGCGCCACCGAGCATGACCGGACGACGGCCAACGCGGTCGGATAAAGGGCCGAGCAGCCATTGCAGACTTGCGCCACCAAGTAAACTGACTGTCATTGCCGATGGAATCAGTGCCGGATTGGCGGCAAACTCGCGAACCACGGCAGGCATGCCCGGCAAAATCATATCGTTCGAGATATAAGTCGCAAACTCGAAGAGCACCAGCGCCAACGGGAATAGCAAGGTAGAGAGAGTCAGGCGGGTAATGACGGGAGGCGTACTCATGCAAAGCTCGGACGGGCAAAGCGCTATTTTCGCAGTTAGTGCCTTCTAATGCTTGGTAAAAATGACGCTGACGGCATAAAAAACCAGCCCCTTGCTGCATAAACCGTCAGCAGGCTTTATAAGAAATCGTTAGGTGCTATCGTCATGAGTTTTATCGTCGGCTTCAAAAACTGTCTGAAACCGTCATAAACCATTGGCGCAACCATAAATGGCTGCGGCATAATGGCTTTCAACCTTTTCACAAGTCGAGCCCACCATGACCAAAACCGAGTTGATCGCCATTGTGCATAATCTGGCCAGTATCGAGCACCCAGAACTGAGCAAAAAATCAGTCGCCGCGCTGATTGATACTTTATCCGCAGTCATTACCGCAACGGTCAGTGGTGGTGGCGATGTCGCTTTGCCCAATGTCGGCAAGATTGCGCTCAAAGCCCGCGACGCGCGCGTAGGTCGCAACCCTCGCACTGGCGAAGCGGTGCAAATTCCAGCCAAGAAAGTCTTGAAATTCACGCCTGCCAAAGCGCTGAAAGACGCTGTGGCTTCACAAGAAACCTCGCAAGCCGCTGAATAATTTCCAGCTCTTTTAGCGCGCCAGGCGCGACAGATTAGCCTAGTGTCGCTGAAGTTGCGGCAATAAAAAACCGGCCAAGGCCGGTTTTTTGCTGGGCATTGCTTTGAAAGCAAAGTCAGAATTGCCCCGCAGGGCAATACCCAATGATGTATTAGTCTTCCAGACGCATTTGCGGGAACAAAATCACGTCACGAATGCTTGGCGCATCGGTCAGCAGCATCACCAGACGGTCAATCCCAATACCGCAGCCGCCCGTTGGCGCCATGCCGTGTTCGAGCGCGCGGATGTAATCGGCGTCAAAGTGCATCGCTTCATCGTCGCCAGCTTCTTTCAAGTCAACCTGCGCCTGGAAGCGTGCTGCTTGATCTTCCGGATCGTTCAACTCGGAATAACCATTGGCGTGTTCACGGCCAACGATAAACAGCTCGAAACGCTCGGTAATACCGGCTTGCGTGTCCGAGGCGCGCGCCAGTGGCGATACTTCGGCCGGATAATCAACGATAAAGGTTGGCTCCCACAATTTGCCTTCGGTGTTTTCTTCAAACAGGCTCAATTGCAAGCCGCCGATGCCGTCGGTCAATACTGGTTTGCCGCCTAAACGTGCGATTTCGGCTTTCAGGAAAGCGCGGTCGTGCAGTTGTTCGTCGGTGTATTCCGGGTTGTAATGCTTGATCGCACCGGCAATCGTGAAGCGCGCGAACGGCTTAGACAAATCGACGGTTTTGCCTTGATAAGTCACGACCGCATGGCCGGTCGCTTCAATCGCGCAGGCGCGAATAATGCCTTCGGACATATCCATCATGCGCTGGTAATCGGCGTACGCTTCGTAGAATTCAATCATCGTGAATTCCGGATTGTGACGCGTACTCATGCCTTCGTTGCGGAAAGAGCGGTTGATCTCGAACACGCGCTCCAAACCGCCAACGACCAGACGTTTCAGGTACAGCTCAGGTGCGATCCGCAGATACAGCGGCATATCGAGCGCATTGTGATGCGTCACAAAGGGCTTGGCTGTCGCGCCACCCGGGATGCTGTGCATCATCGGCGTTTCAACTTCGAGGTAACGCTGCTCAACCATAAACTCGCGCAGACGCTGAACGATTTTGCTGCGCTTGATAAAAGTGTTGCGTGATTGTTCGTTGGTAATCAGGTCGATATAACGCTGACGGTATTTGGTTTCCTGATCGGTCAGACCGTGGAATTTTTCCGGCAATGGGCGCAGCGATTTGGTCAGCAGACGCAATTCAGAAACGTGTACCGACAGTTCGCCGGTTTTGGTTTTCATTAGCGTGCCGCGCGCAGCAACGATGTCGCC
Source organism: Chitinibacter sp. S2-10 (assembly GCF_046530675.1). Taxonomy (GTDB): domain Bacteria; phylum Pseudomonadota; class Gammaproteobacteria; order Burkholderiales; family Chitinibacteraceae; genus Chitinibacter. The sequence continues at coordinate 2,651,188 of NZ_CP172558.1, read as the reverse complement.
CAGATCCCAGGTTTTGAAGTCGCTATAAATGTCTTCGCCAACGGCCTGACCCGCGATATAGAACTGAATGCGACCAGAAACGTCCTGAATGGTGATAAAGCTGGCTTTACCCATCACACGTTTGAGCATGATGCGGCCAGCGACCGACACTTCAACTTTCTGCGCTTCGAGCGGCTCTTTTTCGATTTCGCCATATTGCGCAGCCAGATCAGCGGCCAAGTGTTCGCGCTTGAAATCGTTAGGGAAAGCAATGCCGCGTTCGCGAATCGCCGCCAGTTTGGCGCGACGCTCGGCGATAATTTGGTTTTCGTCCTGCTGAACGATTTGATCTTCGATAGTTGGGTTTGACATGGGGTATATGCCTGCAAATTAGTGTGTGTATAGTCTTGCGGCAGATACATCTGCATGTATCTGCCGCATAAAGTCTTAAACGCCTTGTTTCAAGCTCGCTTCAATAAAGCCATCAAGGTCGCCATCCATCACGCCTTTGATATTGCCCACCTCGTAGCTGGTACGCAGGTCTTTGATTCGGCTTTGATCGAATACGTAGGAGCGAATCTGGTGGCCCCAGCCAATATCGGACTTGGTCGCTTCGAGTGATTGCTGCGCTTCCATGCGTTTGCGCAATTCCAGTTCGTACAATTTGGCGCGCAGCATTTTCCAGGCTTCGTCGCGGTTTTTGTGCTGCGATCTATCGTTCTGGCATTGCACGACGGTATTGGTCGGAATGTGCGTCAAACGGACTGCCGAGTCGGTTTTATTAATGTGCTGACCACCCGCACCTGAAGCGCGATAGGTGTCGGTACGCACGTCTGCCGGATTGATTTCAATCTCAAAGCTGTCGTCGACTTCCGGGTAAACAAAGACCGAAGCGAACGAGGTGTGGCGACGGTTGTTCGAATCGTACGGCGAGCAGCGAACCAGACGGTGAACGCCGGTTTCGGTACGCAAGAAACCGTAAGCATAATCACCGGTAAGCTTGATTGTGGCCTGGCTGATGCCGACGATGTCGCCATCCGATTGTTCCATAATCTCAACGCCAAAGCCTTTGCGCTCGCCGTAGCGGACGTACATCCGCAATAGCATGCCGGCCCAATCCTGCGCCTCGGTGCCGCCAGCGCCGGACTGGATGTCGATAAAGCACGGCATCGGGTCCATCGGGTTGCTGAACATCCGGCGGAATTCAAGCTTGGCAATTTCGGCTTCCAGCTCGGCGTAATCGCCGGCGATGACTTCGACGGTGCCAAAGTCATCTTCCATTTTGGCCATTTCGAACAGTTCAAGCGCATCGGTGACGCCGCCAGTGACGCGATCAAGCACATGAACGACGTCTTCAAGCGCTTTGCGCTCACGGCCGACTTCCTGGGCTTTTTTCGGGTCGTTCCATGTTTCTGGCGCTTCAGACAGGCGCACGACTTCTTCAAGCCGATCAACTTTGGTCGGGTAGTCAAGGTAGCGCTTGAGTTCGTCTGCGCGTGAGGCTAGCTCTTTGAGCTGGTTTTCAATCTGGTTGAGCTGTTCGCTTTCCATGCGATGATCCGCCGTCCGCTGGTGCAAAAAGCGCGAATTATACCAGAAATTGCCCCGTTTTTGTGAGGCGATTGACGTTACGGATTGCAGCATCCGGAACGTCAGCATCAATAATTCGGGGCTCTTTCGAGCCCCGAATCTGGTGCAGCGGTGATGTAATGAGTTTGCTCAGGCACCTAGCCGGTGTCGCAACTCCCTGATCGCAGCAGAAATCATTGCCAGATCCGGGCTGCTGTTTCGCAAATCGTTGAACATCGCCAGAATACGTTCGATTGCTGCGGCGTTTTTCTGCTGCCAGCTACCGAGTTTGTCCTCACTGACATCCGAATTCCAGACGTGCGAGGTCAACGTTGTTTGCAACTGATTCAGATCGTCGCGCACCGCCATGCGTGCCAGTGTTTGCCAGCGGTTTTCGCGCGGCAATTGCTCGATTGCACGATGCAACCAGCCCAGTTCGAGTACATCGCCCAGTGCCAAGTGCAATTTGAGCCGGTCGGCAAGCTGTCCGGTATCGTTGCCACTGCGAGCCATTTCGAGCAAAGGCTGGATTTCTTGTAAAACCAGTACCCGCATTGCCAGATCAGCCGGTACACCAGCCGACAACAAGGCTGCTTTCTGGCTTTCAAACCGTGGACTATTGCTGAGCCATTCCGGTGCTTTGGGCAAGGCCAGCGCCGCGCAGGTGTGCAAGTGATCGCTTTCTGCTGTGTTCAATGGATGCTGGATCAACCAGCGCGCCACGCGCTCGCAGTAGCGGCGAATTTGCAATTGCAACTCGATTTGTACTTCGGCTGCCACTTTGCCGTCGAGTGCTTCGACTTCGGTAGCAAGCTGTTCGCCGTCGAGCAATTGCTGTGCGGTTAGCAGTGCATCAATGATTTCACTGACGCTGTGCTCGGTTTCTTCCTGCAAACGGAAAACGCAACTGACGCCAAAGCGGTTAATTGCATGGTTGGTGAGGACCGTTGCGACAATTTCACGCCGCAATGGATGGTTGATAATGGCGTCGGCAAATTTCGTCCGCAGCGGGGTCGGGAAATATTGCTTCAGAATCTCGTTCCAGCGTGCATCGTCAATCAGTGATTCGGCCAGCAAATCAGGGTAGAGCACCAGTTTGGCATAGGCGAGCAGCACGGACAGCTCAGGACGGGTGAGTCCCAAACCGGCGGCCTGACGTTCGGCAATCTGGCTATCGCTAGGCAGGTACTCAATACGGCGTGACAATTTGCCGGCTTTTTCGAGTACCTGCATCATCCGGGCATGGACGCTGAGCAGCGATTTGGCGTGCTGATGTTCAAGCGAAACCGCCAGCGTTTGCAGTTCATTATCGCGTAGGACCAGATGGCCAACTTCATCGGTCATGCTGGCGAGCAATTCATTGCGCTGTTTGAGCGTCATATCGCCATTGGCGATCAGTCTGCCGAGCAAAATCTTGATATTGACTTCGTGATCGGAGCAATCAACACCGGCCGAGTTGTCGATGGCGTCGGTATGAATTCGCCCGCCATTGGCGGCATATTCGATCCGGCCAAGCTGGGTGAAGCCCAGATTGCCACCTTCGGCAATCACTCGGCAACGCAAGTCCCGCCCATCGACCCGCAGCGCATCATTACCCCGGTCATTGGCTTCGGCATGACTTTGGCTGCTGGCTTTGACGTAAGTACCGATCCCGCCGTTATACAGCAGATCGACCGGTGCTTTCAGAATGGCCTGAATCAGAGCAACGGGTTCGAGCTGATCGTCGCTGCAGTCGAGCAGTTTTTTCATTTCAGGCGACAACGGAATGCTTTTTGCACTGCGTGGCCAGATGCCACCGCCTGCAGAAATCAATTTGCTGTCGTAATCAGCCCACGATGAGCGGGGCAGGGCAAACAGTCGTTCACGTTCGACAAAGCTCGCCATTGCATCTGGATTGGGGTCGATGAAAATATGCCGGTGATCGAAAGCGGCAACCAGTTGGGTGTGTGGAGAACGCAGCAAGCCGTTGCCAAATACATCGCCCGACATGTCGCCGATACCGACGACGGTAAAGGGCTCGGTGCGGGTGTTCAGACCCAGCTCGCGGAATGAGCGTTCGACCGAAACCCAGGCTCCACGGGCGGTAATCCCCATTTTCTTGTGGTCATAACCGACTGAGCCGCCGCTGGCAAAAGCATCGTCGAGCCAGAAGCCATATTCCTGCGAAATGCCATTGGCAATATCCGAGAAAGTGGCCGTGCCTTTGTCGGCGGCAACAACGAGGTAAGGATCGTCGCCGTCACGACGACGTACATCGGCGGGCGGCAATACTTTGCCATCAGCCAGATTGTCGGTCAGGTCAAGCAGGCCGCGAATAAAGGTCTGATAGCAGCTCACCCCTGCAGCCATAAAGGCTTCGCGCTCGACAGGTGGATTTTTGACGATAAATCCGCCTTTGGAGCCAACAGGAACAATGACGGTATTTTTGACCATTTGCGCTTTGACCAGACCGAGCACTTCGGTGCGGAAGTCTTCGCGGCGATCAGACCAGCGCAAGCCGCCACGGGCGACTTTGCCCCCACGCAGATGCACGCCTTCCATCGTTGGCGAATAGACAAAAATTTCGCACATCGGAACGGGTTGCGGCATAAAGCTGATTTGCGGGGAGGCAATTTTTAATGACAGATAGCTTTTGTGCAACCCATTGCTTTGCTGGAAAAAATTACTACGCAGGGTGGCCCTGATTGCTTGGACAAAGCCGGTCAGAATGCGTTCTTCATCGACATTCGGCAGTTCTTTGGCGGCTTGTTCAATCGCACGCAGCGTGCTTTCGGCGGCTTCATCGCTAGATTGAGTCGGATGCTGCAATTGCATAAAGGACTGAACCAGCGCCTTGCTGTGCACAGGATGTTTCAACAGGCAGTCGGCAATGGTTTCTACGCCATATTTGAGTGCGACCTGTTTCAAAAAACGGGCATAGGCGCGCAATATCAGCACTTCGCGCCAGGCCAGATCGGCCAATAGCGTCAAGCGGTTAAAGCTGTCGTTTTCCGCTTCGTTATTAAAGAGTGCGATAAAACTGTCCATCAAGCGCTGACGGGCGATGGGCGACTCCAGCAATGCGCCGTTGGGCAGACGTACACCGATGTCCATGATCCACATCGATTCGCCAGTTGATAGATTGATCTGGTAAGGCCGCTCGTCAAGGACACGCAAGCCCAGATTTTCCAGTAAAGGCAGGCAATCAGAGAGCTCAATGGCCTGCTGGCGATAGAGTTTGATGCGCCAGATTTGTGGATCAAGTGCATTACCGGCACTTAATGAGATGGTGAGCTTTTGCTTGTTCCGGCTGTGTTCCAGCTGTTCGATATCATGGACCGCAATGCGTGGCAGAAAATCATCGCAATAAGCACCACTGAAAGCAGTGTGATATTGCTGATACAGCTGGGCTCCCAATTCTTCACCGCGGGCGTGAATCAGTTCGCGTTTCAGCGTATCACCCCAACGTTGTGCCAATAGGGCGATTTCATTTTCTATGGCTTTGGCATCGTAGGCACAGGCTGAATCGGGCGAGCGGCGGACTATGTACTGAATCCGAGCCAGTGGCGAGTCGCTCAGCAAAACAGTGTATTCAGCGTTGTGACCTGCCAGTTTTTCCAGCAACAGTTTTTCGATTTTTACGCGTACTTCGGTGCTGTAATTGTCACGCGGAACAAAGACCATCACGGAAACATAGCGACGATAAATGTCATTACGGAAGAAAGCACGAACACGTGAACGCTCATGCAGTGAAACAATACCGGTGGCAATGCGGCTCAATTCCGGAACTTCGATTTCGATCAACTCGTCACGCGGATAGGTATCAAGCGTATTGAGCAGCGCCTTACCGCGATAGCCGGATAAATCATTGCCGGCATCATGGATAACAGCGTCGATTTTCTGGCGCAAAAACGGAATCTGCCGCGGTTGCGAGGTATAAGCACTGGCAGAATACAGTCCGACGATACGGGTTTCGCCGATAATTTCGCCTTTTTCATTGTGCGAGCGAATCAGGACGGTATCGAGATAGGCAGGGCGGTGAACAATCGATCGGCGATCCGCCTTGGTCAACATCAGCAGGCGATCTTTGGCATAGGCAATCGAGCGCAGCTCTTCGCTCAGACTGGACCAGATTTTGGAAACTTCCGCTTTGCCTTCGTCACGCATGATGCCCAGACCACTATTGGCCTGCAGCATCAATTGGCCGTCGACGAACTGGTATTTGCGCATCCCCAAGAAAACAAAATGTCCTGCCAGCAGCCATTCCAGATAGGCAATGCTTTCTTTGATCAGCGTTTTGGGGAGGACGTTCGGGCTGTGGCGGAGTTCTTCCAGAATATCGACAACACCGTCGGACATTTTTTTCCAGTCGGCGACCGATGCTGTAATTTCATCCAGTGCGTGTTCGATTTGTTGCTGTAACGATTGTAATTGCTCTGGCTGACTGATCCGGGTAATTTCAAAATGCATCCAGGATTCTTTCGAACCCGACGGATCGAGCGCTTGGGCATGCCCTTGGGCATTACGCAGCACACTTAATATCGGATGTATTACCGTCAAAGCGTTGTATTTCATGTTGTTCAGGGCAATACCCACCGAATCAACCAGGAATGGCATATCGTCAACGACGATTTCAACCACGGTATGTTCGCACTGCCAACCGTGTTCGGTCTGGTTCGGGTTATATATCCGGATCAAGACCTGACCTTGCTGTCTGAGCTGGGCAAAGCGCCAATGCGCCAGTAAAGCCCCCCCCCAGTCCTCAATATTTCTTTCCTGCCATTCATCAAGTGGAATATTGGCAAAATACTGTGCAACAATATGCTCAGAATTTTCAAAGCCTTGCTGTTGCAGCCATTGATTGATGCGTGAAAACTGATCGGGATTAGCCATGGGTCTACCTTTTGATCCTCGGTGGTATTTGAGGCACTGTAGAACTTTGTCAAGCCAATCTCTATTAGGATAATTACGGGTTTTTTACTTTTTCGTAATGTGTAGTCTGATTTTTAAAACTACATAACTGGCGTGTCAGGGTCGATCAACGGGCGTGGCTTTATTATTATAAAATGCTAATATAGCTTCGTCGCACCGATTTCTCAGGATAATGAAATGTCACAGCCCGAAATGTCACAGCCCTTATCCGCAAATAACCATACTGCCCGCGCACAGCTCAATCCCATGCTGCTTGCCTGTCGGGATCTTGCCGTCAAAATGCTGACCGAATCGCTCGATCAGTTCTTTGCCAAGCTGGAAGAAACCTATCTGGAACTCGGAGACAAGACCGTAGACCGGAAATTGCGCGATGATTATTTTGCCGCCCGTCTGGAGACGCATCGCAAACGCGCGCAATTGGCAGAGCAATTCAAGGCTTTTTTTAACACAGCATTTGATGACAACGTCAAAGTGGGTGTGACAAGCGAGCAAAAATTTTACCGGCTTAATGCCGACGCACATCAGTTAAGCCTGGTAGCCAATGAAGAATATGAAGAAACCCTGAGTGCCGACAAAATTATCAATAGCATCAAATCTCAAGGTGCCGAAGATCTGGATCAGCTGGAAATGCGCTTTGCCCGCTTGCTTGGCAATTCACAGACAACTCAGCAAGAGGGGTCTGCAGCAAATCCGATGTCTCCCGAAGCAATTTGTGAAGCTTTTTTCAAAGCCTGCAAGCAACTGGAAACGGGGGTCGATGCACGTCTGGTGGCCATGCAGGCTTTCGAAAAAGAACTCTCCAGCCAGGTTGCCAATGTTTATCACCAGATCAATCAATACCTGATTGCACAAAATGTCCAACCTTTGCCACGCCCGGCTCGCGCAAGCTCATCGCCGCAAACCAAGCCAGAGCAGTCTGCTACTAGTAGCGGAGAGACGGCCAGAGTGCCTGGACACTCAACTGCGCAGCAACTGGGCAAACATCTGGCGCAACTGGTTCGTCAAGATCATCCAGGCTCAATGCCGCAGGGCTCGTCGGAACTGCAATCGCCCGGCTGGTGGCCATTTCTGGATGCGCTCCAGCGTAAATCGCCAATCAATGCTGCGCTGTGTGATGAAAATGGCCAGTCTCATACTCACAATTTGTTGGGAATGCTGCGCGAATCGGGTTGGGGCAAGCAATTAAATGCATTGAATGCAATGACACTCGAACTGGTGACGATGTTGTTCGAGCATATTTTCGATGACCCCCGTCTGCCCACTTCGATGAAAAGCCTGATTGGGCGACTGCAAATCCCGGTGCTCAAAGTCGGGATGATGGATGCGGCCTTCTTCTCGCAAAAACAGCACCCTGCACGGATGTTTCTGGATGAGTTGGCTTTTTCTGCGCTCGATGCCGACGATTTGGATGTTGGAACGCCGCAATATCAGGCGCTGGCGGACATCGTCAATCATTTGTTGCGTCACTATGAGCAAGATGTTGGAGTATTTGCCGACGCGCTGAATAAATTACGCCAGTTTGTTGCCCAGCTTGAGGCTAGTTCCGTTTCTAATTTGGCTGATGACGTTCATCAACTGGCAGAGCGCGAGCTGGCCGAGCTGGGACACAGTATTTCTCAGCAATTGATCAGTCTGCGACTGAATCGCAATGCCGACCTTCCTCTCTCTGTGAGCGGCTTTTTGCAGCAAATCTGGTCTGTTGCACTTGAAAAGGCTTATGGCGCGGCGGGAGAGTCCGAGCCGGAATTTATCCGTCGACTTTCAGCGATGGACGACTTGCTCTGGAGCATACAACCCAAAAAAGATGCTAATGAGCGTTACAAAATGGTCAATATGCTGCCTGGCATGCTCAAAACACTGGAAGAAGGTGCGCTGGCAGCGGGTGTCGAATCGGCTCAGGCGCAAATATTTTTTGCCGAACTTGTTCAATGCCATGCTGCAGCCATTCGTAACGGGCTTAAGGCCGCGGCCGGATCTGTGCACGACGACACAAATAAAGAATCGGCTCAGTCCGATCAATTTAACGAGCGCGATTTTCAGGCTGAAGAAATTCAATCCATCGAGTCAGGCATTTTGCCAGAGCGGGGAGAGTGGGTTGATTGGCATGCCGAGAACGGACAGGTGATACGCATGCGTTTGTCGTGGATCAGCCCGCAACAAACCCGTTATCTGTTTACCAACCGAAACGAGAAAGGTCTGGCTTTTGCCAAAGCTGAACTGGTGCAAGCGCTTTACAACGGCCGAATGAACCGGCTTGCTTTGCAAGGCTCGCTCACCGACCGTGCGATGCAGGGTCTGATGAGCGATTTGTGCTGATTGTTGCTGCTTTAAAGCGAAAGTGCTGCTTTTTGTAAGGCAAGCAGTTCGGCAATACCGGATTGCGCCAGATCGAGCATAGCGTTCATTTCTTCGCGACTGAATGCTTCACCTTCGGCGGTACCCTGAATTTCGATAAATTTACCGGACGCCGTCATCACGACGTTCATATCGGTTTCACAGGCTGAGTCTTCAACATAATCCAGATCCAGTACGGCCTGATTATCGACGATTCCAACCGATACTGCGGCAACAGCTTCACGAATCGGATTGACGCTCAATTTGCCTTCGCGCAACAAACCACTGATTGCATCGCTCAAGGCGACATAAGCACCGGTAATGCTGGCCGTACGTGTTCCGCCATCGGCTTGAATGACATCACAGTCAATCGTAATCTGACGCTCTCCCAGTGCTTTCAGATCGACCACTGCACGAAGGCTACGGCCAATCAAACGCTGAATTTCTTGCGTACGACCACTTTGCTTGCCTGCAGCGGCTTCACGTTTCATGCGGCTGCCTGTTGAGCGTGGCAGCATGCCATATTCGGCGGTAATCCAGCCTTCGCCTTTTCCTTTCAGAAATGGCGGCACCTTTTCTTCAACACTTGCGGTGCAAATGACTTTGGTATTACCAAATTGCACCAGAACACTGCCTTCTGCATGGCAGGTGTACTGACGGGTCAAATGGACTTCACGTAGCTGGTTGGCTTGACGTTGGGACGGACGCATGGAGTAACCTTGGAGATGAGTAAACGCAGGCAGTATACCGCAGCAAATTTGAATATGCCGTACCGCTCTTAGGTAATTGATTGCGTTCAATGCAGCATTTTTTTACCCATATTGGGTAGTGCGGGCAGAGCCAAATTGTTCAATTCATTGAGTAGCCAGAAAGTAAACGCATCGGCTGCAAGTGGTTTTGAAATGAAATAGCCCTGGATTTCATCGCAACCCATGATCGATAGCGCTTGCCAGCAAGACTGGGTTTCTACACCTTCGGCAACGACTTGCAGGCCCAGAATATGTCCCAGCTCAATCATGCTGCGGACAATCGAAATGCTTTCAAAAGTATCATTCATTGCCATGACAAAAGTCTGATCAATTTTCAATTCATTGATCGGCATTTTGGCCAGATAAGCAAATGATGAATAACCGGTACCAAAATCATCAATTGAGAGCTTGATTCCCAGCTCTCGCAGACGGTTGAGATTTTTCAATAACAGATCGGGTTGGCGCATGACGCCTGTTTCGGTGATTTCCAGGCATAAATTCACTTTGCCTGGGAAATGATCAATTTGCCCGGCAATGAAGTCAACAAACAGGGCATCTTCAACATCACCAACACCGACATTGACCGAAATGCAAAGATCAATGCCCTGCGCCTGCCAGCGTTGCTGCTGACGCAAGACATCTTTAATGACCCATTCGGTAATCGAACGCAGCTTGCCGGAGTGCTCGGCAAAAGCAATAAACAGATTGGGCGGAATCCAGCCACGCTGCGGATGCTGCCAGCGTACCAATGCTTCTGCACTGTGAACCTTGTGGTCGGCGAGCAAAATTTTCGGCTGATAATGAACAATCAGGTGATTGTTTTCTATTGCCTCACGCAGATCACCCATCAAGGTAAATTGGCTTTGTCGGTCAACTTCACGTTCCGGCGAATAAAAGACGCAGAATTGGCATTCTTCCTTAGCCGAAAAAATACTGATTTCAGCTTGCCGCAATAGTGAATCGGCATCTTGACTGTGTTCGGGATAACAACTGATGCCAAAACGCAAAGCCAGGGTAATTCTATGCTGTTCAATCTGAATGGCTTCAGACAGGCAAAGCTCGATCGATCTGACCGTTTCGCTTAGCTCAGTTGGATTTTGAAACGGGACCAGCAATAAAAAATCATTGCCGGAAACCCGTGCGGCAGAAAGGATGGGTTGGGGAGTCAGTTGCGTTAACCGGTCGGCCACGCTTCTCAATACATCGTCGCCCTCGGCAAAGCCAAAATAGTCATTCACATAATGAAAGTCGGCGATGTCCATCATCACGATGGCAAAAGCTTGAGGTGAACCGGCGATGGTCTGATGAACGATTTCGACAAAACGGGTGCGGTTGGGTAAACCGGTAATCCGGTCAACAAAAGCCAGTTGACGCAGTAAATGTTCACGCGCGGTCAGCGCTTCACCCATTGCATTGAAGGCACTGGCAAGATTGCCGAATTCGTCATGTGATTTAACAGGCATGCGGATATTGAATTCGCCCAGAGTAAAACGCTGTACTGCATGGCTAAACCGCCGCAAGGGCTCGGTGAGTTTGATGGCCAGAAACCACGAGATCAACGAGCCCAGCAACAGAAAAATCAGCCCGACCCAGACAGTCTTGGACAAAATAAACCACAACTCTTCATCCACCGAGCCAGCATCTAGATCGGCACCGAGTAAATAACCTTGCCCCTTTGAGGTTTGCCGACTCAGCAACAGAGAACGAAAATTGCCATATTGATCGCTCAGCGGCCCCAGCTGGCTTTGCCCAGCTTTTAAGGCTCGTAGCGTACGCTGCTGTTTATCTTGGTAATCCTGATAAAAATGACCGTACTGATCTTTACTGACTTCGTTCGGTGTCGCTGAATCGGCCAGATAGACCACCTGACCATCTTTTAACGCCAGCACATATAAATAACGTAAACCGCTTATTTGCGCATATTTTTGTAGTCTTAAAGTGTTAACTACATAACTACCGGTAATAGCTGGTGGATTGCCCGTGGCATTTTCGATGTAATCGGGGGGCAGAATATAGGGGATAGCGTTCGCGGCAGTGTAGAGACGCCCATCAAGTTCGGCAAAGAGCGCCTCGGATAATTGCCGATAAAAACTGAATGCCAAAGCAATGCAGACGCACAAATTTAAAATAAACAGCGTCAGCAGTACCTTGGCTCGGGCACTGCGAAAGAAAGTAATACCGAAGTGAGCAAGGCGCTTGGGCATTGAACTGGGTGTGAATTGATGAGTTTGTCATGGTTTTCTAGCCCAGTATGTTGCGCTGCGCAATCAATTTCCTACAAAAATCCCCATATTTATTTCCTGCTGCTGACTTAGTTCTTTTGATTTTTTAAAGCCGAAAGTATCTGCAAGTGCATTTTGAGGACGTAATTCAAAATTCATCAATTCATCGCGCCTGAATGCATGGATAGTCAGTGCCTGGTCGGTGCGCGACTCACTCATCAAGCGCTCAAACTGGCTGGCGCTGACTCGCAGTCCGGCAACGGCGATGATTAAATCTCCCGCAGCCAGCCCGGCCAGGCAAGCTGCTTGTGAGCGCAACACATGCGTCAGCTTGACGCCTGCTGGGTCTGGACTAAATCGCAGCCCCCAACTGCTGCTAGACGAGACCGTTTCTTGCCAGCCACCTTTATCACCATTGCCGTTCGAGATTCGCAACTGGCTTTCCACACCCAGACAAGCCAGTGATTGTGCCAGTGGCAATTCTTCGGTAGAACGCAAGGCACGATCAAAAAATGGCTGCAGATTGAGTCCGGTGACTTCTGCCGCGATTTGCTCCCATTCCTGCTCGCCAACACCCAGGCCATCGCGTTCGAAATGCTGACCATAACGCTGCCACAATGCACGCATCACATCATCAAGCGATTTTTGATTGCCGGTGCATTGGCGGATATGCAGATCCAGGCAGAGCGCGACCAGCGCGCCTTTGGTGTAATAACTCACCAACTCGTTGGGGCTGTTTTCATCCTGCCGATAATACTTAACCCAGGTATCTTTACTCGAGTCTTCTAGTGATTGACGTAGACGGCCATACCCCCGCTGAACCTGAGTGGCGGTTTGCGACAACAAGTCCAGATAATCATCAAGGCTAATGACACCGGCGCGCAGCAGACTCAAATCATCGTAATACGAGGTAATCCCTTCAAAAGCCCAGAGCAGCGTGGTGTAGTTTTCCTGTTGCAAATCATACGGCGCATAAGCAGCAGGTTTGATGCGCTTGACGTTCCAGCTGTGAAAATACTCGTGGCTGCACAACCCCAGAAATTGTCGGTATCCGTTACTGATTGCTTCATCGCCCATTTTGGGCAAGTCGCTACGATTGCAAATCAGCGCAGTACTATTGCGATGCTCAAGACCACCATAACCGTCCCCCACGGCGACGGTCATAAACAGATAGCGATCAAAGGGGGCAGGCTCACCAAACAGGCGAATCTGGTACTCGCAGATCGGTTTCAAATCTCGCGCCAAACGCGACAGATCAGCTTCGTGTCGACCCGAAATCACCATTCGATGCGGTACACCACAGGCTTCAAAAGTGATTTCGGCAAAATCGCTGATTTCAACCGGACAATCGATCAATTCATCGTAGTTTTTTGCCTGATAAGAGCCAAAACCGGCCTGATCAATTTGTATCGCATTCAAGCCCGTTGCAACTTTCCAGCCCGACTCCAGCGGAAAATCACCCGCCTTGATTTTGACATCACATTGGCGATTTTGCTGCCCGTCAGCGGCCAGAAAGACGCTGGTGCCATTAAAAAAAGCCCGGGTCTGATCGAGATAAGCGCCACGGACGGACAAATCGAAAGCGTAGACTTCATAACGTACGGTCAGAGCACCAGCGCACGGTGCGGCTTGCCAGCTGGATTTATTTATTTTGCTGATTGCGACCGGAATGCCGTTGCAACTGGCATTGATTTGCACAATATTGCGCGCAAACTCACGGATCAGATAGCTGCCAGGAATCCAGACTGGCAGTGTCAGCAACTGCCCGTCGGCGGCGGGCTCAGGAACAATCAGCTCGACAGCAAACAGGTGTGCGCCCAGATCAAGCGCTGAAATGGTGTAATGAATCGACATAAGATTCGCTTTCCTGGGGTTATGCTTTACGACGAGATGCCAGCCCAACTTCGTTACGGCCAGCCGCTTTGGCCTGATACAGCGCCTGATCGGCTGCATCGATTAAATCCTGCGCGCTCATCCCGGCTTCCAGTTGAGCCACGCCGGCACTGAAAGTGGCGACAAAATGTCCGTCATTATTGGCATGAGAGAGCTCGTTAAAACGCGAGCGCAATTCATCAGTTCGCTGGGCTGCACGCAACTGGGGTTGATCTGACCAGATCAGGGCAAATTCTTCGCCACCATAGCGACCGACCGCATCGGGGTTGGGAATCGATTGCTTGAGCAAACGTGACAGGCTTTTGATCACTCTGTCACCTGCAGAGTGGCCAAACAGATCGTTGATTCGCTTGAAGTGATCAATATCGACCATCGCAAACGAAAGAGGGCGCAGTTCTTTATGCGCTCGCGCGACTTCGCGGTTTAAAGATTCGATAATGTGCGAATGATTCAGCAATCCGGTCAGACTATCGCGCATCATCCAGCGACGCAGCGTGCGGTATCGTTCTGCCGTGATGGTCACCGCTGCGATCAGCTCCTCCGTTTCCATATTCTTGACCAGAAAATCATCGCCGCCCATGCTTCTGGCCATCAGTTGACGACCCCGTTGCGTTTCGGTCGACAGAAATACGATCGGGATAGAATCAAATTGCGGCCGCTGGCGGATCAGTTTGGCAATTTCATCGCCCTGGCACTGCGGCATATACACATCAAGCAGCAGCAGGTCGGGATGGAATTGATCAAGTGCATCAAAAATTTTAAGCGGATCGGAGAGGTGTTTAACTTTCATTCCGGCACCACTTAAGGCCGTGCTGGCCCATTTGGCGGCCAGGTCGGAATCATCAAGCAGCAATACTTTATACGGTTGGATGTGTTTGAATTCTTCGAGATGATCAAGTCGGTCAATCAATGTAAGCAGATTGATCGGGTGGCTAATAAAGTCAGTGACGCCAGTACGCAAAAATTCAAGCTGTTTGACCATTTCAATGCCCATACTGGCCAAAACAATCGGCCCTTTGAACAGCAGCTTGAGCAAGGGCAGGCATTGTTCGGCTTTGGTATCGAGCAAACCTGCTTCATCAATAATGAGCGCTTCAACCTGGTTGGAATGCAAGGCCGCGAGCAATGCACTGTTACGATCAAATACCTGAAAATCAAAGCCGAACATCGCCAGCTGTTGCCCCAGCTCGGAGAATAATTGGGTATTGGGTGCGGCAAAGTAAATCAGGCGTTTGGCGTTCTGGGACATTTATTCTTCTCGACTTTGAATCACGGCATGGTCAAGCGCACTGAGCTGTCGGCGCCATTTTTTAGTAGGGCGTCCCTTGACCTGTGGATGATCGAATTGAGGCTGCAAAGCTTTGGCAAATTGTTCACGGGCACGTTTTTCAATGCTGGCGCAGGTCTCTTGATAGAGGGTTTGAGCCAGCTCGGCGCCACGCCGTTGATCGGATAACAGGCTGATCTCGATTTCGAAATGACCATGTGGGGCACGAATATGCAAAACATCGCCGATTTTCAATAGGCGGGCTGGTTTTGCCCGCTCGCCATTCAGGTTAATATGTCCGGCTTCAATCGCAGCGGTGGCCAGTGCCCGGGTTTTAAAAAAACGCGCAGCCCAGAGCCATTTATCCAGCCGTACTTTTTCTTGCAATCCTTACTCTCCTAGCTTTTACCCATGGATAAAACCACGCTGGTCCAACTTAAGCAATTGCGTAAACGACTCAAGCAACAGCAAGATCAATCCAAGAGCGCCAGTGTACCGATTCCGGCAGTGGTAGATGATCATATTCTGTTTGAGCAGGCGATGAAAGGCGTCAAGCCGCTCGATTATGACGCACATTACTTACATCCAGCACCGGTGATCAGCCCATGGCCACGGAATCAAAACCCCGCTCCGATCGCGCAGCCCGATGATATGAGCGATTGCTGGCCTTGGGACGAACTGATCGATGGGGAGCAGCTGTTATTTAGCCGGCCCGGTTTACGACTTGATCAATTACGCAAACTCAAACGCGGCCACTGGATGATTGACGCCGAGCTGGATCTGCACGGCGAAACCATCGATAGTGCGCGCGCCAAAGTGGCGCATTTTCTCATGTTCTGTGTTGCCAGGCAGCTGCGCTGCGTAAGAATTATTCATGGTAAAGGATTGAGCTCAAAAGACGGTCAGCCAATTCTGAAACTCAAACTGAAAAACTGGCTGGTGCAACGAGGTGAAGTGCTGGCTTTTGCACAAGCCAATCCTTTTCAGGGCTGCGCTGGTGCTGTGCTGGTTCTGCTCAAATCAGGGTCGCCATAATATAAATAATCACCTCTATGTCGGATTGGGTATTGCAAGGCAAATATTTACCTGAATTTAAAAACAAAATCAGATTCCTACTTGTCACTACAAGGCCTATGATATTGGTATCAAAATTTGCCTGATCATGTTGATCTATAAGGAAAATTTTGCATCGCAGCAATTTACGGATGTAGCCTGATTTCCCATACAACAAGTTTAAGAAGCTGACCTAAATCAAGTTTGAATGACCTTCGAATTGTTACGATGATCTTAATGCTGGAATTGAGTGATGTATCTCACCAGCCTTGTCAGTCTACCCAAAACATGCCACAAGCGGTTTAGTTCAAGATGTCTAAGCGACATCGCCACAAGGAGATTTCCATGAACGCCCCAATCGATAAATCTTTGGATCAATCACAACTGGATGCTTGGCGCGGTTTGAACGCAGGCGAATGGCAAAAAAAAGTTGATGTACGCGATTTTATTCAGGCCAACTACACCCCTTATCATGGCGATGATACTTTTCTGGCTGGGCCGACCGAACGTACGACCCAGCTTTGGAACGAGCTGTCAGTCCTGCTAAAAGAAGAACGCAAACGTGGCGTGCTGGAAGTGTCTGCCCAGTTCGGTTCAAGCATTACGGCTCACGGCCCCGGCTACATTAATAAGGATCTCGAAACCATCGTTGGCCTGCAAACCGATGCGCCATTGCGCCGAGCGATCATGCCCAATGGCGGGCTGCGCATGGTACAAAATGGGCTGGCGGCTTATCACTTCGAAATGAATCCGCAAATCGAAGATATCTATACCAAATATCGCAAAGACCATAACAACGCCGTGTTTGATGCCTACACCCCGGAAATCATGGCTTGCCGCAGCTCGGGCGTGATTACCGGTCTGCCCGATTCCTATGGCCGTGGCCGGATTATTGGCGACTATCGCCGTATTGCGCTTTATGGTGTTGATTTCCTGATTGCCGACAAAAAACGCGAAAAATCGGAAATCGACAATGTGCCATTTACTGAAAACATTATCCGTTTGCGTGAAGAGTTGGCCGAGCAAATCAAGGCCTTAAACGAACTCAAACAAATGGCGAAAAATTACGGTTTTGACATCGCGCGTCCTGCTGCAACAGCGCAAGAAGCTGTGCAATGGCTGTATTTCGGCTACCTCGCCGCAGTCAAGGAACAAAACGGCGCAGCGATGTCGATCGGCCGGATTTCGACTTTCCTCGATGTGTATTTCGAACGCGATTTGAAAGAAGGGCGCATCAATGAGGCGCAAGCACAGGAATACATCGATCATCTGGTCATGAAGCTGCGTATCGTGCGTTTCCTGCGCACGCCTGAATACGACGATCTGTTCTCGGGCGATCCGACCTGGGTGACTGAATCAATCGGTGGCACGGGTGAAGATGGCCGTACTTTAGTCACCAAATCAAGCTTCCGTGTTCTGAATACGCTGTACAACCTTGGCCCCGCGCCAGAACCGAACCTGACGGTACTTTGGTCAACTTCGTTCCCGCAAGGCTTCAAGGAATTCTGCGCCAAAGTCTCGATCGACACGTCGGCGATTCAGTACGAAAACGACGACCTGATGCGGCCAAAATGGGGTGACGATTACGCGATTGCCTGCTGCGTTTCGGCGATGCGTGTTGGTAAACAAATGCAATTCTTTGGTGCCCGTGTGAATCTGGCCAAAGCAATGCTGTATGCGATCAACGGCGGTGTGGACGAAAAAACCGGCAAACTGGTCGCCAAGGGTTTCGAGCCGATCAAGGGCGACGTACTCGATTACGACGAGCTGATGGCCAAATACAATCTGTTGCTCGACTGGCTCGCCAAAACCTATGTAACCGCGCTGAACTGCATTCATTACATGCACGACAAATATGCTTACGAGCGCATCGAAATGGCGCTGCACGACCGCGACATCCTGCGTACGATGGCGTGCGGTATCGCCGGCCTGTCGGTTGCCGCTGATTCGCTGTCGGCCGTCAAACACGCCAAGGTTCACATCAAGCGTAATGAAGCCGGTCTGGCCGTCGATTATGTGATCGAAGGCGAATACCCAGCCTACGGCAACAACGACGACCGCGCCGACGACATCGCCGTGTGGCTCGCAACGACATTCATGGAAAAAATCGAAGCGCAACCTTCGTTCTACCGCGACTCGATGCCGACGCAATCAGTACTCACCATTACGTCAAACGTCGTGTACGGCAAAAAAACCGGCAATACACCGGACGGTCGCCGTGCCGGTGCGCCTTTCTCGCCAGGCGCGAACCCGATGAACGGTCGTGATGTGAATGGTTTCGTCGCTGCCGGTTTCTCGGTATCGAAAATTCCGTATGAATCGGCGCTTGATGGGGTTTCCTGGACTGCATCAATGACGCCCGATGCATTGGGGCACAATCCGACCGACCGCATCAAGACACTAGCCGCATCGATTGACGGCCTGTTTGGCCCGCATGGTGAAGTGATTCCGGTGTGCAGCACCGCCGACCGCGTTGCCCGTGAAGTGGCTGCACTGGAAGAGGGGCCAGATCAATTATTCCACCTCAATATGAACGTGCTGAACAAGGATATGTTGCTCGATGCGATGGAGCATCCGGAAAACTATCCGCAGCTGACGATCCGGGTTTCTGGTTACGCAGTGAATTTTGTCAAACTGACTCGCGAGCAGCAAATGGACGTGATTAACCGCACTTTCCATGCGAAGTGCTAAATCGCGTAACACAGGGCAATACCTCAAAAGGGTATTGCCCTGTAATCACCAAGTTACATACCCTGTAGAGCAATACCCATTGAGATCAGATCATGCCACAGTTATTTCACCTGAATATGAATGTACTGAATAAGGAAACTCTAGAAGACGCGATGGAAAATCCGGATAAATATCCGCAACTGACCGTCCGTGTTTCAGGTTATGCCGTGAATTTTGTCAAACTCACGCACGAGCAGCAGCTGGACGTAATTAACCGGACATTTCACGAAAAGTGTTAAGCTGATATCGCAAGCCTAGAAAAACGGATCCTGGCGATCCGTTTTTTTTATGATCGCACAGCGCCAATATCCGAGAATAATCATGACCACAATCGAGCTTATCCAGCAGCCCAGCAAGCCATTAGGCGAGATCGTACCTGCCGCCTTTGATGCCGAAGGCCGGCAATATGGCTACGTGCATTCAATTGAAACAGGCGCTGCCGTCGATGGGCCGGGAATGCGCTTTGCGCTGTTTGTCAGCGGTTGCCAGTTCCGCTGCCTGTATTGCCATAATCCGGATACTTGGAAGCTGCATTACGGCAAACCTTATACCGTTGACGAAGTGATGACCGAAATCGGCAAGTACGCCAGCTTTTTGCGCATAGCCGGTGGCTTGACGATTTCCGGCGGCGAGCCTTTGATGCAGGCGCATTTTATCGGCGAGATTTTCCGCCGCGCCAAGCACGAGCTCAAAATCCATACTGCGCTCGATACGCAAGGCTTTCTGGCAGCCCATTTGCCCGATGAATATTTCGACAATATCGATCTGGTGCTGCTTGATATCAAGCAAATGAATCCAGAGCGTTACGAAGCACTGACCGGCAAGCCCTTGCAACCCACGCTCGATTTTGCCGAGCGATTATTCAAAATGGGCAAAAAAATCTGGCTGCGTTATGTGCTGGTGCCCGGCTGGACCGACGATGAAGCCGATGTCCAGCTGCTGGCTGATTACCTGGCCACAATGAATCAGCAATACCCCAATGTGCTCGAACGCGTCGAAGTGCTGCCATTTCATAAAATGGGCGAGAGCAAGTGGGAAGAGCTGGGCTTGAAATATGAATTAAGTGACACCAAGCCGCCGAGTACTGAGGTCGTGCACCGGGTTCGCGAGCAGTTTCGCGCCAAAGGCATATTCTGCTGCTAACAAGTAATAGATGGGTATACTCATACAAACCATGCAGATATTGATCTACAGAGAAATACCCAATAAAAAACCTCGCCGCAGCGAGGTTTTTTATTGGTACAGAAAAACGAATTACTTCTCGCTCAGGGCTTCAACACCGGGCAGTGCCTTGCCTTCGAGGAATTCCAGCGAAGCGCCGCCGCCCGTTGAAACGTGGCTGACTTTGTCTTCGAGACCGGCTTTTTCCACCGCAGCCACCGAATCGCCACCGCCAACAACGGTGATCGCGCCATTGGCCGTTGCGTCAACCAGCGCATGAGCAACGGCGAAGGTACCTTCAGCAGAAGCGTCAATTTCAAACACGCCCATCGGGCCGTTCCACAAGACTGTTTTGGCCGATTTGATAATGTCGGCATAAGCCGTGCGCGTTGCCGAGCCAATATCCACGCCTTCCTGATCGGCAGGAATTGCAGTTGATTTAACCTCAACCAGACCATCGAGCGTACGCGCGTCAAAGTTCAAAGCCTTTGTCACCATCGTGTCGCTAGGCAGAACGAGTTTGTCACCCGCTTGCGCCATCAATTCGCGCGCCAGTTCAACTTTATCGTTTTCGCACAATGATTTACCAATTTCAAAACCTTGCGCTTTGAGGAAAGTAAACGCCATGCCGCCGCCGATGATCAGCTTGTCCACTTTGGGCAGCAGGGCTTGGATCACGTCGATCTTGCCGGAAATTTTCGAGCCGCCAATGATGGCAACCAGTGGGCGAACCGGTTTGTTGACCGCTTCGCCGAGGAAATCGAGTTCTTTTTTCAGCAGGTAACCGGCTGCGCGGGGCAAATCAACACCGACCATCGACGAGTGCGCGCGGTGCGCAGTACCGAATGCGTCATTGACAAACACATCGCCCAATTTGCTCAAGCTCGCACGGAAAGCGGCGACTTTGGCCGGATCGGCTTTCACCGTTGTGCCATCAGCGTCTTTGGCTTTGCCTTCTTCTTCAATATGGAAACGCACGTTTTCGAGCAGCACAACTTGGCCTGCTGCCAGATTGGCACAAGCGGCTTCCACTTCGGCACCAACGCAGTCATTGAGGAACTGGACTGGTTTGCCGAGCAATTCTTCCAGACGCTTGGCAACCGGTGCGAGGCTGTATTTTTCAATTTTCGAACCATTCGGACGACCCAGATGTGACATCAAGACCACCGATGCTCCTTGATCGAGTGCATAACGAATCGTCGGCAAAGCCGCACGAATCCGCTTGTCGCTTTCGACCACGCCATTTTTGACGGGAACGTTAAAGTCAACACGAATCAATACACGTTTGCCAGCGAGATCGAGATCTTCAATAAACAGTTTGGCCATACAGTCCCCGGGTGAAGTGAGCAAAAACCGTATTGTAGCGCCTATCACCAAAATGAAACTGACGCGGATTAAAGTTTTTCCAGAGTTTTTGCTGCAATTGGTGGTTTTTTTTATGCCGGATAAAAATCAACTATCATAGCGGACACTTTCTATCTAGTTTTTGAGGCAAGCGATGGCGCGCTTTTTACCCGAACCCAGTTTTTCTCATGCCAGCCCAAGCAAAGTCGGCGTATTGCTGGTCAATCTGGGCTCGCCCGATGCACCCACTGTGCAGGCGCTGCGACCTTATCTGAAACAGTTTTTATCCGACCCGCGCGTGGTTGAAATTCCCAAAGCCATCTGGTGGCTGATTTTGAACGGCATTATTTTGAATCTCCGTCCGAAAAAAAGCGCAGCCAAATACGCCAGCATCTGGACCAAGGATGGCTCGCCGCTGCGGGTCTGGACTGAGAAACAGGCCAAACTGGTGAAAGGGTATCTGGGTGAGCAATACCCGGAGCAACTCGTCGTCGATTACGCGATGCGCTATGGCAATCCGTCGATTGAGTCAAAGATCATGCAAATGAAAGCTCAAAACTGCCAGCATCTGGTCGTCGTGCCGCTGTACCCTCAATACGCAGCCAGTACCAGCGCCAGCGTTTTTGATGAAGTCAGCCGTGTATTACAAAAAATTCGTTTTCAGCCTGCTTTGCGCATCATGGCACCATTTTTTGATGAAACGCCATACATCGACGCGCTGGCACAGAGCGTGCGCGAGCACTGGCAGCTCAATGGCCGTGGCGATCATTTGCTGATGAGCTTTCATGGTGTGCCCAAATATACGCTGGACAAGGGTGACCCTTATCATTGCCATTGCCATAAAACGGCGCGTTTGCTCGCCGAAGCACTCGGCCTTGATGCCGGCCAATACACCGTGGCGTTTCAATCGCGCTTTGGCAAGGCCGAATGGCTCAAACCTTATACCAGCGAAATCTTGCATCAGCTAGGCAAGCGAAACCTTAATACGCTCGATGTGATTTGTCCGGGTTTTGTCGCCGATTGCCTTGAAACTCTCGAAGAAATTGCCATTGAAGGGCGTGATGAATATCGCGCTGAAGGTGGGAAAAATTATCGGTATATTCCATGTCTGAATGATAGAGATCAGTGGATTGCGGCGCTATCCGGACTGATTTCGCGCGAGCTGACAGGTTGGCTGACAAGCGGTCGAGCCGACAAAAACAGCAAAATTCAATTAAATCAAAGAGATATTATGGCCAAGCATTTAAGCTTACAAAAATGATCTTGGGCTTTAATGAAATTAACGCTACACTCTGCGGTAAGTTTATTCTTACAGGGGAACCCCAATGGCTACACGTCTGTTTCTGGCCGAAGATGACCTGATCCTCGCTGACGCACTCAAAACCAGCCTGTCTCAAGCCGAATTTCAATGTGATTGTGTGAATGATGGCGCGCTGGCGCTGCAAATTTTGCTGCACAACGATTACGATGCAGTCGTACTTGATATTGGCTTGCCCAATATGGATGGCCTGACTGTATTGCGCAATGTTCGCCAGCACAAACCTTCTTTACCTATTCTGATTCTGACCGCACTGGATGGCCTGGATGAGCGTGTTGCGGGCCTGGATGCTGGTGCAGACGATTACCTAGCCAAGCCGTTTGAGTTCTCCGAACTGGAAGCGCGCCTGCGCGCCTTACTGCGTCGTAGCCAGATTCTGCCGCAATCGGTACAACAGCTCGGCAATTTGCGTCTGGATCGCGCAGGTCAGCGTGCCTGGTGCAATGATTCGCCGCTCGATCTGTCGGCGCGCGAATTGACGGTGCTGGAAATCCTGATGTCGAACATTGACCGCGTCGTGACCAAAGAGCAAATCGTTAGCGAACTGGGCAATGAAAACGCCGAAGTCGGTCTGAATGCGATTGAGGTTTACGTCCACCGTCTGCGCAAAAAACTCGAACCTTGCGGCGTCGTGATTCGCACGATCCGTGGTCTGGGGTATTTACTGGAAAAACAACAGCCACTGGCCGCGGATGCAAGTAACTAAACGTTCGCTACAGCGTCAGATCCTGCTGTGGACCGTACTGCCCTTGCTAGCCCTTTGGCTGGCAGGGGCAGTGGTCATTTATTGGGTTTCATTTCATTTTGTCAATGAAAGAAACGACGCCCAACTCAGTCGGCTGGCGACCACAATCTCCCGGCAACTGGAACAAAATATCCAGGCAGGGCATCCCCCGACAGCAGCAGCGCTTGCACAATCAACAGCGTCAATTCTGGCCGCAGTATCCAATGAACCTATTCGTTTTGTCATTGAACACCAGCCGCTGAAAATCAAGATCGGCAAACCGTTTCATTCCTTGCCAAAAACCAGCGCATCCCAACTGGTTTTCAGTCTGCAGCAAATCAATGGCCAGCCTCACCGCATTCTGAGTGCTTATTTTCCGCCTCGCGCAGGTAACCCGGACGATGGTTTGTATCTTGAACTGATCACGGATCTAAGCGCACAAACCGCCTCGCTGCAACGCTACTTGTTGCACATGGCTTTGCCATTGATTGTGATGCTGATTTTGGTCAGTGTATTAATTGGAGTTGGGATCAAAAACAGTCTTAAACCGTTGCGAACCCTCAAGCAACTGGTCGAAACGCGCAAGGCACAGGACTTATCGCCTTTATCACTCGATAATGCGCCAGAAGAACTCAATGCCTTGTCCAAGGCCTTGAATCAATTATTGTCGAGTACCGAGGAAAGCATTACTCGCCAGCGGCGTTTTATCGCCGATGCGGCACACCAATTGCGCACGCCCTTGGCCGGGTTGAAGTCGCAAACCGAGCTGGCGATGCGGGAAAATAGCCCGGAAGGGCTGCGAGACCGCCTGAATATGGTACATACCAGCGCGACGCGCAGCATTCATTTGGTTAACCAGTTGTTGACGCTGGCGCGCTCTGAACCTGGCAGCATCAATGGGATTCCAAAAATCAAAATGGATCTGGCACGGCTGATTCGCGATCTGACTGGCGAACTGGTGCCGCGCGCGCTGGCCGCACGCATCGATTTGGGCTGCGATTGTTTGGTACAGGAAGCCTGGATCGAAGGCAATTCAGCACTATTGCGCGAACTGTTTATCAATCTGGTCGAAAATGCGATCAAATACATTCCGCGCGATGCCAGCGTCACGGTCAGACTGACCGAGAACGAAACCCAATACATTGTTGATGTCGAAGATAGCGGCCCGGGCATTCCGGATGCCGACAAGCAGCGTGTTTTTGAGCGCTTCTTCCGGCGCGAACAAACCGGTAATGGCTGCGGCCTGGGTATGGCCATCGTCAAGGAAATCGTCGAGCGCCATCATGGCAGCGTCGAACTGCTGGATGCCAAGCCACATGGCTTGATTGTTCATGTGGTATTGCCAAAAAACCCAGCATCTATCTAGTTTTCAGAGATATACCTGATGTGGGTATTCGATTTATCTTCATCGCTAAAGCAACATTTTGTCTGATTTTTCATGCCAGCGTCTCCTGTCTTACCATCAAGCCCGCAATCAATCTCTGTGTATTAGTCAACAAAAAGTTCGTGCATTGTATACAGATCACCAGTTTGCTCTGCATTTAATATCGGCATGATTACACACCTCATTGATGCAGATGCCATGCCAGTCTCATTTCAGCAATATCTTTACAAAAGGCTCAGCGAACGTTTGCCACACGCGAACGCCCAAGCGGATCGAAACCGGATTTTGTATCGTTTGCAAATTCTGAAAACTGTGATTGACGCTCATCAGGCGCAATGCGACGTATGCCTTGAGGATTGCATCAAATGCAAGCAGCCGAAGCTAATCGTCAGCAATGACAAAACAATGCAGGTTTAAATCATCGGTTTGCTGATGCAGATACTGCTGCACATCAGCGACCGCCTGATTGTAAATATGCGCGCCGATACCCCGCTTGATAAAGTCGAGCAACAATTGGCATTGCAGCTGACTGCTTTCAACGTCCATCTCGCGATCAAGGTAATTTTGCAGACCGGCAATCAGCAGGGATTCGAGTTCTTTATTCAGTTTGATTGTCATGATTGGAAAGCTTAGCGAGGGTAAATGGCGCCGAGCATCCGCAAACCGCGTGCGCCGGTGACCGCTGGTAAGTTGCCGCTTTGCTGCGTCATGCAGCGCATGGCCAGCCAGGCAAAGGCATAGGCTTCAACCCAGTTCGGATCAACGCCCAAAGCCGCCGTGGTCTGAACCGGGCAGGGCAGGTGATGCGCGAGTCGTTCTAGCAAAAAGCCGTTATAAGCACCACCACCGCAAACAAAGACCTCGTCGGGTCGCCCCAAACCAAGAATGGCATCGCTGATCGTCTGGGCGGTCAATTCCAGTAGCGTCGTCTGCACATCTTCGGGTTTTACGAGTTCACCCACTTGCTGCAAATGGGCATCGAGCCAGTTTGCGTGAAATAAATCGCGCCCCGTGGATTTGGGCGCGGGCAGAGCGAGGTAGGGCTCTGCTAGCAAGCATTCCAGCAAGCGCGTATGAATCTGCCCACTGCGCGCCCAGTCGCCGTTGCAATCGTAGGGCAAACCTTGCTGCCGGTTAATCCATAAATCGAGCAAGACATTGCCGGGGCCGCTATCAAATCCGCTCACCGCGCCATCAGACCCCAGCCAGCTCAAATTGGCGATCCCGCCAATATTGAGCACGACGCGATTGCGTTCCGGTGCCGCAAACAGTGCCTGATGAAAAGCGGGAACCAGTGGCGCGCCCTGACCACCGGCAGCGACATCGCGACTGCGAAAATCGCCAACAATACTGATGCCGGTATGTTCCGCCAGCAAAGCATGGTTGCCGATTTGCAAGGTATACCCCAGCTCTGGCCGGTGACGTATTGTTTGCCCATGATTGCCAATCGCCAACACATCGTCGGCTGCAATGCCGGCTTTTTGCAGTAATAAGTGGCAAACTGCAGCACAAGCCAGACTATGTGCATTGGCCGCCAGCTGCGCCAGATGGATTTCATTGTTTGACGGCGCTTGCAGCAGCAACAACTGCGCGCGTAATTCATCTGGCAGTGGCGCACTCTGCGTGGCAATCAGCCGTGGCATCGCGCCACCGAAGTCGACCAGCACGGCGTCAATGCCATCCAGGCTGGTTCCGGTCATTAAACCGATGTAATAGCGGTGTGAAGGCATGGCATGTCGAATGAATCAAAATAGCGCCAATTCTACCCGTGTGCGTATGAATTGGGCGTTTCATCGGGTATCCCTTAACGATCATTTTGCCCTTGAAACCCCCAACGATCCGGACACATTGCGGTAAAATGCAAGGCAATCATCAGATATTTTCCTGCACTGCAGCCAGTTTATCATTCATACCCAAACGGGTATCAATCCAGATTGCTTGCCTGATCTTGTCTATGGAAAGATACCCCAAAGTAACGAGTCCAATCATGAATCCAATCCCGGAAATCCGCGAAGGCCAGTCGGTCGAGCTGCTCAAGGCACTGCACATCCTGACGCGCGACGGCAAACTTAATCAGGATAGCCGTCGTAAGCTCAAGCAGGTTTATCACCTGTTCAACTTTATTGAGCCACTGCTCAATGACGTGCTGACACAGCACGAGCATGTCACGCTGGTCGACCATGGCGCAGGCAAATCGTATCTGGGCTTTATTATTTACGATCTGTTTTTCAAATCGAAACCTGTCGGGCACATTTATGGCACCGAGTTTCGCGCCGAACTCGTCCAAAAATCGCGCGAGCTTGCCAAACAATGCGGTTTTGAACGGATGACCTTCCTCGATATGCTGGTTGAAGACGCAGCGGCAGCCAAAGAAATGCCAGCCGAGATCGACATCGTCACCGCCTTGCACGCCTGCGACACCGCGACCGACGACGCAATCCGCTTCGGGCTGGAAAAAAACGCCAAACATATGGTGCTGGTGCCTTGTTGCCAGGCCGAAGTCGCCAGCGTTTTGCGTAAACATAAAAGCCAGTCACTCGCCAAAACGCCGCTCGCCGAGTTGTGGCGCCACCCGATTCACACGCGTGAATTTGGTAGCCAGATCACCAATGTACTGCGCTGCCTGCTGCTGCAATCAAAAGGCTATCAGGTCACCGTCACCGAGCTGGTCGGCTGGGAACATTCGATGAAAAACGAGCTGATCATCGCCAGTCTGAGCCCGAACGCACCGCGCAAACAGGCCAAAGAGCGGATGGAGCAGATTCTGGCTGAGTTGAATCTGGCAGAAATGGGTTCACGCTTTATGTATTGAGCCCGGTTATCTGGCAGAAACGCAGGCAAAAGCCTTGTAAAACCAGCGCTGGCTGCGTATCATTCGACCTCCTTCGCGGAGAGATGGATGAGTGGTTTAAGTCGCACGCCTGGAAAGCGTGTATAGGTTAATAGCCTATCGGGGGTTCGAATCCCCCTCTCTCCGCCACGAATAGACACTAAAGCCCTGATTTTTCAGGGCTTTTTCTTTTTCGGCAAAATTTCGCCCACAGGGTATATCGGCGCAGATCAATTCAGATATTTTTTAGCTGGCAATACTACATAGGGGTATTTGAATGACTAAGCAGTTTTCGGTTTTAATGGTCTGTACCGGCAATATTTGTCGCAGCCCGACTGCCGATGGCGTGTTGCGGCATCTGGTCGAACAGCAGGGACTGGCGCATTGCATTCTCGTTGATTCGGCAGGGATTGCCGATTATCACGTCGGCGAAGCACCTGATCGGCGCTCGCAAGAGCACGCTAGAAAGCGCGGTTATGATTTGTCGTATTTGCGCGCTCGCGAAGTCAGGCGCAGCGATTTTGTCGAATTCGATCTGATTCTGGCGATGGATCAAAGCCATTTGAACCATTTGCGACGACATTGCCCACCAGAGCAGCAACATAAGGTGCAGTTGTTTTTGAGCTATGCCCGAACTGATCAAGAGCGTGAAGTACCTGATCCGTATTACGGCGGCTCGGATGGTTTTGAGCATGTGCTTGATTTGATTGAAGATGGCTGCGAGGGCGTTTTGCAGCAGGCCTTGGCACATTTGCAGCACAAATCAAGATAATCCCTAACTTGTAAGTATTGGGTGAACTGCTTAGAATGCCGACTTCCTTCGGGGGAGTAATCGCCGGTCTGACCGCTTGAGCGTTCTGAGCCGGGTTTGCGTCAACAGACTTGAAACCATCGTTGATGGGTTCATGGCGTAAACGGCAATCATGCCTGATGAGACCCGAGGTTAGTCGTATGCTCACGGGTGGGCTGTACGGCTGGCCTCGTGTCGCTTGCCCACCCTGGAGCTGTTGATGTTTGATGCTTTTCTGATTTCTACCGGTGTCGTTGCTGTGGCCGAAATGGGTGATAAAACCCAGTTGCTGTCACTGATTCTCGCCGCCCGTTTTCGTCGCCCGCTACCGATTGTTGCGGGCATTTTTGTTGCTACGGTATTGAATCACTTTGCGGCTGGCTGGATCGGTCAGCAGGTGGCCGGATTGATTTCGCCTGATCTGTTGCGCTGGGTGGTCGGCCTTGGCTTTTTGGCGATTGCTGCGTGGGCACTCATTCCCGATGAAATGGATGAGGATGAAACCACTGTAAAACCCTATAGTGCTTTTGTCGCTACATGTATTGCCTTCTTTTTGGCCGAAATGGGTGACAAAACGCAAATTGCCACAGTTGCGCTTGCTCTAAAATACACGCCTTTATGGCAGGTGGTACTGGGAACAACCCTGGGCATGATGATGGCCAATGTACCTGCGGTTTATCTGGGCGAGTGGATTTCAAGCCGAATGCATCTGTTACGGCTTGTGCGTTTCGTTGCCGCAGCGATTTTTGCCGCCATTGGTGTGCTGGCCTTGCTGGGCATGGCTTATTAAGTGCGAGTGCTTTGTGTGTTTTGCTTATAAAAGACACAAAGCCTCGCTTTTGTATATTCAGGCATTTTTAATTTTCTAAGGAAAAATCATGCTGGACGCGTTTTTCAAGCTC
Source organism: Chitinibacter sp. S2-10 (assembly GCF_046530675.1). GTDB lineage: Bacteria > Pseudomonadota > Gammaproteobacteria > Burkholderiales > Chitinibacteraceae > Chitinibacter. The sequence continues at coordinate 2,622,028 of NZ_CP172558.1, read as the reverse complement.
AAAGAGCATGGCACAGACGTTAAAACCGAGGTCATTGCCGGCGTCACGACCTTTCTGACGATGGCCTATATCGTTTTTGTCAATCCGTCGATTCTGGCGTTAACCGGAATGGACTTTAATGCCGTCTTTGTCGCCACCTGTCTGGCCGCAGCTTTGGGTACCGGTATTATGGCGCTGGTCGCCAACTACCCGATTGCACTGGCGCCAGGTATGGGCTTGAACGCGTACTTCACTTTTACTGTCGTCAAGGGAATGGGCGTTTCGTGGCAAATCGCGCTCGGTGCGGTTTTTATTTCCGGGATCGTTTTTCTGATTGTTTCGCTGTTTAAAGTACGGGAAGCAATCGTCAATGCGATTCCGCATTCGCTAAAACTGGCAATCTCGGCGGGTGTTGGCATGTTTCTGGCGATTATTGCACTGAAAAATGCTGGCGTTGTTGTCGCCTCGCCTGCGACGCTGGTCACTTTGGGCGATATCCATTCACCGACCACCTTGCTCGCGATTTTTGGCTTTTTCCTGATCATTGCCCTCGAATACCGCAAAATTCATGGCTCAATCATTATCTCGATTTTAGCGGTAACCGCAGCGTCAATTGCAATGGGCTTGTCCGAGTTCAAGGGCGTATTCGCAATGCCGCCATCAATGGCACCAACGCTGATGCAAATGGACCTCGCCGGCGCACTCAATGTTGGCTTGCTTGGCGTGGTTTTCGTGTTTTTCTTCGTTGACTTGTTCGATACGACAGGCACTTTGATCGGTGTATCGCACCGCGCCGGTTTACTTGATAAAGATGGCAAGCTGCCACGACTGAAAAAAGCCTTGCTGGCCGATTCGGTTGCGATTACTGCGGGTGCTGCAATGGGCACTTCATCAACAACGGCGTATATCGAGTCCGCAGCAGGTACTGCTGTCGGCGGTCGCACCGGTCTGACTTCGCTAGTTGTTGCTGTGCTGTTTTTGCTGGCTTTGTGGTTCTCGCCGCTGGCAGCGACGGTTCCGGCTTATGCCACTGCGCCGGCCTTATGCTATGTCGCCGTATTAATGACGCGCGGTCTGGCTGAAATCGAATGGAATGACCTGACCGAATCTGCGCCTGCCGTCATGACCGCATTGGCAATGCCTTTTACTTTCTCGATTGCCGACGGTATTGCGTTCGGTTTTATCAGCTATGCTGTGATCAAACTGCTGGCCGGGCGCTTTAAAGATCTGAGCCCGGCAGTACTGGTCATTGCAAGTTTGTGGATTGTTAAATTTGCCTTTTTCCACTGATTCTAGGCGAGAACACTCATGAGCCACTTGGCCGACCCTCCTTACGCCGAATACATCCGCTCGCGGATTCGTACCGTACCCGACTGGCCGCAGCAGGGCGTGATGTTTCGTGATATCACGCCGCTCTTGCAGGATCCAAAAACCTTCCGCGTACTGGTCGATATTTTCGTTCACCGCTATATGGACCAGAAACTGGATGTAATCGCTGGCGTTGACGCACGAGGTTTTATTCTGGGAGCCGTGGTCGCTTACGAGCTGAATCTGGGTTTTGTTCCGGTGCGTAAAAAAGGCAAGCTGCCTTTTGATACGATTGCCGAAGAGTACGAGCTTGAATATGGCTCGGCGACGGTCGAGCTGCACGCCGATGCCTGCAAGGCGGGTGATCGGGTCTTGCTGATCGACGATCTGGTCGCCACTGGCGGCACGATGATTGCCGCAGCCAATTTGCTCAAACGGATTGGTGCCAATGTGGTCGAGGCGGCCGCAATTGTCGATCTGCCAGAGCTGGGCGGCTCAAATCTGGTTCGCCAGCAAGGCATCGAATTATTTACTGTTTGTGATTTTACCGGCCATTAAGCCGAGTCCGAGGATGTCTCATATGACCATGCAACTGCCTGAAGCACGCACGATTTTGGATAACGCCGATTGCCTGCACCCCGAATCCGACGTGTTAGCAGCACTCGATCAAATGGGCGAAGCAATGTGTAAGGCTTTAGCACACACCAATCCGGTCGTGTATACCGTGCTCAATGGTGGTCTGATTGTGGCCGGGCACCTGCTACCGCGATTGAAGTTTCCGCTCGAGATGGCTTATCTTCATGCTACGCGCTACCGTCATGAAACTTCGGGGGGCGAGTTGGACTGGAAGGTCAAACCGCGTGAAGATTTGCGCGGGCGCACCGTGGTGATTGTCGACGACATTCTGGACGAAGGCCATACCCTTGCTGCAATCGTTGATTACTGCAAACAGCAGGGCGCCAGCGCTGTGCATGTCGCTGTGCTGATCGACAAAAAACACGACCGCAAAGCAGCCGGAATCAAAGCTGATTTTGTCGGTATGGAAGTTGAAGACCGCTTCCTGTTCGGTTGCGGCATGGATTACCAAGGCTACTGGCGCAATACGCTGGCGGTGTACGCCGTAAAAGGTTTGTAATTCTGCTGGTGTACTGGGGCAAGCCGCAAATACTTGCCCCGATGCAGCAGTCAGAAATTTGGCTCGCTGCAGCTTTTTACCCTTACATCCCGTTTTTGCAACACCCCTCATGAAAGCCTTGCATGATGAAGTGATTGTCATGCATCCCGATTTACGCCAAAGTCGTGTTAGAATCTCGCATCTTTCAATGGCTACGGATGCATCACGCTCATGTTCTCGAAGTCCCAAACTATCGCCTCATACGATCCAGATCTCGCCGCAGCAATCGCTGCTGAAGTTGTTCGTCAACACGAACACATCGAATTGATCGCGTCTGAAAACTACACCAGCCCAGCCGTGATGGAAGCCCAAGGCTCTCAACTCACGAACAAATACGCTGAAGGCTACCCTGGCAAACGTTTTTACGGCGGTTGCGAGCACGTTGATGTGATCGAACAACTGGCGATTGATCGCGTAAAGGCGTTGTTTGGCGCTGAATATGCCAACGTACAGCCGCATTCTGGCTCGCAAGCCAATCAGGCTGTTTACTTCTCGATCCTGAAGCCGGGCGATACCGTGATGGGCATGAACTTGGGTCACGGCGGTCACCTGACTCACGGCTCACCAGCTAACCTGTCGGGCAAATTGTTCAACATCGTTGCTTACGGTCTGAACGAAAACGAAGAAATCGATTACGACGATATGGAACGCGTCGCAATGGAAACCAAGCCAAAACTGCTGATCGGCGGCGCTTCGGCCTACGCCCTGCGTTTTGACTGGGCCCGCATGCGTGAAATCGCCGACAAAGTCGGTGCTTACTTTATGGTCGACATGGCGCACTACGCCGGTCTGATCGCTGCTGGCGTTTATCCAAATCCAGTGCCGCACGCGCATTTCGTGACTTCAACGACGCACAAAACATTGCGTGGCCCACGCGGCGGTATCATCTTGGCTAAAGCCGAATTTGAAAAATCACTGAATTCAAACGTATTCCCGACGCTGCAAGGCGGTCCGCTGATGCACGTGATCGCCGGTAAAGCAGTAGCGTTCAAGGAAGCGGCAACTGAAGAATTCAAGGCTTACCAGAAACAGGTACTGCTGAACGCGCAAGCAATGGCTTCTGCCTTGGCAGCTCGCGGTCTGCGCATTATTTCGGGTCGCACCGAGTCGCACGTTTTCTTGGTTGACCTGCGTCCTAAAGGTCTGACTGGTAAGGCGGCGGATGCATTCCTTGGTAAAGCACACATCACTGTGAACAAAAACGCGATCCCGAACGATCCGGAAAGCCCGTTTGTAACTTCGGGCATTCGTATCGGCGCACCAGCGATCACGACACGCGGCTTTAAAGAAGCTGAAGCGATTCAAGTGGCGAACCTGATTGCTGATGTACTGGACAATCCAGAAGACGAAGCGAATATCGCAGCAGTTGCAGCCAAAGTAAAAGCTTTGACTGCACAATTCCCAGTTTACGGCGCTTAAGTCGCGTAATCAGGTCAAAAGGGTGGGGCATCTTGCTCCACCCTTGTATTTTTTCAAGATGTATATCTCTGGAGTTGATGTGCAGCAAGTTCTGCAGATCAATACCTGGCTAGAGTATTAAAAATTCGCTTGTGCATGCGCAAAAGCGCCTCTATTTAATACCGATCGATCTTTTGTTCTTTGCGGGGTTCGTTAATGAAGTGCCCATTTTGTGGTTCTCCCGATACGCAAGTCGTTGACTCGCGCGTATCTGATGAAGGTGATGTTGTCCGTCGCCGTCGCCGCTGCACGATTTGCGACAAACGCTTTACGACTTTTGAAACCGCTGAGGTTCGCATGCCTCAGGTGGTCAAACAAAATGGCCAGCGCGCCGAGTTTGACCGGGAAAAAGTCCGCACTAGCTTTTTACGTGCCCTGCATAAACGTCCCGTCCCGACACCGCTGGTCGACGAAGCCATTTCCCGCATTATTCAGAAAGTCCTCACCGTGGGTGAACGCGAAATCATGTCGCGCCAGATTGGCGAGATGGTGATTGCCGAACTCGCCAAGCTTGATAAGGTGGCCTATATCCGTTTTGCTTCGGTTTATCGCTCATTTCAGGACGTTGAAGATTTCCGCGACGTGATTCGTGAAGTGAGCAAGGAGTAAATCGCATGACGTTTACTGCCTTTGATCACAGCATGATGGCCAAAGCGCTGCAACAAGCAGCGCAAGGCGCGGCGATCACCACGCCCAACCCCAGCGTGGGTTGCGTACTGGTACGCGACGGGCAGATTATCGGCATCGGCCATAGTCAGGCTGCCGGTGGTGCGCATGCCGAAATCATGGCGCTGAAAATGGCCAAAGCCCATTCTAGCCGCGCCGCACGTGGCGAATCGGATCATGTCGCACGTGGCGCGACGGCCTATGTCACGCTGGAACCATGCAGTCATTTTGGCCGTACGCCGCCTTGTGCCAATACATTGATCGGCGCCGGTATCAGCCGCGTCATCGCCGCCTTGCGCGACCCCAATCCGCTGGTGGCGGGGCAGGGTCTGGCACGACTGGCCGCGCATGGCGTCGAAGTGTCCCACGGGCTGCTCGCCGCGCAGGCGCGCGAACATCATAAAGGTTTTCTAAGCCGGATGATCCGCCAGCGTCCATGGTTACGCGTCAAGCTGGCCGCCAGTCTGGACGGTCGTATCGCGCTTGAGAATGGTCAATCGCAATGGATTACCGGTGCGGCAGCGCGTGCCGACGTGCAAAAGTTGCGAGCCAGATCGTGTGCGATGCTGACCGGCATCGGCACCATACTGGTCGACGATCCCCAACTGAATGTGCGTGATTTCCCAGTCACTCGCCAGCCGCAACGCGTTGTGCTCGACAGCCGGGGAAGAACGCCGCTAAACGCCAAAATTCTGGCGCCTTCGGGCGGCAAAACGCACTTGCTCAGTCTGGCCGACGCAGCCTCATTGCAGCCACAGCAGTTTTCAGCAGAACACGTTACCAGCAGACAACTGGCGGCCAGCAATGGCCAGCTCGACCTGCATGCTGTCGTCGCCTATCTGGCTGAGCAGGGCTTTAATGAAGTCACAATCGAAGCAGGTGGCAAGCTGGTCGGTGCATTTTTGCAGGCCGGATTAATCGATGAAATCGTTTTGTATCAGTCAATGAGCCTGATTGGTCGCGGTCAGGCGTTGGCCGATTTTACGATTGCCGATTTGAACGCTCAGCTACGCCCAACTTTGTTTGATCGCCGGATGATCGGCAATGACCAACGGATTACCTTGCGATTGACCGATCCGAATCTGGCCTTTGCCGAAGCGGTTTAAGCTCGTTCAGGAGAAACAAATGACAACGGAAATAAACGAAAACAAACCGCTTTGCCCCGATTGCGGCAAAGAGATTGAGGTATTGAAAGCCTGCGGTGCGATCAGTTATTTTTGCAATCATTGCAATGAGCTGAAATCGTCCGCACGAGTAAAAGCAGCAAATCCGAAATTGTTTGACGGAAAAAAAGGCTAAATATGTTTACAGGCATTATTCAGGCCGTGGGTCAGATTGAAGACGTCAAAGCATTCGACGGTGGCGTTCAGCTGACCGTGAACGCGACGGATCTTGATCTGTTCAATGTGGTACTGGGGGATAGTATTGCCCACAATGGTGCATGCATGACGGTGATCGAGCTTATACCCCCTTGCCACTACAAGATTGATGTCTCCGACGAATCTCTGCGCTGCACCGTGGGTTTGAGCGAGGCGGGTAGCAAGGTTAATCTGGAAAAAGCCCTGCGTCTGGGCGATATGCTCGGTGGCCATATGGTGTCCGGTCATGTTGACGGCGTGGGTAAAGTGATCAGTTTCGAGCCGGTTGGCGAAAACCGTGAGCTGGTCATTTGCGCGCCCAAAAACCTAGCCAAATACCTGGCCGCCAAAGGCTCGGTGGTCGTGAATGGTGTTTCGCTGACGACCAATACCGTGCGCGACACGGCGGAGGGTTGTGTGTTTTCAATCAATCTGATTCCGCACACACTGACGGTGACCACACTGGGCCAATTGGCCGCCGGCGCAAGCGTCAATCTGGAGATAGACCTGATTGCGCGCTACGTTGAGCGCATGGTTTCATCGGGCAACGTCCAAACAGGAGTGACCCCATCATGAGCCAGATTTCCCCCGTACATGAAATCGTTGCCGAACTCAAAGCAGGCCGTATGGTCGTGCTAGTTGACGAGGAAGACCGCGAAAACGAAGGCGATCTGGTTCTGGCTGCCGATTTTGTGACGCCTGAAGCGATCAACTTTATGGCCAAATTTGGCCGAGGGCTGATTTGTCTGACACTGACACCAGAGCGCTGCAAAACACTGAATCTGTCGACGATGGTCTCGAGCAATGGCTCGTCATTTGGCACCAATTTCACCGCGTCAATCGAAGCGGCCGAAGGCGTCAGCACCGGCATTTCGGCGCACGACCGCGCGCTCACCATCCGCAAAGCAGTCGCTTTTGACGCCAAAGCCAGCGATATTGTGTCGCCAGGGCATATTTTCCCGGTCATGGCGCAGCCCGGCGGCGTACTGGTGCGCGCAGGTCACACCGAAGCCGGTTGTGATCTGGCGATGATGGCAGGCTTAACGCCGGCATCGGTCATTTGCGAAATCATGAACGACGACGGCACAATGGCGCGCCTGCCAGAGCTGTTAGTTTTTGCCGAAGAACACCAACTGAAAATCGGCACGATTGCCGATTTGATCAATTATCGCAGCCGCACCGAAACGCTGATCGAATGCGTCGGCCGCCGCCCGGTACGCACTTTTGCTGGCCAGTTCGAGCTGGCGGTTTATCGCGACAAACTGACCTCGGCAACGCATCTGGCCTTGATCAAGGGCGAAATCAACCCCGACGACGACACGCTGGTGAGGGTTCATGAGCCGGCCTCCATCATGGACTGGCTCGATCTGGATGCGCGACGGCACTCGTGGAGTATCGAATCGGCGCTGACTGCGATAGAAACCAGCGGCAAAGGTGTCGTGATTCTGCTGCATCGTACCGAAGATGGTAGCGACCTGCTGTCGCGCGCACTGCCCGAATTGAAACTGGATAAGCCAGCAAAGTGGGATATGCGAACCTATGGTATCGGCGCACAAATGCTGAAAGATCTGGGCGTAGGGCGGATGCGACTGATGTCACCCGAAAGAAAAATTCCAAGCATGATGGGTTTTGGGCTGGAAATCACCGGCTTTGTGCAACCCGAATAATCGAATCAATATAAGGATAAAAACCCATGAGTATCGAAGGCATCGCGCAGATTAAACCCAATCTGGCAGGTCAGGGCTTGCGGATCGGCGTCGTCATGAGCCGTTTTAACACGCCGGTTTGCGAAGGCTTACGTGATAACTGCCTAGATGAGCTAATCAAGTTAGGCGTAGCACCACAAGACATTTTGCTCAGCAGCGTTGCTGGCGCACTCGAAATTCCAGTGGTGTTGCAAACGATGGCAGTCAGCGAGCGCTTTGATGCGCTGATTGCACTGGGTGCGATTATCCGTGGCGAAACTTACCATTTTGAATTGGTTGCCAATGAATCAGGCGCTGGCGTCACACGCGTGACACTCGATTCGGGTTTGCCGATTGCCAATTGCATTTTGACCACTGAAAACGATGAACAGGCCGAAGTACGGGTCGTCGAAAAAGCGCGCGAAGCCGCGCGTGTTGCGGTAGAAACCGCCAATTTAGTAAAGGCATTACAAGCATGACCGAAGAACAAAAACCTCCAGCAGCTAAAAAACCACCGATGAAATCCGCTCGCCGTCGTGCGCGCGAATTTGCCGTGCAGGGCGTTTATCAATATCTGATGAGTCAAGATACCGTTCATAACATCGACCAGTATTTACGCGGCAGCAGCACGTATTTCACCAAAGCTGATGCCAACCTGTACCGCGCGATTCTGTTTGGCGTGATCAAGGATGCTGCCAGCTTGACCAAAGCGCTTGAGCCGCACGTTGACCGTCCGCTGGAAGAAGTCAGCACCGTAGAGCTGGCAGTGCTGTATACCGGCGCTTTTGAAATCATCTCAATGCCGGAAACACCGTATCCGGTGATTATCAACGAAGCGATCGAGCTGACCAAAACCTACGGCGGCTCGGACGGTCATCGCTTTGTCAATGGCGTGCTCGACAAGTTAGCCGAGCTGGTGCGTGGCGAAGAATTTGCCGCGATTCGTGCCAAACGCCAAGGCTGATTGCCACGAATGAACGAGTTTGACCTGATCAGGCAGTATTTCACTCGTCCGACCCCCAGAGCTGATTTGGGTATCGGCGACGATGCCGCTTTGCTGAGCATCAGTGCTGGGAATCAGTTGGCGGTATCGACCGATATGCTCGTCGCCGGGCGGCATTTTTTTCCAGACGCGGATCCGGAACGACTGGGACATAAATGTCTGGCGGTCAATCTGTCCGATCTGGCGGCGATGGGTGCCAAACCAAGCTGGTTTACACTGTCGATTGCATTACCCGAAGTCAATGAAGAATGGCTCGCGGCATTTAGCCGCGGGATATTCGCCTTGGCCAATGAACATCAGGTCGAACTTGTTGGTGGCGACACCACGCGCGGCCCCTTGACGATTGCAATCCAGATCGCCGGTGAAGTGCCACGTGGTCAGGCCATGCTGCGCAGCGGTGCAAAAACGGATGACGATATCTGGGTGTCCGGCCCATTGGGTGGCGCTGCAGCAGCGGTCATGCATCGCAGCGGGCGAGTCACATTGCCGCAAGATGTGTTTAAACAATGCGATTTGCGACTCGATCTGCCCCAGCCCCGCGTGGCTTTTGGTCAGGCGATTGCGCATCTGGCTCATGCTGCGCTCGATATTTCCGATGGTCTGGCCGGTGATTTGCGGCATATTTGCAATCGATCCCACTGCGGTGCAGTGGTTTTTGTCGATCAGGTGCCGCCAGCCGAGCAACTGATTCATTTACCTGCAGAGCTCGCCTTAGAGGCCAAATTGGCTGGCGGCGACGATTACGAGCTGTGTTTTACCGCACCCGTATCGGCGCGCAATAAGTTGCAAAAAATTGCAGCAGAGCAGGGGATGGCCATCAGCCGCATCGGGCAGATTGTTGCCACGACCCAGCCCTCAATCCAGTTTCTCGATACCCAAAATCAGGCACTGGCATTAACCTTGGGCGGTTTTGATCATTTCAGAACATAAATCCCTTCAACCCCAAAACCTTGGTCAAAAAGTGTCCATGTCAGCAGCCACGAAACAATCCACTTCGCTCAAAATCGCCCCCGACTGGGCTTTTCTGCGCCAAAATCCGGCTCATATGCTGGCTTTTGGCTTTGGCGCCGGACTGGCCAAAAAAGCGCCAGGCACCTGGGGAACGCTGGTTGCGCTGCCGATTTTTGCGCTGCTGCAAATCATGCTGCCCAACCCGGTCATTTTTTCCTTCTGCATTCCGCTGTTTGCGCTGGGAATCTGGGTCTGCGAAGTCACTGGGCGCACACTGGGCGTCAGCGATTATGGCGGGATCGTTTTTGACGAAATCGTTGCAATGCTGATGGTGCTGTGTTTTGCGCCAGCCACACCGCTAGGCTGGCTGCTGGCTTTTGTGCTGTTTCGTTTCTTCGATATCGTGAAACCCTGGCCAATCCGCTGGTTTGACCAGCAGGTCAAAGGCGGGCTGGGCGTCATGCTTGACGATCTGATCGCTGCAGTCTTTGCCATCGTGCCATTACTGCTATTCTCGGCTTTTCTTTGATCAATACCCTGCATGGTATTTACTTGAAAGCCATACTGAATAAGTTTCGTATGGCAATACCCATAGCTTCATATTACTTGCCGCTTTATTCCGCCATCAAAACGGCTGCATCGCCAGCTTCTGTTAAAATCGCCCAATGATCAGACTAAAATCCCTCACGCTGCGACGCGGCGTCAAAGTGTTGCTCGACCGTGTCGAGCTGACGCTCAATCCCGGTTCAAAAACGGGTGTTGTTGGCGCCAATGGCGCTGGCAAATCGAGCTTTTTTGCGCTGTTGCGCGATGAAATCCACGCCGACGAAGGCGCGCTGGAAATGCCGCCGCGTGCGGCCATTGCGCATGTGGCACAGGAAACACCGGCACTACCATGCTCCGCGCTTGATTATGTGCTCGACGGCGACGCCGAATTGCTTCGCATCGAGGCCGAGCTGGCCGCTGTCGCCGGAGATGGTCTGCAGCACGCTGAATTGCTCGCCCAGCTTGAAGCGATTGATGGTTATTCGGCGCCATCGCGCGCCGGCAAATTGCTCGCCGGGCTCGGGTTCAGCATCGAGGAAATTTCGCGACCGGTTGCCAGCTTTTCCGGCGGCTGGCGGATGCGGCTCAATCTCGCGCAAGCGCTGATGTGCCGCTCCGACCTCTTGCTGCTCGACGAGCCGACCAATCACTTGGATCTGGAAACTGTTGTCTGGCTGGAAAACTGGCTTAAATCGTATCGCGGCATGCTGCTGATCATTTCGCATGACCGCGATTTTCTTGATTCGACCGTCGGGCAGATTCTACATATCGACAACGCCGGATTGGCACTGTACACCGGCAATTACGCCGATTTTGAAAACCAGCGCGCCGAAAAACTGTCGCTGCAATCGCAAGCGTTTGACAAGCAGCAACGCCAGATCGCGCATCTGGAAAGCTTTATCACGCGTTTCAAGGCCAAGGCGAGCAAGGCCAAGCAGGCGCAGAGCCGGGTCAAAGCGCTGGAGAAAATGGAGCGCATCGCCGCCGCGCACGTCGATTCGCCGTTCAGCTTTGCTTTCCGCGAACCCGATTCCAGCCCAAGCCCGCTGGTAAGGCTGGAGCACGCCGAAGCGGGATATTCGGCTGACAAACCCATCCTGCGCAACCTGGAATTAAGTCTGGAAAACAAGGCGCGGCTCGGCCTACTCGGCGTCAATGGCGCGGGTAAATCGACTTTTATCCGCTCGCTCGCTGGCGAGCAGCCTTTGTTGCAGGGCGTTCGTACCGAAGGGAAGGGCTTGAAAGTAGGGTACTTTGCCCAGCATCAGCTCGAATACCTGCGACTTGAAGAATCCGCACTGTGGCATATGCAAAAGCTCGATCCGCAAACACGCGAGCAGGAACACCGCAACTTCCTCGGTGGCTTCAATTTTCACGGCGATATGGCGACTTGCCCGGTTGCGCCTTTTTCCGGTGGTGAAAAAGCGCGGTTGGCGCTGGCTCTGCTGATCTGGCAAAAACCGAATTTGCTGCTGCTCGACGAGCCGACCAATCACCTGGATATCGAAATGCGCGAAGCGCTGACGATGGCTTTGCAGGATTTTGAAGGCGCGCTGATTGTTGTTTCGCACGATAGGCACTTGCTGCGTGCGACGGTTGATGATTTCTGGCTGATCGAAAATGGCACGGTGCGGCCGTTTGACGGTGATCTGGATGATTACACGCGTTACAGTCAGGAACAACGCAACAATACTCAAACCACGACGACACTCAATGCCTCGGGCGATGCAATCAATCGCAAGGAGCAAAAGCGCCAGGAAGCGCAGGAACGGCAAAAGCTCGCCGAGCAGCGTAAACCTTTAAGCAAAAAACTCGAAAAAATCGAAAAAGACATGGCCAAATTGCACGAGCAACACGCAGTCTTGGCCGAAAAACTGGCCGATGAAACGCTGTATACCAACGAGCGCAAAGATGAATTGCAGCTGGCACTCAAGCAGGACAGCGACATCAAAACCCAGCTTGAAACGCTGGAAATGGACTGGCTGGAGATCACCGAGCAGCTAGAATCAATCTCATAGGTATTGCCACAAAACCCAAGTAATACATTATTTTCAGAGCAATACAATGGGGAGGTATTTTGCGTTCCACAAGCTCGATTGTTATTCTCTGGTTACTGGTCATGGCCGTGATTTACTGGTCATTTAATACGCTGGTATTGCAACCCCAGCGCACCAAAGCCATGCAAATCACCGTCAACGCCACCGAGCAGTTGCGACTTAAACGCTCGCGCGACGGACATTTTCGGATTAATGGCAGCCTGAATGGCCAAGCTGTCGTTTTTCTGATTGATACCGGAGCGAGTAGTGTAACGCTCGAAGAATCACTGGCACGCCAACTGAAGCTACCACGCGGCCAGTCAGTAAATACGCAAACGGCTAATGGCATGGCCAATGCTTACCTGACGACCATTGATGAAATGACCCTGGGCGGAACTCAGCTGAATCAGGTCGGGGCAATCGTCGTCCCTGAGCTCGGTGGCACTGCGCTACTGGGAATGAATGTGCTGCAGCATTTTGACATTCAGATCAATGGCAATGAAATGCTGATTAAACCTGCAACGCGTTAATGACCCAAATTCAGCTGAATTCTTTGCATCTGCAAATCAGCAGCGATGGGTTGATTAAGGCCGGATACAAGGTCACTTATATTTCGGATTGCGTTGCCAAGGTTGAATACACAAACATCAAACCGTTTTTTGCCATATGCAGCCTGCCCAGCGTCGGACCAGTACCAAAAATCGATGGATTAGCTCAGACCGTGACTGAGACGCTGTAACTCGCACCTGCCAAGCACCATTGACATACCATCTGAAAGCCCTTAGTTTGCTTAAACCAAACTGATGACACTATTTCACATGGATAATTTCGACCTTGAGAACCCGTACCACACCCACCGCCAGCCAGCGCGCAAAATCCCATTTCTACTGATAGCGTGCTGCATCACTTCAGCCTTACTCATTTATGCGTATACCAACGATCATTTGCCTCATTACACAATGACGATTGACGGTACCACGATCACCATGACTCGGATTGATCCCAAATATCTAGCAGAACAAGCCGCACTCGAAGCCGAAGCAAACCGCCAGATTTACCGCATCAATGGCGTCGAAGTTTCTCAAGAACAATATGAGCAAGCGCTGGACAGCCAGAACACCGCTAACACGCCAGCAGAAAACGAGCCTCAGCAAATCCAATACGCCGAACAAGCTCGGCCTAAGCAACAAACATCGGTTGACCGCTCTGATTACGCAAACGGCCAGCCGCGTAAGTGTATTGATGGCAATGGCAGGGCGGTTTATCAGACTGAAACATGCGCCTCAAAAGGCTTTAAAACCGACAAAATGCTAAGTTCTGCCGATGTTGCTGTATCCGATGCGCTCACACATCGCTACAAGCATGAAGCCCAGCAACAAGCAGATTCACAGCCTGAAAATGTTGTTTCAATGGGTTCGCAAAAAGTCGATCGAAGAGCTGCGAATTGCGATCATCTTGAAGAGCAACGAGAGTCTATTAGAGTTGCACAGCGTCATAATTCAAACCAATCAATAAGGGACGCCTACGCTAGCGTTTCAAATGAATACCACAAGTGCCTGAGCATCAAAAGCTCAATGTCTAATTGAGCATAACTAGGTAATAGAGCAAAGCGAGGGTGGTTTGCGGTTTTGGCGGCAGTCCGCCCAGCGCGCCAGCACTGTATTGCGGCTAGTCGCCAAAGCACTACCAGAGCATCAGGCCATGTCTGACGGTAAAGCCGGCTTTGTGTGGGTTTTTATATGTAGGTTGAAAATATTTTCTTCTTCGTTTTCTTGCATTACTTAACATAATGCACATTATGCGAATTAACGGCAAGAAGCTAACAAAAACCTGAGCAAGATCAATTTTCATTTCGCATACTGCCGATAAGATACTTTCATCGAAAAAAAGCACATCTAGCGCTGTGCCTATAGCAATTTGTTGATTATCAAGATGATATTTAAACAAAACCCGCTAAGCAAAGCGTGCCAGATTTGACCGATAAGATACCCATTCATCACCAATTTATTTGGAAGTCAGGAGCAGCACAATGACCGTTACTAATGTTCAAGAACTCGACGCACTGGTGGCTCGTGTCAAAAAAGCACAGCAGCTGTTTTCAACGTTTTCTCAGCAGCAAGTTGATGAGATTTTCCGTGTAGCGGCTCTTGCGGCTGCGGATGCGCGTTTGCCTTTGTCTAAAATGGCGGTCGCTGAAACCGGTATGGGTATCGTGGAAGATAAAGTCATCAAAAATCACTTTGCTTCCGAATACATCTACAACGCCTACAAAAATGAAAAAACTTGCGGCATTTTGTCGGTGGATGACGCGTTTGGCACGATGACCATTGCAGAGCCGATCGGGATTATCTGCGGTATCGTCCCCACAACAAATCCAACTTCAACAGCCATTTTCAAAGCACTGATCGCCCTGAAAACTCGCAACGGCATTATCTTTAGCCCACATCCACGTGCGCGCAAATCGACTTGCGAAGCAGCTCGTCTGGTCTTGGAAGCCGCCGTTTCGGCTGGGGCACCACGCGACATTATCGGCTGGATCGATGAACCTACAGTTGAATTGTCGAATCATTTGATGAAACACCCTGACCTGAATCTGATCTTGGCCACTGGTGGCCCAGGCATGGTTCGCGCAGCGTATAGCTCTGGAAAGCCCGCCATTGGTGTCGGTGCGGGCAATACCCCCGTTGTAATCGACGAAACTGCGGATATCAAACGTGCAGTTGCATCGATTCTGATGTCAAAAACGTTCGACAATGGCGTTGTGTGTGCTTCCGAACAATCGGTCATTATCGTTGACAGTATTTACGATCAGGTCAAAGAGCGTTTTAACAGCAACGGTGGCTACATTCTGAGCAAGAAAGAAACTGAAGCGGTTCGTAAGGTGATTCTGGTTGATGGCGGCTTGAACGCCAATATCGTCGGCCAATCTGCGCTGAAAATCGCCGATATGGCGGGAATTAAAGTGCCGCCATACACCAAAGTGCTAATTGGTGAAGTGGCATCGGTGGGTGAAGAAGAAGCTTTCGCCCATGAAAAGCTCTCCCCTACCCTGGCCATGTACCGCGCTAAAGACTTCTTCGATGCCGTACATAAAGCAGAGGCTTTGGTCGCACTGGGCGGGATTGGCCACACTTCATCGCTCTACACCGACCAGGATTTGCAAGGCGAGCGCATTGCCTACTTTGGCGACAAAATGAAAACCGCGCGGATTTTGATTAATACGCCATCATCGCAAGGCGGTATTGGTGACTTGTATAACTTCAAACTCGCACCGTCACTGACTTTGGGCTGTGGTTCTTGGGGTGGCAACTCGATTTCCGAGAACGTCGGACCGAAACACTTGATCAACAAGAAAACTGTCGCCAAGCGAGCCGAAAACATGTTGTGGCATAAACTACCGAAAAGCATTTATTTCCGCCGCGGCAGCCTGTCAGTGGCACTGGAAGAACTATCAAGCAAAAAACGCGCAGCCATCGTGACTGACCGTTACTTGTTCAACAACGGTTATGTCGATGAAACTATCCATATTCTGAAACAGAACGGCCTTGAAGTTGAAGTTTTCTACGAAGTTGAAGCGGATCCAACACTGGCCGTGGTGCGTAAAGGGGTGGCGATGCTCAATAGCTTCAAGCCCGATGTGATCATCGCACTTGGCGGCGGCTCGCCAATGGATGCGGCGAAAATCATGTGGGTGATGTACGAGCACCCGGAAGTCGCCTTTGAAGATCTGGCTTTGCGCTTTATGGATATTCGTAAACGTATCTATAAATTCCCGAAAATGGGCATTAAAGCTGAATTAATCGCCATCCCAACAACGTCAGGTACTGGTTCTGAAGTAACGCCATTTGCGGTGGTGACCGATGAAAAAACCGGCATGAAATATCCTATCGCCGATTACGAATTGACGCCCAATATGGCGATTGTTGATTCGAATCTGGTCATGAACATGCCGAAATCGCTGACAGCCTTTGGCGGGATCGATGCAGTAACACATGCTCTGGAAGCTTATGTTTCAGTGCTGGCGAATGAATACAGCGATCCACAAGCATTGCAAGCATTGAAACTGCTCAAGCAATATCTGCCGTCTTCATATGCAAATGGCGCAAATGATCCAAAAGCGCGCGAAGGCGTTCACAATGCAGCAACCATTGCCGGCATCGCATTTGCCAATGCCTTCCTTGGCGTATGTCATTCAATGGCGCACAAAATCGGTGCCGAGTTCCATCTGGCGCACGGTCTGGCCAATGCCCTGCTGATCAGCAATGTGATCCGTTACAACGCAGTGGACATCCCGACCAAGCAAACCGCATTTAGTCAGTACGACCGTCCGCAAGCGAAATGCCGTTACGCCGACATTGCCGAACATCTCGGCTTGCCAGGCAAAAACGACGATCAGAAAGTGGCGGCATTGATTGCCTGGGTTGATTCACTCAAAGGCGAGCTCAATATCCCGATGTCAATCAAAGACGCAGGCGTTAATGAAGCTGACTTCCTGGCCAAAGTGGATCGGATTGCCGAAGAGGCGTTCGATGATCAGTGTACCGGTGCCAACCCGCGCTTCCCACTGATCAGCGAGTTGAAGCAGGTCTTGCTCGACAGCTATTACGGCCGCGAATATAAAGAAACCTACGGACAGTAATGAATTAAACCACCAGATGAGCCCCGATTGATTCGGGGCTTTTTCATGAAAGCCAACCTGTTGGGCAAAGTTCCCCATACTGCAAGGACTTGAAATCCTGCAGTTTTTATAGCTGCCGCCCGCCTAGCAGCAAGCAAATGTAATTTCAATATTTTCAATTCTGGGTGTTGCATTATTTGCAACAAGTTGGCATAATTCGCCCCCTTCGCTTGTGTGCTTGATTTCACACATTCTTATCGATCTCATCGCCTCTGACCTTATTCCCGCACTAGTAGTTGTGATTAGCGGTTGTTCCTGGTTGGCGTCGATGTTGTGCTGGTGATTGATCCCAGCCCCACCACAAGGACTGCCAACATGTCGCATACCGCTGCTACCGCTACAGACACGCCTAATGAATTCGTAACCTTAGGCCTTGCACCCCAAATTACTGAAGTTCTGGAAGCTCAAGGCTTTACCAAACCCACACCGATTCAAGCTGCTGCTATTCCGGAAATCCTCGCTGGCCATGACATTATGGCTTCAGCACAAACAGGTACCGGTAAAACAGCCGCTTTCCTGCTCCCAGCTCTGCATCGCCTGACTAAAGAATCGACTCACCACGCACGTGGCCCACGTATTCTGGTTTTGACGCCAACGCGTGAATTGGCTGAACAGGTTTCCAAAGTTGCAACTGAATTGTGCCGCAAAATCCCGCGTTGCAAAGTCGTGACCGTCGTTGGCGGCGTGCCATACCCAGTACAAAACAAAATGCTGGCGCAGCCTTACGAAGTCTTGGTGGCCACACCAGGTCGTCTGACTGACTTGCTGCGCAGCGGCCGTATCGATTTCCGTCGTATGGAATTGCTGGTGCTGGACGAAGCAGACCGTATGCTCGACATGGGCTTTATCGACGAAGTCGAAGCGATTGTTGATCAGCTGCCAAAAGAGCGCCAAACTGCGTTGTTCTCTGCCACGTTGACAGAATCAGTTCAGCGTTTCGCCGGCCCAATGCTGCGTTCGCCAAAACTGGTTGAAATGGCGCCACAGGCCACGATGCAAGCGCAAATTGCCCAGTCTGTACATTACGCAGATGGCTACGAGCACAAACAGAAACTCGTTGCTGCGCTGCTGAAGAAAAACGAAGGCCAACAGTCAATTATTTTTACGGCCACGAAGCTCTCTGCCGATGAAGTCGCTGAATGGCTGAAAATGGAAGGTTTTAAAGCCGCAGCGATGCACGGCGACTTGGCGCAACGTGATCGTCGCCGCACACTGGATCGCCTGCGTCGCAGCGACATCGACATGCTCGTTGCCACTGACGTTGCGGCCCGTGGTATCGACGTTGCCGGCATCAGTCTGGTCATCAACTTCGACCTGCCTCGCTTCTCGGAAGACTACATCCACCGTATTGGCCGTACTGGCCGCGCGGGTCGTTCGGGTGAAGCCGTTTCTCTGGTGACTAAGAGCGACTTTACATTGCTGACCAAAATCCGTCGTCAATACAATATCGACTTCAGCACGCAAGAAATCGAAGGTCTGGAAGCGCGCTTCCAGCCAGGTCGTGGTGGTCACGGTGGTGATCGTGGCCGTCCGGGCAACGGCGGCGGTCGTGGTCGCGGCGGCTACGGCGCAGGCAACGGCGGTGGCGGTCGTGGCGGCTACCAAGGCAACCGTGAAGGCGGCAGCTACGGCGATCGCGCTCCACGCGGCGATCGTCCGGAAGGCCATCGCAGCGAAGCATCACGCGGTAACTACGGCAGCCACAGCGAAGGTCGCGGCGGCTACGGTGATCGCGCACCACGTGGTGATTATCAGGGCGCACCACGCGAACGCAGCTTCGGCTCAGGTCAGTCTCGTGACCACTCAGGCGAGCGCACAGGCGGCTACAACCGCGACTCAGCACCACGCGGCAATTACGGCGGTCGCGACGGTCAACGTGATGGCAATCGTGGTGGCTACGCGGGTAATCGCGACGGTGGTTCACGCGGCGAAGGTGGCTACGGCAGCCGTGATGGTCAATCACGCGACGGCAATCGCGGCGGTTACGGTGGCAACCGTGACGGCGGCGCACCACGTGGTAACGGCGGCGGCTACGGCGGCAAACCAGCAGGCGGCAATCGCGGCGGTGGTCGTTTTAGCTAAGACAGTTTGAAATAAAAAAGGCAGCTTAGGCTGCCTTTTTTGTCGTCTTTGATATGACGGGTATAGCCGTGTAGATCAGTGTTAACATACGATCCAAAGCAATACTGGCATCCGTATATCGCTAGAGCGATGCTTAAGTGCCACAGAAACAGGTTTTTAATCGCTTTAGCCCCCCAAAGCATACACGATGGAACACACAACGAAAACATCGTGCAGAAGGCACTAAAAATAATTAAAATCTTTGAAATAACAAATAAACATCAGCGGCACAAAGCAAAAGTGCCATTCAAATTAAAAGTCCAAAATCAAATAAAACATGACCGAAAAAAATAAAAAAACACACTCATTTATTTTAAATCGCGCAGGAAAGATATTTATTACAATTGGAGTACTCAATATTTGCTACTCCATTTATTGTAACAACCTCCACAATAGCATTTTACTCATTTTATTTTTTACAATAACAAATATCGTACCTGGCCTTTTTATTTTGAGAGGTAGCTTGCTCGCCGCTGCCATTACTCGCTGGTTAGCTGCGTTTTCTCTTTCCATATTTGCGCCGTTGATTTTTATGATTTACATCATATCGCAACCAATCGGACTAACCTTAACACAAATCAAGCTCTTTCCAGTCAGCATGGCGACCTTATTCATTACAATCATTATTATTTTTGGATTTCTTTATTGGACCATCAAAGAGCTTGGACATCAAGAAATAAAAACACAAATAACAAATAAAAAAAAGACAAGAAACATATTTACACCCATAATTTTAGGCTTAACTTTTACCGTCATATCCAATATCATGTGGACCTTCAATCAGTTCCACAAAAAACCCTTCGAGACAAAAGCGATTGAGATGTCGAAACAAGAATTGGGTACAACATACGACTTTCATGTAGACAAAATAAATATCGAGAAAAATGGAATAAAACAAACAATAACCGGAACAGTTATCGCATGGAACAACAAAGAAATAAAATCTATCAAAGTAAGATGGAATGATTAACCCTAGACATACTCACCTCGAGTAATTAAGATTGGCTCATAAAATAAATAACGGCGCCACAGCGCCGTTATTTATTTTAAAACCCCTATTCGCAGCAAACCTCACTCCCCCGCAATCTCCAGCGGCGCCAATCCGTGCCGTGCTCTGGCGCGATTACATGCTTCGCTGAATACGCCAATTTCGGCCAGCATGCCAAATTCGCGGCACGGCGATGGGCGTTCGCGGTAAATGCCGCACGAAACCTGCTCGCCGATGTTGCCGACGAGCGCAAGGCAGCGCGGCTGAGCGTAGTCGGTGCCGCGCATCCGGGCAGTGTAAGCGGTTTCATAGTCGGCTAAACCGTCGGGCACTAAGCCGCCTTCGCTACTCAACTCGGAGCGATCAAACGAGACGCGAAAAGCGGCGCAGCACGCGCCGCAGCTGATACAGGGGTTATCGGTACTCACAATCGCACTCTCAATCGATTAAAATACAGGCCGCATTCAATCCAAACCCAAGGCGGCGGTCAAGTGCCATCCATCTCTATAAGTAACCGTCAAAAAGTTTTCCAGCAAGACACCGAAGCCGCAGGCAGTACAACTCGTACGACAAGGCGAGGTAACGAAGCAGGGGAACTTTTTGCTTGGCACTTACGCCCAATTCTGGCGGCGGATTTAGCGGCGATTTTACGCATTCAGGCGGCTTGCTATCCGGCCGAGTTACTCGAAGACGCGGCGACTTTCCAAGCCAAAATCGATTACGCGCCCGATTGCAATTGGCTGATCGAGGTCGATGGCGACGTTCAGGGCTATTTGTTCACGCATCCGTGGCGGGGCGAAACGCCGCCTGCGCTGAATCGCGGCGATGTGGCGTGGCCGAGCGATGCTGATTGTTTTTATTTGCACGATCTGGCAATTCATCCCGCCGCACGCGGGCTGAAGTTGAGCACAATGCTGGCCGGACACGCTTTGCGCTGGGGCGAACAACAGGGATTTAAACTGGCGATGCTGGTCGCCGTTGGCAATGCGCCGGCATTTTGGCGAAAACTAGGATTTACGCCGTGCACGAAGCAAGACAAATCGCTGGCACAGTATGGCAATGCGGTGTTGATGCAGAAAATACTCTAACGGGTATACCAATGCAGTTCAATTTCACACTAACCTGCAAGCATATACCCCATTAAATGAAATAATTGATACAGCGCCAGCGCAATCACGATTACACCGCAAGCGCGACGTAGCCAGATTTTTTTGAGCGCGTTTTGCAAGCGATTGGCCATCAAGCCCATCAGCAATAAATTGGGCAAAGTACCCAAACCGAAGGCCAGCATGACACCTGCGCCGCTGATGGCGTTGGCGCTGGCCAGCGCTGACAGGCTGGCGGTATACACCAGGCCGCAGGGTATCCAGCCCCAGAGTAAGCCAATCAAGGGCGTCTGCCAGATACTCCTAATGGGTAATAGCGTACGCATCAGAGGTTGCACACGTCGCCAGATCGGCTGACCCAAAGCTTCAATCCGCGTCAGCGCCCTGCTCCAGCCGGCGATATACAAACCCAGCCCAATCAGCAGTAGATTCGCGGCAAAAAACAGGCCGATTTTGACACTTTGCAAAGCGCCCAAAGTGGCAAAACTCGCCAGCGCACCAAGAATCGCGCCGATCAAGGCGTAACCGGCCAAACGTCCAAGATTAAAACCGAGCAAATACGGCCAGCGCGCGCCCGCCGGCAATTGCAGGCTAAACGCAGTCACAATGCCGCCGCACATGCCGATACAATGCCCGCCGCCGAGCAAACCGGCCAGAAACAGCGCAAACAGATTGATTTCAAGCATCAAAAAGAAACGGGCGGAAAACCGCCCGGCCGGAGATTCAGATCAGGCGAGAATACCTTGCCTGAGTGGTTTTTGTCCGCAGATATTGATCAAAAATCATCGCAATCGAACGAATCAGCAAGCGCCCTTTGGGTGTTACAAACAGACCGTCTTCATCGATGACCAGTAAACCATCGGTAACCAGCGGCTGCAAAAGCTGCAATTCTTCGGCAAAATAATCGGCGAACTTGATCATATAACTGACCTCAACCGCCTGGTAATACAGCGAAAACTGGCACATCAAGGCCTGAATGACGGCTCTGCGGATCACATCGTCATGATTCATCGTCAAACCCTGCGTCACCGGCAACTGATCCGCGTCGAGTCTGGCGTAATAATCTTCCAGTGTTTTGACATTCTGATAATAATTGGCGCCGACTTTGCCAATTGACGAGACACCAAAAGCCAGCAAATCGCAATCCGCGTGCGTTGAATAACCCTGAAAATTGCGCTGCAAGCGGCCACGGCGTTGCGCCAGCGCCAGATCGTCATCAGGCAGCGCAAAATGATCCATGCCAATCAGCACATAACCGGCATCGGTCAGTTGTTTGATTGAATTTTGCAGGATATCGAGCTTGGCATCGGCGCTGGGCAAATCGCCCTCATTAATCCGGCGCTGCGGCATAAAACGCTCGGGCAAATGTGCGTAGTTATACAAGGCGATTCGATCCGGACGCAAAGTCAGTACGCGGCTGATCGTTTCGGCTACCGTGTCTGCAGTTTGCTTGGGTAAGCCGTAAATCAGATCGACACTGACCGATTTGAAGCCATGCCGGCGCGCAGCTTCAATCACGGCGCGGGTTTCTTCTTCGCTCTGGATGCGGTTTACGGCCTGTTGCACCGCCGGGTTGAAATCCTGAATGCCGACGCTCATGCGGTTAAAGCCCAGTTGCCCCAGCGTTTGGATCATTGCTTCACCGACTTTGCGCGGATCGATTTCGATCGAATACTCTCCCGTCGGCAGCAATTCGAAATGGGTTCGAACCAGATCCATCAAGCGGGTCAGTTGCGCTTCGGACATAAAGGTCGGGGTGCCACCGCCCAGATGCAGCTGACTGACTTTCGGGCAACTAAGATTTGGATTGGATCGTAAGGCTGCAGCATTCATTTCGATTTCTTTGCTCAGATAATCGAGATAGATATCGGCCTTGCTTTTATCCTTGGTAATAATTTTGTTACAGCCGCAGTAGTAACATACGGTATTGCAGAACGGGATATGAAAATAGAGCGACAATGGCGTCAGCAATGCACCAGGCAGACGCTGCTGTAAAATTTCACGTAATTGCTCACTGTTCACCGATTGTTTGAAGCGATCAGCGGTCGGATACGAGGTATAGCGCGGGCCTTTCCCGTCGTAGCGCACGATCAGCTCCCGATCGAATTCGAAATTGCCTTGCTCGTGCACTGATTCTTTACCCATTATGTCCATTCCTGATGCGCTAGATTCTGCAGCTTAAAAGCTAGTACAATAGCCGAGTTTGATGCAGATCAAATCAACTACAATGACATAGGGGCATATACCTCTTTGGAGTTGTAAAATATTTCCCCTGCATATTCATTCCAATCTTGCGAGACCTCTCATGATTTCCCCCATCCAAGTTCGCGATACGACCCCACGTCACCTGCGCAATTCCTGCGTCAACTGCAGCCTGCGCGAACTTTGTTTACCACTGGGGTTATCACCAGAAGAGATGCAGGAGCTGGATGGCATCATCACCCAGGCTCGCCCAATCAAACGCGGCGAAGCGCTTTATCGCGCAGGTGAGCCATTCCGTTCACTGTTTGCTATTCGTTTGGGCTTTTTTAAAGCCAGCGTGATTTCGGAAGATGGTCGCGAGCAGGTTACCGGTTTTCATATGTCCGGAGAATTGATGGGCATGGATGCGATCAGCACCGATGTTCACACCTGCGACGCCATCGCACTGGAAGACAGCGAAGTCTGTGAGCTGCCGTTTAACGACATCGAAGAGTTGTCGCGTGAAATTCCGCTGCTACAGCGCCATTTTCACAAGGTGATGAGCCGCGAAATCGTTCGTGATCATGGTGTCATGTTGTTACTGGGCAATATGAAGGCTGAAGAGCGTATTGCCGCCTTTCTGCTTAATTTGTCACAACGCTTTGCCGTTCGCGGCTATTCATCGAGCAGCTTCCATTTGCGGATGACGCGCGAAGAAATTGGCAGTTATCTGGGATTAAAACTTGAAACCGTCAGCCGTACTTTATCCAAATTCCAGGATCAGGGGCTGATCAAGGTGCAAAATCGTTTGATCGAGCTGGAAAATATCGACAGCTTGCGAAAACTGCTCAACACCTGCCACGACGAATAAGAAATCTCAAGGGGTATCGATATGCACGTCAATCTAATTGCCCCTCCTGACCTTATACCCCTGGTTTCTGCACGACTTGCCTTCAATCCACCAGCCAATAGTTATAGCCTGCATCCAATCAGTAGCAAGCTGGATCAACTCCAGCAAGATACAAGCATTTTGTTTATTCAAAGTAATCATGCCGAGCAAGCAAAAGAGCTCAAGCAGTATTATCCGCATGTGAGCGATGCCTTCCTGATGCCGTCACCGCTGGCGCCGATGTATGGCTTTATGCTGTGTGCCAGTGGGAGCACAGATGATCTGGCTACCGTTCACAGTCTGCTCGATCAGCTGGCCCCCATCCGCGATGGCTGGCTGCATCTTGGCGGACTGGGCGCATGTGGTTTTTTGCATCAACTCTGGCAAGCCATTGTCACACCGCAAGGCTGCTCGCCCTTTATGGGTGGCGGAACAATTGCAAACTGGCAAAACATTCATCCCTCCACTCAAATACAAAATCTGCTTCTCAATCACCCTGAGTTATTAACGCAGTTGTCGTCTTTTCTGGCGCAGCAACAGTTGCAAACCCAGACACTGGCCAGCCTGGCACGTCGCTATCTGACAGAAAATCCACCACAAGCATTTACCCCCTACCACCGACAAGATTTGCAGCTATTCGGCCAACTCAATCAAAGCAATCTTTCACCCATTCATCAATTGGCACAATTACTCGCACAATATTGAAGCCAAATACTCGGCACATGCCGTGCAATAAAAAATGCCACCCGAAGGTGGCATTTTTAACAAAATGGCTTGTTATTTTTTCCGGATACTAAAAAGTGGTGTCTGACCCGCAACCACCGACCCCGTTGCCAAATTGGCAAGCGGCGCAAAATGATCAGCATTGGTCACCACGACTGGACTAATAACCGATTTGGCATTGGCTCCAAGATATTCCAGATCCAGCTCCAATACCGGCTCTCCAGCCTTAATATCACTACCTGGTTCAGCAAGGCGTTTAAAGCCCTGCCCCCCCAACCTCACCGTATCAATTCCGATGTGCACGATCAACTCAACACCATCACTGGTTATCATTGCAAAAGCATGATTGGTATTGAAAATCTTGAGTAATTGACCATCACACGGCGCAACGACCTGATTTGCCGTTGGTAAAATGGCCAAACCATCACCAACAGCCTTGCTGGCAAAAGCCATGTCAGGCACGTCTTGCAGGGCAACAACTTCACCGGTGAGCGGCGAAAGCAAGATCAATTCACTCGCACCAGAGGCTTCAGCCGCCACGATACCCTGTGGCGCAGCCTCAATTACTTTTTTGTTTCAACACCAGCACTGACTCGCAGTTGGTCAGCGATCAGTTCGGCTTTTGGTCCAACAATAATTTGCACACTCTGCTTGTTGAGTTTGATAACACCACTAGCGCCAAGACGTTTTGCAGCAGCTTCATCAACCAGATCGGCATCATTCACTGACAAACGCAAACGGGTAATACAGGCGTCAATATTGGTCAGATTTGCAGAGCCACCAACGACACTCAGGTAAGCTTCAGCGAGCGTCTTGGTATCGCTAGAAGCCGCAACCGGGGCAGCAACAGCGGCATCCACTTCATCTTCACGACCCGGTGTTTTCAGGTTCAAGGCAGTAATTGCTGCACGGAATACAAAGTAGTAAATCGCAAAGAACACCAGACCTTGAACGATCAGCATGTACCACTTCACAGCCAGCGGATTTTGCGATGACAAGAACATGTCAATAAAGCCGCCCGAGAAGGCAAAGCCGGAAATCCACTGCATTTGAGCAGCCAGGAATACTGAAACGCCAGTCAAGAATGCATGCACCACATACAGCAATGGCGCAACAAACATGAAGGAGAATTCAAGCGGCTCAGTCACACCGGTCACAAAAGAAGTCACTGCAGCCGCACCCATGATAGAGGCAACCGCTGCTTTGTTAGCTGGTTTTGCAGTGTGGTAGATGGCCAAAGCCGCGCCAGGCAAACCAAACATCATTACTGGGAAGAAACCGGCTTGGTACATACCGGTCACACCTGCAACTGCCTTGCCTTCTGCCAGTGATTTAGCACCACCCAAGAAGTTAGGAATGTCGTTGATGCCTGCAACGTCAAACCAGAACACCGAGTTCAGCGCATGGTGCAGGCCAACCGGGATCAACAGACGGTTAAAGAAGGCGTAAATACCAGCACCTACCGAACCCAGATCTTTAATGGCCACACCAAAGTTAACCAGTGCATTGTAAATCACTGGCCAAACCGCCATCAGAATGAACGAGACTACAATCATTACGACTGAAGTGACGATGGGCACACAGCGGCGGCCACTGAAGAACGCCAGCGCTTTGTGCAACTCGACTTGACTGAACTTGTTGTAGATCTCGCCCGCAATCACACCAGCCAGGATACCTACAAAGGCATTTTCAATTTTGCCAAATGCTTTTGGCACGTCTTCAGGCTTGATGCCTTCGATTTGCGCAACAGCACCTGGAGACAAAAGTGTTGTCACAACCAAGTAGCCCACCAGACCTGCCAAAGCTGCAGCACCGTCTTTATCTTTTGACATACCATAAGCAACACCCACGGCAAACAGGATAGGCATCTTGTCGATAATTGCCGCACCTGCTTTAACCAGGAATGCAGCCAACTGACTGTTCGATCCCCAGCCAGCAGGATCGAGCCAGTAGCCAACGCCCAGCATAATTGCCGCAGCTGGCAAGACGGCGACTGGCACCATCAGCGAGCGGCCGATTTTTTGTAGATAACCCAGAATATTCATCTTGTTCACCTTTAAATGACGCTAAGATTTTTATAAATCAGCCAGGGTCTGTTGACGTTTGGTTTGCCGTCGCGCTAGTGCGAGTTTTTCGATGAGGCAAGACGTAGACCGCGCCACATAGTCATTCTATGTCAGCGGTCTACAACGCAGCATCATCGAAAAAACCGCCCAGCCCGGCGGGTTTGGCTGCTTTTGAGCTGACCCTGCGTTGCAAAAACCTTGCATAGAGTGACTATGTGACGGTTTTCGCGCCTAGTCTCAGCTCAAAATCAGCACAAACGCGATCTGCAAACTAAACGTCAACAGACCCTACGACTGACATTTTATTACAACTCCAACCCCTGAATTCCCAAGCCATAGGCAGGAAACTCTAACTGGTTAGGCGATTATTAACTGTCAACACAATATTGGGCAATGTTTAACTACCGACATGTGCGGGAAAGAAAACAGATCACCTTGGTCACAACAAGTAGACTCAACAGCTTTGCTGGCGCTAAGCCTTGCAATGCGCACATACGAAACCAGCAAACCTCATAGTTATGAACTGATGCAAGGATCTCATACCCAGCTCTGACATGATCTTGAGATCGCTCAACAATTACAATGCAGCGCCCAGCTTCTTAATAATTTGCAACATTTCTTTACATTCCAGCCAAGGCCACAGCGCAAATCGGCCACGCCCTGCCATGAAAAGGCAAAAAGTGTTCTTTTCTGCTGTTTCAAGCCGCTATCGCTTCGGTTAGAATGGTTTCTTTTTGTGATTGGTTCTCCTACTCATGCTCACAGGTAGCCTTGTCGCGCTCGTCACCCCTATGGATGTGAACGGCGAAATTGATTTTCCCACTTTACGCAAACTGGTTGATTGGCATATTGAGCAAGGCACCAACGGCATTGTCGCCGTTGGCACGACGGGGGAATCACCCACAGTCGATGTTGAGGAACATATTGCAATTGTTCGTGCCGTGGTTGAACAAGCTGCCGGGCGTGTTCCTGTGATTGCGGGAACGGGTGCCAATTCAACCCGCGAAGCCATTCATCTTTCAAACAAGGCACTGGAAGTTGGCGCCAGCTTTGGCCTCAGTGTCGTTCCTTATTACAACAAGCCCACTCAGAACGGCTTATATCAGCACTTCAAGTCGATTGCGGAAAACACCGCACTTCCCACCCTGCTTTACAATGTTCCAGGGCGTACAGCGTGCGATCTGAGCAATGAAACCGCATTAAAACTGGCAGAACTACCCAATATCGTTGGCATCAAGGATGCAACCGGCAATCTGGAGCGTGCCGCCGAATTAGTTAAAAATGCACCGAAAAACTTTGCCATTTACAGTGGTGATGATGCATCAACGCTGCCATTTATCCTGATTGGCGGACATGGCACTATTTCAGTCACTGCAAATATCGCCCCAAAAGCCATGAGCGAGATGTGCGCAGCAGCGGCAGCCGGTAATATTGCCAAAGCCAGAGCCATCAACGATACACTGCAAGGCGTTCATCGCCACCTGTTTATTGAAGCCAATCCGATTCCGGTAAAATGGGCACTGGAAAAAATGGGAAAAATTCAAGCCGGTATTCGCTTACCATTGACACGCCTAAGTGAGAATGCCCAGCCTACTTTGCTAACCGCAATGAACGAAGCTGGTATTCATTAACCTGTAAATGCTCTATTGGAAATAAACCGAATGCACGCAACCAAATTCAAGCAACTGACCATTGCTGCCGCTTTGATTACTTTGTTTTCAGCATGCACTACCGATGGCTCGCTAGGTCTTAATAGCAAAGTTGATTACCGCAGCGGCAGTGACAATCTCAGCAAAAATCCGCTGGAAGTGCCACCAGATCTGACCAGTGTGAACGCAAACTCAAGTTACAACACGCCGAATTCTGCCGTTTCTGCCCAGTCAACCCAAGTGCAACGTAAATCAGGCAATGTACTTCCTCAAGCCAGCAATGCCCGTATCGTCGTACAAGATGGCATTCGCTTCATTGAAGCTCAAATGCCCGCAGAAAAAGCCTGGGAAGATGTTAAAGACTTCTGGCTAGCCAATGGTTTTATCTTGACGACCGAAAACCCAGCAATTGGCGTTATGGAAACAGACTGGTTGCAAAATCGTGCCGACCTACCGACAGACCTGGTAACCAAATTATTCAGAAAAGTGGCGGATCAATTTGTGTCAACCGACTCGGTTGACAAGTATCGTGCACGGATCGAGCGCAGCGAAAAACCCGATACCGTTAACATTTACATCACACATCGCGGCATGGTTGAAATTGCCAAAGAAGGTTCAGCCAGCAACACCAACCAATGGCAGGGCACCACCTGGACGCCGAGCGAGCCCAAACCCGAACTTGAAGCCGAAATCATGGCACTGATGCTGCAATCTTTCGGCACAAATGCACAAGCAGCTCAGGAAGCCGTTCAACCGGCCAAAAATCTCCCCACCAGAGCTGCATTGAGCGCATCCAAACAGGAAATCGAGCTGATGGACAGCTATGATCGTGCCTGGCGTCGTGTAGGACTGGCATTTGACCGAATTGGTTACAATGTCCAGGATCGCAATCGCAGCACCGGCATTTACACCGTACAACGCGCAGCGACCGATATCGATAAAGAAAGTGAAAGTAGCTACTTTGATTCGCTCGCTTTCTGGAAAGACGACAAACAAACTCAGGCAAAATCTGCAAAACAGGCTTTTGAAATCAAGCTGACTCAACAAGACAAGAAAACCGTACTGAGTATTACCAGCAAGGAAGGTGCAGTCGACCCTGCGGTACAGAAAAAAATGCTGAATGATTTACTGGCTCAACTGAAATAATTAAACCCAAATAAATACAAGGGGTGTAGCTACGCAAATCAAGCGCAGCATACCCCTTGTTTTTATACCCATCACCCGTATTAATTTATATGGGCAATAAAAAAGCCAACCACATGAGTGATTGGCTTTTTTCATGTAGCTCGCTCAACGATTAGTTGGACGACGCTTTGTAGTTACGTTTACGCTCGTTCTCGGTCAGGAAACGCTTGCGGATACGCACTGATTTTGGCGTGATTTCTACCAGCTCATCATCAGCAATAAATTCAACCGCCGATTCCAGCGTCAGTTTTACTGGCGGCGTCAAACGAACCGCTTCATCCGTACCTGAGGCACGAACGTTAGTCAGCTGCTTGCCTTTAATCGGGTTAACCACCAGGTCGTTATCACGGCTGTGAATACCGATCACCATACCTTCGTACAGTTTGTCGCCCGGGCTGACAAACATACGACCACGGTCGTCCAGTTTCCACAGTGCATAAGCCACTGCTTCACCGTTATCCTGAGAAATCAATACACCATTATGACGACCTGGCATGTCGGCTTTCGCTGGTGCGTAGTCGTCAAATACGTGGCTCATCAAGCCAGTACCGCGAGTCAGCGTCATGAAGTCGCCTTGGAATCCGATCAGACCACGCGCAGGAACATGGTATTCCAGACGAGTACGACCTTGACCGTCAGAAACCATATTGGTCAATTCGCCGCGGCGACGACCGATTTCTTCCATCACGCCACCCTGGTGTTCGTCTTCCAGATCGATAGTCAGGTTTTCATACGGTTCGCATTTCACGCCGTTGATGTCTTTGTAAACAACGCGTGGTTTAGCCACGGCCATCTCGAAACCTTCACGACGCATGTTTTCCAGCAGAATCGTCAGGTGCAATTCGCCACGACCTGAAACGCGGAACACGTCGGTGTCGTCGGTGTCTTCAACGCGCAAAGCGACGTTCACCAGCAATTCTTTATTCAGACGGTCACGGATCTGGCGGCTAGTCACGAATTTACCTTCAGTACCTGCGAGTGGTGAGGTGTTCACCATAAAGTCCATCGTCAGCGTTGGCTCATCCACGCCCAATACTGGCAAGCCAACTGGTGCGTCTTTATCACAGATCGTTACGCCGATACCGATTTCATCGAGACCGGAAATAATAATAATGTCGCCCGCTTCAGCCTGTTCAACCGGAATGCGCTCCAGACCTTTAAAGCCCAACACCTGATTGATACGGCCAGCAGAAACCTGTTCGTCGTGGTTCATTACGACAACTTGCTGACCTGGCTTGATACGGCCGTTAATCACTTTACCTACGCCCAGACGGCCCGTGAAAGTAGAGTAATCCAGCGCAGAGATTTGCAATTGCAATGGCGCATCCGCGTCGCCCGGTGGGCTTGGCACAGCAGACACCAACAGGTCGAGCAATGGACGCATATTGTCCGATTCTTCTTCGAGATTCAGTTTGGCAAAACCGTTCAAGCCAGAAGCGTAAATCATCTGGAAGTCGAGCTGGTCGTCAGTCGCGCCCAGTTTGTCGAACAAATCAAAAACTTGATCGTGAACCCAGTCAGGACGCGCGCCCGGACGGTCGATTTTGTTGATCACGACAATCGGTTTCAGACCCAGCGCCAGCGCTTTTTTAGTTACGAAACGCGTTTGCGGCATCGGGCCTTCAACCGCGTCAACCAGCAGCAATACGCCGTCAACCATACCCAATACGCGCTCAACTTCACCACCGAAGTCCGCGTGACCCGGAGTGTCAACGATATTGATGTGCGTGCCGTTGTATTCGATGGCCGTGTTTTTCGCCAGAATGGTAATACCACGTTCTTTTTCAAGATCGTTGGAGTCCATTACGCGCTCAGCGACTTGCTGGTTGGCGCGGAAAGTACCGGCTTGTTGTAAAAGTTGGTCAACGAGGGTGGTTTTACCGTGGTCAACGTGGGCGATAATGGCGACGTTACGAAGTGCGCGGGTCATGGTCTCAGAATTGGGATTTGCGAAAGGTGCGGATTGTACCACGCCACAGCGACATTTCGCCCTAGTCGTCAAGTAAGCAAGTGTATAAAACGTAGAAATACGACGATTACGGGCCTAACAAATCAGTTATTCAAGTTTTATCAATGGGTATACCCTGCAACCCCAGTGCGGAAGCAAGCTGCAGCAACATACCCGCCGTAGCACCCCAGACGGTATGCCCCTCATAATTCAGGAAGTGCGTTTTACCCCGAACCCCGCTCCGCTCGACCCAGCGTTTTTCATAACGCTTGGCATCGAGCAAGATAGGCAGCGGCAATTCGAATACATCGGCGACTTCATTCGGATCGGGGTTTTGCGGATAAGCCGGATCGATGAGTGCCAGCACTGGCGTCACACAATAGCCGCTAATGGTGTGATATTCACCCAAGGTCGCCAGCGGTTTGATCATTGCAGCCGGAATACCGACTTCTTCATGGGTTTCGCGTAATGCAGCAGCAACCACATCGGCATCGCGCTCTTCAATCGCGCCACCAGGAAAACTCACCTGACCGGCATGTACCTTCAAGTGATCGGCTCGACGGGTCAGCAACACAGCAACAAAATCCGGACGCAATACCAGACCGATCAAAACAGCCGCCGAACGAAGCCCCACGACATGAGAGTCGGCCGCCGACGGATAATCGGCCAAAGCGAGCCGTTCAAGCAGCCAGCCTATTTGCCGTTCAGGTTCGCGGGGTAACATCATCAACCTTGGGTAGACTCAAATCGCGCCAGTGGGCAACCAACCGCAAAATCAGACCAAAAACAAACAAAACCCAAGTCCAGGCTGCCGTATCCAGACCCAGCTGGCGGAGAAAATACAACAAGATCGCGACCAGAATGGCAACCGTGCCATAAAAATCTTCGTGCAAAATAAATGGCACATCGTTCACCATCATGTCGCGCACCAAGCCGCCGCCGACTGCAGTCACAAAAGCCAGCACGCACACGCCGAATAAATTCAGATCCAGCGTCATCGCCAGCTGCGCTCCGGCAATACTGAATGCAACCAGCCCGATCGAATCGGCAACGATAAATAATTTACGCAACAAACCACGCTGACGCCGATGCAATTTGATCAGCCATGCCAGTGCCAAAGTGATGAAAATCGTCAAAAATGGTCCGGTATCGATAAAAACCCGCGGAATTTGTGTCACCAGCACATCACGTATCATCCCGCCGCCAATCGCAGTCAAAAGTGCAAGAATGACGATGCCTAATACATCAAAACGTTTTTCGGCACCGATCAGATAGCCGGAAATCGTAAACGATGCGGTGCCGATCAGATACAGTGAATTAAATTCGGGTAATTGCAAAACAACACCTTCTTTTAAAAAATATTGCTACATGAGTAGCCTGATCAGACCAGCCCAGCCTTCACACTTGTACATAACTGTTCCAGTTCGGACAGCAATTTTGCAATGCCGTCGAGCTGATTTTTTCTGGCCTTCAGTTCGATGTCTTTACAAATACTGGAAATTTTTCTAGCACCCAGTTGCGCCGCAGCACCTTTCAGTTTGTGCGAAAAACCAGCGATCTGAACTTCGTCCACCACCAAAATCGCCTCCTTCAGCCCGAGCAAGCACTCGTCTTGAGTCGGAAAGTATGACTCCAGCAGATCAGCACGCATATCAATTCCGACGGCGGTATTAATTTCAAACAGCATCGCTTCAATATCAGCCAATTCTTGCCGCAAAATATTTCCTCCATCCGACCCCATTAACTACTCCTTATTACCCGGCGATTTAATTGATATCGTCCATTTGATCATTTGCTAATACATTGTAAAACTTTCTTGTCTCAGCGTCTGAAAAATGCAGCTTGCAAGCTGAGCCAGTCAATCCAGGCGTCGCATTTCAAGACTTGGCAAACCCTGGCATTGATATGAATAAATCCGGCACATCATCCATGTCCGACGGCCGGTCACTCTGGGTTATAATCGGCGGATTATTGCTTCTCAATTTTGGCGTGTTATGGCTCACCTAGATTCCTGTAAAAGTTCTCCTCGTAAAATTCTGGTCACTTCTGCCCTGCCCTATGCCAACGGCGCGATCCACATCGGCCATCTGGTCGAATACATCCAGACCGACATCTGGGTGCGTTTCCAGAAATTGCGTGGTCACATCTGCCATTACGTCTGCGCCGACGACACGCACGGCACGCCGATCATGCTGCGCGCCGAAAAAGAAGGCATTACGCCCGAAGCACTGATTGAACGCGTTCACGGCGAGCATTCACGCGACTTCGCCGGTTTTCACGTCGGCTTTGACAATTACTACAGCACCAATAGCGAAGAAAACCGCGAGCTGGCTTGCCATATCTACCGCCAGTTGCGCAGCAACGGCAAAATCGCCAGCCGTACGATTAATCAATTGTACGATCCGGTTAAATCGATGTTTCTGCCGGATCGTTTCGTCAAAGGCGAGTGCCCGAAATGCGCGGCCAAAGACCAGTACGGTGACAATTGTGAAGTCTGTGGCGCGACCTACAGCCCGACCGAGCTGAAAAACCCATATTCGGCTGTTTCAGGCGCAACGCCGGAAATGCGTGAATCCGAGCATTACTTCTTCAAGCTGGGCGAATGCGAAGATTTTTTGAAAAACTGGACTACGGAATCAACACTTGTAAACGGTAAAGAACGATCTCGTTTGCAAGAAGAAGCCGCCAACAAAATGCAGGAATGGTTTGAGTCGGGTTTGAGCGACTGGGATATTTCGCGCGACGCGCCCTACTTTGGCTTTGAAATCCCCGACGCGCCGGGCAAATATTTCTACGTCTGGCTCGACGCGCCGGTCGGCTATATGGCCAGTCATAAAAATCTGTGCGACAAGCTGGGTCTCGATTTTGACGAATACTGGAACAAGGATTCGACGACCGAGCTGTACCACTTTATCGGTAAAGATATTTTGTATTTCCACGCGCTGTTCTGGCCAGCGATGCTTGAATACGCGGGCTACCGCACGCCGACGGCGATCAATACGCACGGCTTTTTAACCGTTGACGGCGCGAAAATGAGTAAATCACGCGGCACGTTTATTACTGCCGAATCCTACCTAAACCATCTGAACCCGGAATGGCTGCGTTATTACTTCGCGGCTAAATTGTCGAATACCTTTGAAGACATTGACCTGAACCTCGAAGACTTCACCGCACGCGTTAATTCCGATCTGATCGGTAAATACATCAATATCGCCAGCCGTGCAGCCGGTTTTGTGAGCAAACGCTTTGAAGGTAAATTGGCGGCGGACCTCTCTGGAAATGTCTCGGGTATTGAATTACTGAGCAAAATGCAAGCCGCAGCGGAAGGCATCGCTGCGCACTATGAAGCGCGTGAATACAGCCGTGCGATTCGTGAAATCATGGCGCTGACCGACGAAGTGAATCAGTTTGTCGATCAGAACAAGCCGTGGGAAATGGCCAAACAGGAAGGCCGCGACGCCGATTTACAGCGCGTGTGCTCGATCCTGATCAACGCCTTCCGCCTCCTCACCATCTACCTCAAGCCGGTATTACCTAAGTTGGCAACCGACGTTGAATCCTTCCTCAACGTGGCACCGCTGCAATGGTCTGATGCGCAAAGCCTGCTGCTCGATCATACGATCAACGCCTACAACCATTTGATGGTGCGGATCGATCCGAAAAACATCGAAGCAATGGTCGAAGAAAACAAGCAAACGCTCGCGCCGGTTGAAGCCGTAGCAGCTACGACGGTCAAAGCGGCTGCGCCAGCGTTCGAAATCGCACCCATCGCCGAGACCTGCAGCATCGACGACTTTATGAAAGTCGATTTACGCATCGCACGCATCGCCAACGCGCAACACGTTGAAGGCGCGGAAAAACTGTTACAGCTGACGCTCGACGTGGGCGACGGCACTCGCAATGTGTTTGCCGGTATTAAATCGGCGTACAAACCGGAAGATTTGATCGGCAAGCATACCGTCATGGTCGCTAACTTGGCACCGCGCAAAATGAAGTTCGGCATGTCCGAAGGCATGGTGCTGGCGGCGGGTGGCGATGGTGGCTTGTATATTCTGGAGCCACACGACGGTGCAAAACCGGGGATGCGCGTGAAATAAGCGTAGATTGGAGCGGATTGCTCAGCAAAAAAACGGCAGACTTATCCCTGCCGTTTTTTATTGCCTATATTGCCTACACGACAGGCACTTCCACTATCGACAAGGAGGCCCAGCATGGCTGCCCTGGCAAATCATTTTTTTATCTCGGGCGTTGTGCAAGGCGTGGGCTTTCGCTGGGCGACTTGTCAGCTTGCGGAAGAACTCCATTTGGCGGGCTATGTGCGCAACCGCCTTGATGGCCGCGTTGAAATCTGGGCCGAAGGCGACTCAGCCGATTTGGCCGAGCTGGCGCACTGGCTGGAAACCGGCCCCGATGGCGCGCACGTCGATACGGTGAGCAAGCAAAAAGTCGAGTTCAAGGGTTATAACGGTTTTCATGAAATGATGACAATCTAGGGTATATACCCACAAGTCAATATCAATAAAGCCCGCAGCAATATACCCGTCAATCAAAAAACGAAGTCATCCATATTAGATAATCCGCAGCATCGCCCGCCGCCGGAGCCCAGCTTGCCAACTCTTCGGGCGCCACCGGAATATACGGCCCGGCCTTGCTTTCAAAAAACACGCAAGGGCTTAAAGCGACAACCGCGTGATAAGTGCGTGCTTCGATATTGATACCAAGCACCTCGCCACCCGCTTGCAAGCGATGCGTAGCAACGACCTGGCCCGCGTCGTCAAACAATAAAACACCCAGCTCGCCGCTAAGCATCACCATGCTTTCGGCTTTATGGTCGTCCAGATGCCGATGCGGCTGCACATACGTCCCCGGCTGCAAGGCATTGGCCAGCCGATGACACGCCGATTGATCGTTTGCATGAAAATTGCGGTTCTTGCGCAGGCGCGGATTGTCGGCTGCCTCCACCAATAACTCTTCGATCAAGGTCTGATTAATCAGGCTGTATTGGCTCATTTTGAATACTCGCATCCATTATCGTCAGTGCACTTGGCCAGCATTAAACCATGCCAGGCACCAAACATCAGCAGCAGCGACAATCGCACCCGCTCGCGGGTATAATCGCGGCCTTGATTATTGCACTTAAAAAGCATTGCCATGACGCTGCCAGATCCTCGCCTCTACCCTCGTGTCAACCCGCAAAACCCGGTGATTCGCCAACTGATGTCGCTGATGACCGAGCGCGACGCTGCACAAGTGGCAGTGAAACGCCAAGGTTTGCGCCAACTGATAGCCGAATTGCTTGGCGCTCGTGACCATTACGGTTTGAATGGCGCGATTACACAAGTGCCATCGCAGGAAGCGTGGTTCGAGTTGTGGCAAACCATCCGCGATGAAGTCGAGCAATCGACCTCCGCCCAATACGCGATTCCTTTCGCAATCCCGCTGGTGATTGTTGCCGGATTTAAAGGCGAAACGACGTTGCCAAGCGAAATCGACGGCGCTGCGGCGCTGGCGATTCTGCGTGAACACGGTGTCGTCGCTGCGGATGCGGACGTATTTCTCTCTGGCGCACTGCTGGCGGCTGATTTGCTCGCCGCGATCAACCCGGCGCAAATCGCCGAATGGCGCGAAACGATTACCGAATCAGCGCGTTTCCCGATTGATTCAGCCGGTGCGCCGATTGCGATCAAGGACGAAGTCGTCGCGCTGCGTTATCTGGTTGGCGTCGCAATTCAACCTCAAGACGCTGCGCCTGCGATCAAACTGGGCGGCGCAGTAGGCGCCTGGGGCATGCCGCTGGCGCAACTGATCAGCGACACGCTCAAAACCAATGGCGTGACGCTATTTCCGATCCCACGCCCGCCAATGAGCTGGCTGGCTGCGCAAGATGCAGGCCGCGTGACACAACTCGAAACGCGCTTGCAAGTGATGACGAGCAATGCGCTGCGCAGCATCCGCACCAAAGGCCGCACGCCAGTCGTGACAGTGGCTGCGCATGAAAACGCCGAAATCCGCATTACCTTCAGCTCGCAGGAAGACGCCGAGCGCTGGGAAGGTTATGTCTGGCCGCTGGCGGCGAACGATCAGGTCGCGTATATCGAGCAATACGTCGCCGAGCTGATGCGCGAATGCCGCGTCGATTCGGTCAAAATGATTGCCAATGTGCAGCCGGTGCTCGATACCGATGGCTTGCCGTTGTTTATTACTGCGCACAATCTGGGCGCGGCAATTGAACAGACACTGCAGTGATGTTTTATACCCACACCCTCCGCCCTCTCCCTGAGAGGGTACCCCCCAAGGGTGCTTCATGCGGGACTCCTCGCAGCGCGAGAAGGTGTACTAATTAAGGGCGAGCTTACTCGGGAACTGGTTTGTTTTACCAAATATTCGCGGGCGAGCCCGCTCCTACGCATTCCTGTACGAGGTCACAATGAGTTTCTATCAACACCACGTTTTTTTCTGCCTGAATCAGCGCGAGCCTGGCGAGCGCCAGAGCTGTAATAGTTGTGGTGCCGACACGCTGTGGGCCTACGCCAAAGAGCGCGTTAAAGCGCTGGGCTTGAATGGCACGGGCAAAGTGCGGATTAATAAAGCGGGCTGTCTGGAGCGCTGCGAAGAAGGTCCGGTGATCGTGATTTACCCGGAAGAAACCTGGTACACCTACATCGACAAAGACGACATCGACGAAATCATCAACGAGCATCTCGTGCATGGTCGCGTCGTTGAGCGCCTGAAAATCTGAGGCGTGAGGCGTGAGGCGTGAGGCGAAACCAGCATACTCTGGTGATGTATTTAACTACATAACAATTTGAAAATGACTTCTACGAATATACCCCGCAAAGCAGCTACTTTTGATTTAATCGAAATCGACGGCCCGGCGGGCAAGCTCGAATGCCTGCGGCTTGATTCGGCGTGGTCGGAAACCGTCGGCATTGCGCTGATTGCGCATCCGAATCCGACCGAGGGTGGCACTTTTAATAACAAGATTGTCCATACGTTGGCGAAAACTTTGTCACGGCTCGGTTATGTCTGCCTCTGCCCGAATCTGCGCGGCGTCGGCAACTCGGAAGGCGAACACAGCCGGGGCGAGCTTGAGCCCGACGATATGGCCGCCGTGCTGTCGTATGCGCGCAGCCAGTACCCCGGCCTCAATCGGCTGACGCTGGCTGGGTTTTCTTTTGGCACGCTGGTACAAAGCCGCCTGCGCGAGCGGCTAGGTGAGCATGAAGTCGAAGGGATGATTCTGGTCGGCCCGGCAGTCAGCCGTTACGATTTCCCGACTGTTCCCAAAGGCACACTGGTGATCCACGGCGAAGAAGACGAGGTTATCAGTCTGCAGGCGGTACTCGACTGGGCGCGGCCGCAGCAATTGCCGGTGCTCGTCGTTCCCGGCGTTGGGCATTTTTTCCACGGCAGGCTCACGCAACTAGGCGAGCTGGTCGATAAAGCCTGGCGTTTCTAACGCTAGCTCAAACAAAGATGAGCAGCAACGAGGCCATTTACAGCGAATTCTGGCAACTACTCGGCTGGTTTTTGCTCATCGCCGGTTTGGTTCACGCTCTGCGCCGTGAAAACTGGCATACACTCTCGAACCCTCACCGAAATAGCTGGCTTGCAGCTTGCGTTGTCATCCTGTTGCTCTGGCAGCTGCGTGCACAAATCCAGCAGGGAATCACGTTTCATATTCTGGGCAGTGCGGCCCTTACTTTGATTGCAGGTCCCTACCGCGCAATGCTCGGCATGGCTGCCATTGTGTTACTACAGGCGATTTTCGGACATATTGCCTGGGTCGACATCGGCATTTTATGGGGACTCAAAGCGGCGATTCCGATCACGGTCTGCACTTTGCTGCTTCGCTGGGCGCAACATCGCCTTCCCCATAATTATTTCATCTATATTTTCCTAAATTGTTTCGGCGCTGCAGCACTGAGCATGTGGCTGTTCGGCTTTTTCCATTGCCTGACGTTGACCAGCTCAGCACTTTATTCCTGGGAATTTCTGTATTCTGAAATACTGCCCTATTACTTTTTGATGGGCTGGCCCGAAGGCTTTACCACGGGACTGAACCTAACTCTAATGGTCGTCTGGCAACCGCATTGGGTCGCCACGTTTGACGACCGAAAATACCTGCAAAGGCGCGATTAGCTGCTAGATTGAAAACTCATTGAGCCTCTTCTTCGCCATGCGCCGCATTCGTACTTACCTTAATTTGATTTTCGTAATTATCCTGACCAGCGCCTTGTCGCTATCAGGTGCGATTTCCTATTTTGATGCGAAAAAACGTCTTGAATCGGAATTGCTCGAATATGAAAAAAGCATGGTGCTACGCCTGCAAACAGTGGTCCCTGGAGTGCTGTGGAATTTTGACGATGCACAGCTGGCACGGATTCTGGATGCAGAAATCAGTTATGCAGGAATCAACCAGATTGAGGTCTACAGCGGCAATACTTTTCTCGATGGCCGAAAACGTCTTGAAAACGGAACGATTGCCAAAGTAAAAAACTCGGTCAGCGACCAGAATAGCCTGCGGTTTCCGCTTAATTACACGGGCGTCGACAGTCAGAAAAAATTGGGGGAAATCCATTTCTCGACGAACCCCCAGATTATTACGGCTCAATTGAATGAACAGATTACCAATAAAATCATCGAAATTATCATTCTTGATTTATTGGTTGTAATGGCTCTATCGCATACGATGCGACAAATTGTTATTCGCCCCCTGTCATTGCTGCGCGATCGGTTTCATCAAATTGCTGAGATAGAAAATGCCTATCAGGATATAGACCTGCCTCGAGATCCGTATCAGGAAATTGACGAAGTTTCGATCGGCTATAACCGGATTGCTCACCGGCTACAAGACAATGTCGCCATGATGTCGCTTGCCGAAGCCGAAATGCGTCAAGCCAAGGAAGAAGCTGAAAGTGCCCTGCAGCAATTAAAGGAAACTCAGGCTTCTTTGGTGCAATCTGAAAAAATGGCTTCGCTAGGTAGTCTGGTTGCTGGCGTTGCTCATGAAATCAATACACCAGTTGGCGTCATTTTAACCAGCGCATCGGTTTTAAGCGATGAAACCCAGTTGTTTAAGAATATGCTCGAGAGCGGCCAGATCAAAAAATCCGAAGTGCTCAATTATGGCGAAACGGCCATGCAGTCGGCCAAACTGATTCTGAACAATGCCACACGTGCTGCCGATCTGATTCAAAGTTTCAAACGCGTTGCAGTCGATCAGACTTCGGAAGTCCAGCGCGATTTTGAATTGCGCGAATACTTGCATGAAATCATGACCAGTTTGCGGCCATTAATTAAGCATGTCGCCGTTTCTATCCAAATCGATTGCCCCGACGAAATCAAGATGGACAGTTTTCCTGGTGCTGTTTCACAGATCCTGACCAATTTACTCAACAATGCCTTGCTGCATGCTTTTGAACACCCTGAACAGGAAAATGCCAAACATCCAAATACCATTGTCATTTCAGCCCATAAGGAACAAGAAATGGTGATTCTGGACTTCAGCGATAATGGCGCAGGCATTTCCTCCGCCCTGATTGATAAAATTTTCGATCCATTTTTCACAACCAAACGTGCCAACGGTGGCAGCGGGCTGGGGCTCAATATTGTTTTTAATCTTGTGACCCAAACATTGGGCGGCACGATCAAAGTCTTTTCCGAACAAGGCAAAGGCACCAGATTTGAAATGCGCATCCCGCAAACGTTGCGCAAAAGCAAGGGCATTTAAGCCCATCCCTGCATGGTCATAAAGGCTTTTCTTGGGTATGCTTGCGGCTTTTATACCGAGCGCAATCATGTCTGAAATCAATACCGCCGTTCCATCTGGCCTGTTAGCTTATTGCCGGGCGGGTTTTGAGCCTGATTGTGCCGAAGAAATTGCCGACAATATCGCATGTGATGGCACTTTCGAACGTGGCGACGGCTGGATATTATTCACGCCGGATGAAAAAAATCCGAAAGCTTTGATTAGCCTGGTCAATAAATCGCTGATTTTTCCTCGTCAGACCTTGCTCGTACATGATCACCTCACACTGGGCGGCAAAGATAGGCTCACTCCGATTGTCAATTCGCTAAAAACAATTAATTCAGCTTTCAGCGACATCTGGCTTGAATACCCGGATACCAACGATGGCAAGTCATTATCAAGTTTTTGCCGCAAATTTGGCGATTATGTCGCCAAAGCCGCCGCCGAAAACAACTGGCTGCAGCCGCAGCGTGTCCGTAATCGCCTGCATCTGTTTTTCCCGCAGCAAAATGAAGTTTTTATCTGTTCACGCCCAGCCAAAGAGACCGACTGGATTAATGGCATTCCGCGCCTGCGTATGCCGGTCGATGCACCTAGCCGCTCGACCCTTAAACTGCTCGAGGCGATTCTGGTACTGGTTGACAATCCGGAAAGCAAATTGCGCGAAGGCATGAGCGCGGTCGATCTGGGGGCTGCACCGGGCGGCTGGACCTATCAGTTGGTAAGTCGTGGACTGAAAGTGTTTGCCATTGATAACGGCCCGATGAAGGGCAGCATGGACGGCCACCATCAGGTGAAACATATTCGCGATGATGGTTTCAAATTCCGCCCTAAAAACCCGGTTGAATGGCTGGTGTGCGATATGGTCGAACAGCCGATCCGCGTTGCCGAGCTGATTGCCAAATGGGTAGCGGCCGGCAATGCGCGCCGCTCGATTTTCAATCTGAAGCTGCCAATGAAAAAGCGCTATCTGGAAGTGTGCAAATGCTTTGGCCTGATCGAGTCCAAGCTGGAAAAAGCCGGCATGCCGTGCAAAATCACCGCCAAGCACCTCTATCACGACCGTGAAGAAATTACGGTTTACTTGACGGTTGTGAAAGATTAAACAATTATTTTTCCTACTTCTATTTTTCCGGAGTTGATTATGTTCAAGGAATTTCGCGAGTTTGCCATGCGCGGCAATGTCATCGATCTGGCTGTTGGTGTCGTGATCGGCGCGGCATTTGGCAAGATTGTTGATTCGCTGGTCAAAGACATCATTATGCCGCCGCTGGGTTTTCTGATTGGCAAAGTTGATTTCACCAATATGTTTGTCACTTTGGTCGAAGGTACAAAAGTTGCCGGCCCTTACGAAACGCTCAAAGCCGCACAGGATGCTGGTGCAGTCACGCTCAATTTTGGCCTGTTTATCAACAGCATGATCAGCTTTACGATTGTTGCTTTCGCTATATTCCTGGTGGTCAAAGCGATGAATAAAATCAAGCGTGAAGAGGCGCCAGCGCCTGTCGTCGTTGAAACGCCGGAAGAAATTGCTTTGCTGCGCGAAATTCGTGATTCGTTGAAAAAGTAATCACTTTGTTCGCGTAAATAAAAAACCGCAGCTTTTCTTATATGAAGTAGCTGCGGTTTTTTTATTTGGCGGTATCTGTATTAGATACATGCCCATGTATTGCCCGCTATTAGCGTTCAACGCACAGCGCTACGCCCATACCCCCACCGATACACAAAGTTGCCAGGCCTTTTTTCGCATCGCGACGTACCATTTCATGAATCAGAGTAACCAGCACGCGGCAGCCTGACGCGCCAATCGGGTGACCTAAGGCAATCGCTCCACCGTTCACGTTGACCTTGTTCAGATCCCATTTCAATTCGCGCGCCACGCCCAAAGCTTGTGCGGCAAAAGCTTCATTGGCTTCGATCAAATCAAGATCATCGATGCTCCAACCGGCTTTGGCCAAAGCGCGTTGCGTTGCAGACACCGGCCCCATACCCATGATCGATGGATCAAGACCGGTGCTCGCCGATG
This sequence comes from Chitinibacter sp. S2-10, assembly GCF_046530675.1. Lineage (GTDB taxonomy): Bacteria > Pseudomonadota > Gammaproteobacteria > Burkholderiales > Chitinibacteraceae > Chitinibacter. The sequence continues at coordinate 2,578,553 of NZ_CP172558.1, read as the reverse complement.
CCTTGATCGAAGCCAATACCGTCAGACCCAGCTCATTGGCTTTGTCGCGGCTCATCAGCAGAACCGCAGCGGCGCCATCGTTAATACCCGATGCATTACCCGCTGTTACCGTGCCTTCTTTATCAAACGCTGCACGCAATTTAGCCAAAGACTCGGCTGTTGTTGATGGTTTGATAAATTCATCCTGATTGAAAACGACTGGATCGCCTTTCTTCTGCGGAATCACGACCGGAATGATTTCATCGTTGAAACGGCCCGCTGCTTGTGCGGCAGCGGCTTTCTGTTGTGAAGACAACGCCAAAGCATCTTGCTCTTCACGCGTAATGCTGTATTTTTTGGCAATGTTTTCTGCAGTCACGCCCATGTGATAGTTGTTGTACGCGTCAGTCAGACCGTCGTACACCATGCTGTCAACGAGACTGGCATTACCCATGCGGAAACCATCGCGGCTGCCGTTCAGGATATGCGGGCTGGCCGACATGTTTTCCTGACCACCGGCAATCACGATCTCAGCATCACCAGCCAGAATGGCTTGCGCGCCCAGGGCTACGGCTTTCAGACCAGAGCCGCACACCTGATTGATCGTCAAACCTGGCACTGCATCTGGCAGACCGGCACGGCGTACGGCCTGACGGGCTGGATTTTGGCCCAGGCCGGCAGTTAATACATTACCCAAAATGACTTCTGACACTTGTTCAGCTTTCACTCCGGTTTTTTCGAGCAAAGCGCGAATCACGGTCGCGCCCAATTCTGGCGCAGCTACTTTAGCCAGTCCCCCAGAAAAATTACCCAAGGCTGTACGGCCGGCTGCAACAATAACCACTTCAGTCATAAATAGTCCTCTCGCAACAAAAGCAAACAACATCTAGCTGTAAGCATTTGGTTCTAAAAAAAGCAAGGCGCGGCGGCCTTGCTGGATAAATTAATTAAATCATCATCAAAAAGTTTTGACCCGAGGCCACCCCATCCAACAAGGCACCGAACCGTAGGCAGTACAAATCGTACGGCAAGGCGAGGTAAGGAAGCTGGGAAGCTTTTTACTTGCCACTTAAAAATCAAACCACTTTGGCTTTCACATAACGACCAGGCGCGGGCTCGATCATTTTGTATTTGGTATTGCCTGCTTTTTTCGGCGCGGCGACTTGGCTGCCTGAATGGGGAGCCAGCCAGGCCGACCAATCCTGCCACCAGCTGCCAGGACGAGATTCGGCACTGTTAAACCAATCTTCCGGATTGAGCGCGACATTGTCATTGACCCAGTAATTGCGCTTATTGGTCGAAACCGGGTTAATCGCACCGGCAATATGACCTGAAGCCCCCAGTACAAAACGGATTGGTCCTTTAAAAATCTTCGTCGTAGCAAAAGCCGATTGCCAAGGCACGATATGATCTTCACGTGCGGCAAAAATATACGTTGGCACATTGATGGTCGTCAGATCAATCGACGTGCCACACAGGCTGAATGAATTGGGTTTGATCAGATTGTTTTCCAGATACATATTGCGCAGGAAGAAGGTGTGCATCGGCAAAGCGAGATTGGCCGAATCACTATTCCAGTACAACAGATCAAACGGTGCAGGGTTTTTGCCTTTCAGGTAATTATTAACGACATAATTCCAGATCAAATCGTTAGAGCGCAGTGCCGAGAACGTCCGAGCCAGCTCTTTACCGCCAATCACACCTTGCGCCTGCGTTTCGCGCTGACGAATAATATTCCAGTCAATGAAATGTTTGATTTCACCCGGATCGGTGTGATCGAGCATCACCGTCATCAGCGTGACTGATTCAAACCAGTCCAAGCCGCGTGCTTTCATCACCGGCATGGCAGTGGATACTAATTCGCCGCCGATGCAGAACGACAGTACATTGATTTTTTCTGCTTTGCTGATTTCACGCACCACTTCAGCAGCCTTGATCACACCGGTTTCGATGTAATCATCCCAGCGCAAATCACCTTGGTGTGGCTCGATTGATTTCCAGGAAACCAGGAAAGTCGTAAAGCCCTGACTGACGATATAACTCATCATCGAATTGGCTGGCTGCAAATCCATAATGTAGTATTTGTTCACACATGGCGGAACAACTAGCAGTGGACGGCTATACACCTGAGGGGTACTTGGCGTGTATTGAATCAGCTGGAACAAGTCATTTTCAAAAATAACTTCACCCGGTGTGACGGCCAGATTTTTACCGACTTCAAACTGACTTTCATCAGTCATCGTAATCGAGCCTTTTTGCATATCGGCCAGTAATTGCTTCATGCCTTCCTGCAGGCTTTCACCTTTGGTTTCCAGCGCCAGTTTCATGACTTCAGGATTGGTAAAAGCAAAATTACTCGGGCTCATCGCGTCGATATACTGCCGGGTAAAGAAAGACATTTTTTCGCGCGTTGCATCGTCATATTGCGGAGAATTGATCTGATCGAGCAGCCATTTCGACGTCAGTAAATAATTCTGGCGAATGTAATCAAAAATGGGCGTATCCCACTCCGGCGCATTAAAACGGCGATCCGACTTATCCGCCTCAACCACTTTCACTCCTGATTTCGCGCCTATCAGGCCAAGCCATAAATCCATCTGCTGCTGGTAGAATGCCGTCTGCGCGCCCAACAAATTAGGTTGTGATTGTTGTATTTTGTGCAACATCTCATGCATGACATTCAAATGCTGGCTGGGCTCTGCGGCAGGGAACACTTTTGCCCATTGCTCAGTCCATTGGCGATTTGTTTCAGTCAAATGATCGAAAAAAGCTTGCATAGCAGGGTGATTCAGCACGTTGGGCTCCGAAATACTAGGGTTTTCTCTGAATATGATTGTACGCAAAAATGCTGCAGTGCAATACGACAATCCTAACAAGCATTGCAAGTTCAGGCAATTTTAATGTCATTTATTAGCAAAAAATCACTACATATTGATTAGCAATGACTTTTTTCTGGTTTTTGTATTAAAATCAGCATTAACTAACATAGCAACACATCTGTTTTTTGAAGGGGTCCTCATGTCCAAGTTGTTTCGCCCACTTTGCGCTCTGATTGCCTGCGCATTTTTAGCGGCAAATCCAGCGATTGCCGCTAATAACAAGGCAGAAAAAACAACGGTATCAACAAAAAAAGCAGGTACAAAATACACCGCATCAAAGAAAACCAAAAAACAACAACTGGCCAAAAAAACCAATACCAAGCAGTTTAAGCATGCCGGCAAAAACAAAGCCGTCACGATTTCAGTACGCCGAAGCAATATCAAACAGCAAGCAATTGCCGGTGCACGCAGGGATTTGCAGATCGCCCGCGTCAATGCCAGTCCACTTAGTCTTTACAATCCGGGCGTACAATCTTCCGGTGTTGTTGTCATGAATCAGCAAACTGGCGAAGTCATGTACGAGCGCAATGCAGATAATGTCGTGCCGATTGCATCCATTACCAAACTGATGACCGCCATGGTCGTGCTCGATGCGCACCTGCCATTGAACGAATTGATTACCATCAGCAACGACGATCTGGATACACTTAAAAATACCGGCTCACGTCTATCGGTCGGCACCACACTGACCCGCGGCGAAATGCTATTACTGGCGCTGATGTCATCTGAAAACCGTGCGGCATCGGCACTCAGCCACGCCTTTCCGGGTGGCCGCGCCAACTTCATTCGCAAAATGAACGAAAAAGCGCAGCAACTTGGCATGGTTCACAGCCGCTTTTTCGACCCCACCGGTCTGACCCCGCAAAATGTTGCAACACCGCGCGAGCTGTCCCTGATGGTTAAGGCGGCGCAGCGTTATCCGGAAATCCACCAATTCTCGACGGCCAGTGAATACACTTTCACGTCAAATGTTCACGGCAACCAGATGGTTTACCGCAATACCAACCCGCTGGTAAAAAACCCAGACTGGACCATCGGCGTTTCCAAAACAGGGTACATTAACGAAGCTGGCCGTTGCATCGTGATGCAGGCAACCATTAACAGCATGCCCGTCGTCATGATTCTGATGGACTCTGCCGGCAAACAAACCCGTATTGGCGACGCAATGCGAATTCGTCGCTGGATTGAAGAAACCCGCCCCAACGGCTATCGCGCGGGCTGATTTTCAGTCTTGAATCATCAAACAAAAAGCCCGCTTTGCGGGCTTTTTCATTGGTTAAATTATTCTACGGTTTATGCTTCGGACAGGTATTCACCCCAAAAACGCTATACAAAGGGCAGGAGTGCAACAAGCCCGTCAGCAACGGTACAATCCCGATATAAGCCCAGACACCAAGCACACCCAAGGCGGCCAGAATGATTAGTGCAGCACCAATGACAATTCTGGCGACCCGATCCAAACCTCCAACATTGTTCATTTCACACCTCCTGAATTTCAAACCCAAAGCGATTTATAAAAACTGCATCAGCCAGGCTTTAAATTGCCCTGGCGACAAAGCACCAGAAACACGCTCCAGCTCGGCATTACTCTCCACTACCAGCAGTGTTGGGATACTTCGCACACGGAATTGATTGCCCAAATCGGGCTGCGCCTCGGTATCGACTTTCACAAACAACATTTTTCCGGCCATATCTTTGGCTGCGGTGGCAAAGGTAGGGCCAAATTGTTGACACGGTCCGCACCAAGGCGCCCAGAAATCAATCACAACCGGCAATTTACTGTGCTTCAAAATCAGTGGCAGCGACTCCTTGCTGGCGGCAAGCGGCGCGCCAGCCAACAAGGGCGCTTTACAGGCACCACAGTTGGGCGACTCGTTCAGGCGACTAGCTTCCAGCCGGTTCACTGCGTGGCAATGGGGGCATTCAAGCTGCATACTCATTCTTTTATCCTCACAGGGTATTCAATGGCAATTTCAGGTACTGGCGACCATCGGCTTCGGCCGGCGGCAAATGCCCTGCCCGTACATTGATCTGTATCGACGGCATAATCAAGACTGGCATTGCCAGCGTGGCATCACGTGTTTCGCGCATTTTGATAAATTCGTCTTTTGTAGTGCCTGCATTCAGATGAATATTGCGCTGTTTATGCTCACCCAGACTAGCCTCCCAAACCGCGTCTGGTCGATTTGCCGGAGGGTAATCATGACAGGCAAAAGTGCGCGTCTGATCAGGCAGGCGGTAAAGACGCTGCACCGAATCATAAAGCGCAGCTGCGCTGCCACCGGGAAAATCACACCGCGCCGTGCCGACATCGGGCATAAACAAGGTATCACCCAAAAACAGCGCATCACCAATCAGGTAGGCCACATCAGCAGGGGTATGCCCAGGAACAGCCAATACCTGCGCGCTCAAACGACCAATACCCCACTCTTCATGATCAACAAACAAATGATCAAACTGACGTCCATCGGTGTGGAAATCATTTTCCATCCCAAAAATCGGTTTAAAGATTTTTTGTACCCGATCAATACCATGACCAATTCCGATCTGTCCGCCCAATTGCTCTTTGAGCCAGGCGGCAGCCGACAAATGATCGGCATGCGCGTGCGTTTCCAGAATCCAGTCAACACTCAAACCCAACTCATGAACCCTATCGACCAGCAACTGGGCGTTGCCGGTACTGGTACGTGCGGATTTAGGGTCATAGTCGAGTACCGGATCAATGATTGCGGCATGCCCACCCGCTTGGTCATACACCAGATAAGTGATGGTAAAAGTCGCCGGATCGTAAAATCCTTCAACAATCGGTGCAACTTCATTCATTGCTGCCGAAGAATTGCTTATCACTGACATGTCACACTCCAAAACTAATTACGCTTTACATTACAATATATTTATTTATATAATATGTCAATATTAGTTGATCAGCAGAGGACAACATGTCAGATCAAGTCACAGCCAGCGCCTCGGCGATGCAAGAAGCAATGCGTATTGCAGCCGGTGAGGCCACGCAACTACTCAAAAACCTCGCCAACGAAGACCGCTTATTACTGCTATGCCAGATGGTCGAAGGTGAAAAATGCGTTTCAGATTTTGAAACGCTGCTCGATATCCGCCAGCCCACTTTATCGCAGCAGCTCGGCGTGTTGCGTAATGCAGGCCTCGTCAATACACGCCGCGAGGGCAAACGGATTTATTACTCGCTCGCCAGCGATCAGGTTCGTCAGGTGCTGTCACTGCTTTATATGCTCTATTGCCCGGTAAGCCCAGTGGATAACACCGACACCAACACTCAAAAGGAAACGGACCATGCAATTAGTTCAAATTGATTTTGCCAACTTTACCCCGCTCGCCTCCTTGCTCGGCGGCGCCCTTATCGGCCTCTCGGCAGGTTTGCTGATTCTGCTCTCCGGCCGGATTGCCGGTATCGCCGGAATTATTGGCGGACTATTTTCCGGCGGTTCATGGGCTAAAGGCGACAAAAGCTGGCGCATCCTGTTTGCGCTGGGTTTGCTGCTTGCCCCGGCACTCTGGAGCCTGTTTGCCCCTTTGCCAGCCCTGACGATGGTGACCTCGCCAGTCGGCCTGATTATTGCCGGCTTGCTGGTCGGCATCGGAACGCGTTACGCCAATGGCTGCACCAGCGGCCACGGCATTTGCGGTCTATCGCGCCTGTCATTGCGTTCACTCTCTGCCGTGATCTCGTTTATGGCTGCGGGGTTTGTGACTGTATTTATTATCAAGCACCTGCTTTAAGTGCGAAGGACATCATCATGAAAATGAATATTCTGGGTTTTATCACCGGCCTCTTGTTTGGTCTGGGTTTGTTACTCGCAGGCATGGCCAATCCGGCCAAGGTGCAGGGTTTTCTTGATCTGGCCGGGTTGTGGGATCCGAGTCTCGCCTTTGTGATGGGCGGCGGGATTGGTGTTTCGATTATCTTTTTTACCCTCGCCAAACGCACACCCAAAACGCTGCTGACGCATGAAGACATGAAACTGCCGACCAGTGTCGTTATCGACAAACGTCTGATTCTGGGCAGCGCACTATTCGGTATTGGCTGGGGCATAGGGGGTATCTGCCCAGGGCCTGCGCTGGTAGCCGTCGGTACAGGATCACTCGGGGGGGTATTGTTTGCCGCCGCGATGCTGGTGGGCATGCTGATTTTTGAACGCCTGCAGAAAAAAGCCTGACACCATGCCCACCAGCACAAGCCATTCCAGCAAACTGGCCAGCCACCTACCGACCTGGATGCAGCACTACCACCGTGACTGGCTGACTGGCGACATCACGGCCAGTCTGATCGTCGCGCTACTGCTGATCCCGCAAGGTCTGGCCTACGCGCAACTGGCTGGTTTGCCACCGATGGCCGGGCTGTATGCGAGCATCGGCCCTTTGCTGGTGTACGGTTTTTTTGGCAGCAGCATGACGCAGTCGGTCGGACCGATGGCGATCACTTCAGCGATGACGGCGGCGGCGCTGGCACCGCTGGCAGCAGCGGGTAGTACGCAATATCTAATCCTCGCCGCAACATTGACGCTGCTATCCGGCCTGATGTTGACGCTGTTTGGCGCATTCAAGCTGGGCGGCATCACGCGAATTCTGTCACTGCCGGTGATTCAGGGCTTTAGCGCCGGAACAGCCTTGCTGATCGCACTGGGGCAAACCGGCTCGCTGCTTGGCACCTCATGGCGCGGCGATACGCTGCTGACCTTGGCGATCAACTTGCCCAGCGCCTTGCATCATTTGCAACTAGCTAATGTGCTGTTCGGCCTGATCGGACTGACCTTGATGTGGCTGGCCGCGACGCCAGCGAGCCAGTTGCTCGTCAAACTGGGCATGAGCGATAAAGCTGCGCAGCTGGCGGGCAAGATTCTGCCACTGCTGGTGATGATCATTCTCGGCATCTTGCTCGCAGGATTTGATTCCGCACATCGCATCAAAACACTGGGGCAACTGCCTGCGGCGCATTTCGCGAGCTCGGAACTCAAAGGAATAGGCACGCTCGATTTATCCAGCCTGCAATCGCTTTTGCTACCGGCACTACTGATCGGGCTGGCCGGGTTTTTGCAAAGTATCACCGTCGCGCAAAGCATTGCCGCGGCGAGTCATCAAAGCATCGACGCTAACCGCGAGCTGCTCGCGCTGGGCAACTGCAATCTGGCCGCCGCGCTGGTCGGCGGTATGCCGGTCAGCGGTGGATTTTCGCGCACCGTTGTCAACACCAATGCAGGTGCGCAGACACCCCTGGCAGGTATGTTATCGGCACTCTGGATTGTATTGGCTTTGTGGCTATTACTCCCCCTGCTCGCCTTTCTGCCACAAGCCTTGCTCGCAGCAACGATTATTCTGGCCGTCAGCCGGATGATTTCAGTGGAACAACTGCGGCTGGCCTGGCAATTTGACCCGCGCGATGGCTTGGCCTGGCTGATGACTTTTTCCGGCGTTTTGTTACTTGGCCCGATGCTAGGCATTGCGCTGGGCGTCGGCATTGCCATCGCACTCTACCTGTGGCGCAGCCAGCAGCCACATGTTGCCGTCATCGGGCGGGTCCCAAACACCGAGCACTATCGCAATGTATTGCGGCATCGGGTCGACACCACGCTAGGCATACTGGCAGTGCGGGTCGACGAAAATCTGTATTTTGCCAATATCGCCAACGTGCTGGTGCAGATCAATGCTCAGCTGGCCAATTATCCCGAGTCGCGGCAATTGTTATTGGTTCTGTCTGCGGTCAATAGCATTGATTACAGCGCGGTTAACGCGCTCAAAGACTGGAAAAAAACCCTGTCCGAGCAAGGTATTACGCTACATCTGGCCGAAGTCAAAGGCCCGGTGCTCGACACGCTGCGCCACGGCGACTTGCTCGATCAGCTAGCGCACGCGCCGTTTATTTCGACGTACGCCGCAATGCAAACGCTCTGTCCGCCGGAGCTGGATTACTCCATCTAGGTATAGACACGCAGAACAATTAAAAATTGACCTACATGCATATACCCATGATTATGTTTTAAACACAATCAGGTGATCCATTTCCAGCTCGATACCGATGTCCTCACCAATCGCATGATTGTGATGACTCGGCACCAGCGAGAGCAAAGTCTGGCCAGACGGCAAACCCAGCGTATACATGAATTCGGCACCACGAAATGCTTTAGAGAGCACTTTGGCTTTGAGCGGACTGGCGTCGTTATGCTGCACATCGTCGGGACGGATCAGCACTTCCATATCACAACCGACGCAGCAGGCCACGTCGGTCGTACGGCAAAGCTGCCCCAGCTCGAATTCGATGCATTGCGGCGAAGTCAGTCGTGCCGGTAGCAAAACGCCTTCACCGATAAAATTAGCAACAAAGCGGTCAACGGGTTCGTGGTACAGATCGTAAGGACTTCCCCACTGGCGGATATGCCCTTCGGACATCACGCCGATCTGGTCCGCGACTGCAAAAGCCTCGTGCTGATCGTGCGTCACTAAAATCGCCGTCGTTCCGGTCGCTTTCAGAATCGCGCGAACTTCCTGCCCCAGCCGTTCACGCAGCTCGACATCCAGATTCGAGAACGGCTCGTCGAGTAACAACAAGCGTGGCTGCGGTGCCAAGGCCCGTGCCAGCGCGACGCGCTGTTGCTGGCCGCCGGATAATTCATGAATGTAACGAGCCCCCAGATCAGCAAGACCAACCAGCGCCAGCATTTTCGCCACTCTGGCCTCGGCTTCGGACTTGGACAATGACTTCAAGCCGAAAGCCACATTACCAGCAACAGTCAGATGTGGAAACAGCGCGTAATCCTGAAAAACCATGCCGATGCCACGCAATTGCGGCGCAAGCTGCTGGCTGGTGCTTGAAACAATTTGCCCATCAAGACTGATCGTTCCTGCACGCAGATTTTCAAAACCGGCAATCGCCCGCAGCACAGTCGTCTTGCCGCAACCCGAAGCACCGAGCAGGCAGCCGATATCGCCCGGCTGCAATTGAAACGACAAGCCTTCGACGATATTGCGCCGGGCAAAACCGACGCTGATCTGATTAACACTTAAAATGTTGTCTGCCATGTTTAGCAACCTAAAATTCATATTCCATCGTGTTTCGCAGCCATTTCTAGTGGCGATGCTCGGACTTGATGACCAACAAGGCCACCGGAATCAAACCCGTCAGCACAATCATCAAACTCGGCAAAGCAGCGTTGGCCCACATGCCTTCCGACGTCATTTCAAACACCCGCACTGCTAAAGTATCCCAGCCAAACGGTCGCGTCATCAGCGTAATCGGCATTTCCTTCATCACATCGACAAAACACATCAACACCGCAGTGAGCACACCGCCGCGCAATAGCGGCAGATGCAAACGCCACAACAATTGCCGCTGACTTGTACCCAGCGAGCGTGCTGCATCTTCCTGGTTGCGACTGATACGCTGCATGGCGCTCTCCATCGGCTGAAAAGCCACGGCCATAAACCGTGCAGCCAAAGCCAGCAGCATCACCGCGACCGAGCCTTTTAAAATCTGGAATGTGGCAAAACCCAGGCTGTTAGCAATCGGTATCAGCAAATTATCGAGCCAGGCTATCGGCAGGAAAACACCGACTGCCAGCACCGAACCAGGAACGGCATAACCCAGCGTCGCCAGCCGCACCACCCAGCGAGTTCCGGTACTCGTAAAACGGCGCTGGATAAAGACCAGCAAGAGCGCAAGCAAGGCGACAATCAAGGCAGCAAACAGAGAAATCAGCATTGAGCGTAAGGTAAAGCCGATATAACGCTGATCAAAATCTTCAGCCCAGATCGTGCTCGCCCAGATCAGCAACTGGATCAGCGGAACAATAAAAGCAACGAGCAAGACGCCGGAACACAGCGCGATAGCCAGATAGCGATGCCAGCCATGCAAGCAAATACGCTCGGCTGCGACAATCCGCCCATGATATTTTCTCGCACCGCGTGCCCAGTGCTCCAAACCAACCAGAACAAAAACAAATAACACCAGCAAGGACGCCAGTTGCGAAGCGGCGGGCAAGTTAAACAACGCAAACCACGATTTATAAATCGCCGTTGTAAACGTATCAAAATTGAAAATCGACACGGTACCGAAATCGGCCAGTGTTTCCATCAGTGCCAGCGTCAGGCCGCCAATCAGCCACGGTCTGGCCATCGGCAAAGCGACCAGCCAGAAACCCTGACGGTGCGAAAGCCCAAGCATTTGCGCCGCTTCCAGCGCACGCTTGCCTTGCGTTAAAAACGCATTGCGCGCCAGCAGATAGACATAGGGATAAAACGCCAGCGACAGTACCATAATCACGCCACCAGTCGAGCGAATACGCGGAAACCAGCTTGAATCTCCGCTGAGTTCGCGAATCAGCGTTTGCATTGGCCCGGTAAAATCGAGCAAGCCTACCTGAACAAAAGCCAGCACATACGCCGGCATCGCCAGCGGCAGCATCAGCGCCCAGCTAAAAAAGCGCCGCCCCGGAAATTCGCACACAGCAGTCAGCCACGCCAGCGGCACGCCAAGCACCAACACGCCAACGCCAACGCCAAGCAGCAAAAGCAGCGTATTTTTGATGACATCGGGCAGCACATACTCGGCCAGATGCGCCCACACCTCGGGTTGCGGATGCAAAAACGAGGCCAGAACCACCAGCAAGGGAATAATGGTCAGCAAGGCAATCGGCGCGGCATACCACATTCCGCGCAGCGATGAGAGGCGCATAGAGATCCTAATCAAAACAACTGACTGGCAATCGAGCCAATCAGGAAAGAAATCCGGAAAGACAATGGGCAGCGCCTGATGGCCTGCCCATTGAAGAAACTGATCCGGCAGGCTGCGCCTGCCAGAAAATCAGGCTGGATTATTTATAACCAGCGCGATCCATCAGTTTAACAGCCGCACCCTGCAACTCGCCAGCTTTGCTCATATTGATCAGGTTTTGTTTGAACGGACCCCAGTTGCTGACCAGTACATCCGCTTTGACTTTCGGATTCACCGGGAACTCCAGATCCTTGTCTGCGTACAGGTTTTGCGCTTTCTCGCTTGACAACCATTCCATCAATTTTAGCGAACCGGCTTCATTTTTGGCATAACGAGTCACACCAGCGCCCGATACATTCACATGAACACCATTGGTTTTCTGGTTAGCCCAGAACAACTTCACCGGATAAGCTTCGCGTTTGTCGGCGGGCATTTTGTCCAGAATACGACCGAAGTAATAAGTATTGACGATGCCAACAGCACATTGGCCTGCAGCTACGGCCTCAATCAGCTTGGTGTCGTCAGGAAATACGTCGGTTGCCAAATTGGCCACCCAGCCGCGAACCAGCTGCTCGGTTTTCGGCTCGCCGTGCTGGGCAATCATCATCGCAACCAGTGACTGATTGTAGACTTTCTTGCTGGTACGCAGACACAGCTTGCCTTTGAATTTAGGATCGGCCAGATCTTCATAAGTCGATAATTGCTCAGATTTGATCAAACTTGGATTGTAAACCATGGTCCGTGCACGCACCGACAGGCCGTACCACTGGCCTTTCGCATCGCGCAAATGCGCCGGAACATTGTCTGTCAGCGTTTTTGAATTTACTGTTTTGAGCAAGCCCATATTCGACGCCTGCCACAAATTACCGGCATCAACCGTAATCAGCATATCCGCTGGCGTATTGGCACCTTCAGCCTGCAGGCGCGCCATCAACGGGCCTTCCTTGTCGGTCAGCACTTTGACTTCTACGCCGGTTTCCTTGGTATAGGCGTCAAACAGCGGCTTGATCAGCTGCTCGTTACGCGACGAATACACCGTAACGGTTTCGGCGTTCGCCAGTGCGGCGGTCAACACCAAAGCTGAAAGAAGGATCTTTTGCATGATTTATTTCCGAAGCGATGAAATTGCTCTTATTAGATCACAAAGAAGAATGATTCTCAACAACAATAGCCCCTAATTTCCACGTCAAACTCATACCGCCAGCCCAAACCTTGAGCTGGCGAACTTGCTGAAAACCAAACCCGATTCAAGCTAATTCAATAATTCCCGCAAGCTACGCAGCACAGGTAAAATCGCGCCCAATCAATCATTATCTTGCAAACATACTTCTGCTTATGACCATCGACTTTGCCGCACTCAAGTTGCTTCGCTATCCGGGCAAACATGCCAAAGAGTTACGCGCCTGGGATGCGGCTGACGAATATTTGTCCGACTTCCTCGCCGCAGAGGCGAGCGTCGTACTGGTCAACGATGCTTTTGGCGCCCTGCATTGTGCGGCGGAAAGCAAGCAAGCCAAAGCCATCTACCATATCAACGACTCCTGGTGTTCGCAAAAGGCGATTACAGTCAACGCCCGACAGCAAGCATTCAGCCGCTGCGCCGGTCAATATGCCGATCTGGCGCTGGTCAAAATCCCCAAGTCACTCTCCTTGCTCGCGGCACAATTGCAAAAACTGTCCAGCCAGATTGATGCACCGCTGACTTTGTATTTTTCCGGCATGCAAAAACACGTCAGCAACGGTCATCTGGACGCGATCAAGGCGCAATGCGCTGAAGTCGAATACCTGCCGACGCAGCGCAAGGCGAGGATGTACAAGGCGGTATTGAATCCGGAGACTGATTTGAACGCCCAACTGACGCCTTTTGTCGTTCCGATTCCCGAGTTGGAAATTGAATTGCACAATGTCGCGGGCGTTTTTGCCGAGCAGAAAATCGATATTGGCTCACGATTTTTTATCGAACATTTTGACCGCCTGCCCGCAGTCAATTCGGTAGCCGACGTCGGCTGTGGTAATGGCCTGCTGTCGCTCGCCTACCACCGCTTGCACCCAGCCGCCCGCCTTTCCTTGTTTGACGAATCGCTGGCGGCGGTCGAATCGGCCAGAATGAGCTTTTCACACAACGCGCCAGACGCGCTGGTGACGATCACACATCATGATGGTTTGGCCGATATTGAGCAAAAGTTCGACCTGATCCTGATCAACCCGCCTTTTCACCAGCAAAACACCGTTACGACCGATATTGCGCTCTCGATGTTTGAACAGGCCAGAGCGTGCTTAAATCCAGATGGCGAACTCTGGATCGTCGCCAACCGGCATTTGAATTATCAGAAAGACTTGAAGCGCTGGTTCAAGCGGATTGAATCCGTGGCGCAAAATGCGAAGTTTGTGATTATCAAAGCGATGAAATAAATTTAAAAACCAAGTGACTAGCATGGTTAGTTTTGGTGAATCATGAAAATTATTGTACAAAATGCTGCCGAGCACGCATTCAATCGCAATGAAATGGAAGCAATGTCTTTATTGTTTCCAAACAGCTGGTCGCGTTCAGTTAAAGAAATTCTTTTGTGTCATGGACGTGAGATAGCAATTAGTTTTTTTCCAAAAGAGCAGAGTATTAGTTTTAGCTGCCCTTTATCCAGAAGCGAATTTGCGTCAAAGAAAGAGGCAATTACTGAACTACTCATACATTTGGCTATGATTGCCGAATCAAAAAAACTTCCACGCCACATGAGTACAGCTGAACGTAGCAGATTGTTGGATGAAACTTACAATTTGTGTGAAAAGTGCCTAGCAATTATCGCGTAAATTCTATTCAGAAAAATAAAATGACCGACATAAAAAAACGCCCCCGTGGCCGCCCTGCTCTTTCTGGCAAGGCAATGAGCGTCGCCGAGCGCAAGCGACGTTCTCGTGCCTTGCAGGTGATGCGCGCAACGCAGGATCACAATCAGCGTTTGCCCAAGGCACTGTCGGTCGAGATCGACGCCAGCCTGCATCAGCGTTTTCGCAAATATTGCGAGGCCAATGGACTGACTCAGGCTCAGGGTCTGGAGCATTTGCTCTCCCAATTGCCAGTATAGGGGTATATTCGTACAAGTCATTCTGGATATAAGCTGGATTGATATACCAGCCAATGTATATCAATCCAGATGAATCAAATCCGCTCGAAAACGATTACTTTCCCAGAACCAGCGCAGGAAATCCGGCTTCGATCGCTTCGGCGGTGTTGAGTGTGCGGATTTGCTGGAATAGCGCTTCAGCTTCGGGGTAATGACGGCGCAAGTAATTGAGCCATTGTTTGAGCCGCCCGGCCTGATATTTCGGATAGCAATGCGTCAAGACCTGCTGCCAGAAAACGACGAACAAGGGCATCAACTCTTCCCACTCAAGCCGCTTGCCGGTCTTGGCTTCCAGCGCCAGCCCCGGATTGGCGACGATGCCGCGCCCCAGCATGATGTCGTCGCAATTTGAAATTTCACGGCAGCGATGGAATTCTTCAACGGTCCAGATTTCGCCGTTGGCGACGACGTTGAATTTGACGTTTTCCTTGATCGTCGCAATCCATTCCCAGTACGCAGGCGGCTTGTAGCCGTCGGTTTTGGTGCGGGCGTGAACGACCACTTCGG